>JAPSJT010000173.1 GCA_031178045.1 Agromyces sp.
GCGCAGCCGGTGGGAGGTCGAGGCCTGATGCCGCGAGATCGCGACGAAGGTCATCGATGCCGAGGCCGCGCCGTAGATCTCCTCCGCCTGGTCGATGAGCTCGCCGTGTACGACGGTCACGACCGGTACCGCCGCGGCGGTACTCGCGACGACCGGGCCCGCGAGCGTGTTGTCGACGATGACGTCGACGTCGGTGACGCGGGCGTAGGAGCGGATCACGTGCGGGAGTTCGATCGTCGTCGTGCCCATGGCCGCCGGACTCGACGGCGGGAAGCCGGGGAGGCGGGGCACCGGGCACGTGCTGTCACCGGATGCCGCGAGCACCACGTCGTGGCCTCCAGCTTGCAGTTCGCGCGCGAGCGTGTCGACGAACGCCTCGACACCGCCGTAGGCAGGTGGCGGCACCGGCAGCCACGGCGGGGCGATGATGCCGATCCTCATGATGCGCTGCTCCGCAGCCGGGCCTCCGCCCACGGGCGGGGAGTCAGGTGGAGCGTCAGACCCTCGGGGAGGTTCTCCACGACGATGCCGTTCGCGGAGATGTCGACCTCGAGCCGGGATCCGGCGAACGGAACGTTGCCGAGGTGCACGTCGCCGAGCTCGGTGTTGGGCGTCGGCGCGAGCCACGCCTCGCCGGTCGGTACCGATGGGTCGAAACGCAGCAGCGTGCGCATGAGCGAGATCGGCGTGGCCGCCGCCCAGGCCTGCGGTGAGCAGGAGGCGGGATACGGAACCGGCTCCGCGTACTCGTCGCGGCCGAAGCCGCAGAAGAGCTCGGGCAGCCGGCCGTCGAATCGGGTCGCTGCCTCGAACATGCCGAAGATCACGCGAGTGGCCGCCTCGACGAAGCCGTAACGCATGAGCCCGGCGGCGACGATGGCGTTGTCGTGGGGCCAGACCGAGCCGTTGTGGTAACTCGCGGGATTGTAGGCCCCCATGTCGGACGCCAGCGTGCGCACCCCCCAGCCGCTGAACATCTCGTTCGAGAGCAGCCGATCCGCGACGCTCCCCGCCTTGTCCTCGTCGACGATGCCGGTCCAGAGGCAGTGCCCCATGTTGGAAGCACAGGCGTCGACCGGGCGCTTGTCGCGATCGAGCGCGACGGCGAAGTAACCGCGCTCAGGCAGCCAGAACTGCTCGTTGAACGCCACCTTCAGTTGGGCGGCGCGTTCCCTCCACGATGCCGCCGCGCGATCATCGCCGTCCATGGTCGCAAGGAGTGCGCGGGAGAGATACGCCTCGTAGACGTAGCCCTGCACCTCGCAGAGGGCGATCGGCGGCTCGGCCAACGTGCCGTCGGCGAAGTTGATGCCGTCCCACGAGTCCTTCCAGCCCTGGTTGATGAGGCCGTGCTCATTGAGGCGGGCGTACTCGACGAACCCGTCGCCGTCGCGGTCGCCGTCACGCTCGATCCACTCGAGCGCTCGGTCCGCCGCAGCGACGAGCCGGCTCGGGTCCTCGGGCAGTCCGCCCCAGCGCGCGAGCTCGCCGAGGGCGACGACGAACAGCGGGGTGGCGTCCGCCGTGCCGTAGTAGACCGAACTGCCACCGAGCGCGAGGTTCGTGGTGGCACCGAGTCGCACCTCGTGCAGGATGCGGCCGGGTTGCTCCTCCGAGGAGGGGTGGCTGCGGGTCCCCTGCAGATCGGCCAGCGTCTCGAGGGTTCCGAGGGCGAGGGTGGGGTCCACGGGCAGCGCCATGAGCGCGGTCAGCAGGGAGTCCCGCCCGAAGAGCGCCATGAACCACGGCACGCCGGCGGCCACGACCTCTCGGTCGGGATGCGCGGGGTCCGAGATGCGAAGCGCGCCCAGGTCCTGATGGCTCTGCAGGATGACGCGCTCGATCGAGTCGTCCTCGAGCGACGGCGCAGGGATCCGAGCATGCCACGCGAGGTAACGGCGGGCCGGCTCCGACTCGAAGTCGGGCCCCTCGTCGTCGGGGTGGATCCGCAGTTGCTCGCCGTGCTCCGTCGGTGTGAGGAGCACCTCCTGCGACCAGGAACCGTGCGGCGACAACTCGAGGTCGAATCGCACCCGGCTGCCGGCGACCACCCCGTCCTCCATCGAGACGGCGAGACCGACGCCGTCGCCGGTCGCTGCGGAGTCGATGCGCATCCGGCCCGGTCTCACCTCCACCGGGACCAGCGGGACGCCGCGCGAGCGCCCTTCCTTCACCTCGAAGATGTCCGCGAAGTCGGCCTCCAGCGCGATCTCCACGCGGCAGGCCAGCGGCTCACGGGAGAAGCTCCGGATGCTGATGAGCTCGCGGAGGCCGCCATCGACGCGCCGGTCGCGCTCGACGATGATCGGGGTGTCCGCCCGGCCGGGCACGTGTCCGGCGCGACCGAGGATGACCGCCCGGAACGGTTGGGGGATCATCGCCGACAGCGGCTCGACCGGAGCTCCGTCGATGAGCAGGAGCCAGCGGGAGACGAATCGCGTATCGCGGAAGAAGACGCCATGCGGGAACTCGGGAAGCATGTCGCCGTTCGCGCTCGAGACGCAGAACGACGATCCCTCGACGATCGTGATCGCGCCGGCGCCCGCCGGCTGCGCAAGTGTGTCCGCGTTCCACCCGGTCATGGTTCGACGTCTCCCGTCGCAGCCGGGTCGGCGTCGTCGCACGACGGGGCTGGTCGGCGCCGCGTCGGCCTCGGGTGGTCACACCGTAGGCACGCGCGACCCTGCAGGAGCAGGGGATTGACCAGTGCGCGGCCGCGTGTTAGCCCTCGTGCCGCGCATCAGACCACACGGGAGGAGTTCACCTGCGAGAGAGGAGCGGAGCACCCATCCGCTCCTCCGCAGCGGACGAACTCCTCCCGCGAGGTGCTCACGCGCCGAGCGCTCAGGCGCCGTGGAACTCGTCGGGGTGCGGGCCCGTGCGCCCGTCGCGCCCGAGTGCAACGGCGGCGGCGACTGGTGCGGTGGGCGGAGGGAGGCTCAGGCGACGGATGCCACGGCCGTCGTCGATCCCGTCGCCGGGCGCGGGGTGGCGTCGGCACGGACGGCGCTACGCGCCGTCGCCCAGGCGACGACCATCACGACGAGGGCCGCGGCGGTGATGCCGGCGCCGACCCAGATCGGCGAGGTGTACCCGAGTCCGGCCGTGATGGCGACGCCGCCCGCCCACGCACCGAGCGCGTTGCCGAGGTTGAAGGCGGCGATGTTCGCGCCCGAAGCGAGCGTCGGCGCCCGGTCGGCGTACCGCATGACCCGGCTCTGCAGGGCGGGAACGGTGCCGAAGCCGAAGCCGCCCATGGCGACGAGCAGCACGATGGTGGCGACGGGGCTCGCGGCGAGCCAGGCGAAGAGCGCGAGCACGACCACGAGGGCCGCGATGAAGCCGAGCAGCGTTGCGTCGATCGAACGGTCGGCGAGTCGTCCGCCGATCCAGTTGCCCACGACGAGACCCCCGCCGAAGAGCACGAGGAGCCACGGAACCGCGCTCGAGGCGAAACCGCTCACCTCGGTGAGGGTGTAGGCGATGTAGGTGAAGGCGCCGAACATGCCGCCGAAGCCGAGCACGGTGACGACGAGCGAGAGCCACACCTGGCCCGAGCGGAATGCGCCGAGTTCGCGGCGCAGGCTCGGCGGGGCCTCGGTGGATGCCGCGCCCGACGCCGCAGTGGCCGCCGCGCCGGGCACGAGGGCCGCGACCCCCGCGAAGGCGACGACGCCGATCGCCGAGATGACCCAGAACGTCGAGCGCCAGCCGAACTCCTGGCCGAGGAAGGTGCCGAACGGCACGCCGAGCACGTTCGCGGCGGTGAGGCCCGTGAACATGATCGCGATCGCGCCGGCGCGCTTCTCGGGGGCGACGAGGCTCGCGGCGACGACCGAGCCGATGCCGAAGAATGCGCCGTGGCAGAGGGCGGCGATGACGCGCCCGGCGAGCATGAGCTCGTAGCTGCCGGCCAGTGCCGAGATCGCGTTGCCGGCGATGAAGAGCACGAGCAGGCCCATCAGCACGGGCTTGCGGGGGAGCCGCGTGGTCGCGGCCGTGAGACCGAGCGCGCCGACGACGACGGCCAGCGCGTAGCCCGAGATGAGCCAGCCCGCCGCCGCCTCGGTGACGCCGAAGTCGGCGGCCACTTCGGGCAGGAGGCCCATGATGACGAATTCGGTGAGGCCGATTCCGAAGCCCCCGAGAGCGAGGGCGACGAGTCCGAGAGGCATGCGGAGAACTCCTGTACACTGAACGAGTAGTTGCAGACGCCGTCTATTGCAGCGGCGGGCTTAATAGTTGCACACGCAAATACAAAGCGCAAGCAACTACATCGACGCCGGACTCCGGCCGAGGAGGAGACATGGGCATCGCCGACGACGCGGTCGAGGTGCGCGCGCAGGGTTGGCGTACGCTCGCGGCACTGCACGGCATGATCGAGGCCGAGCTCGAACGCGCGCTCGGGGCATCCGCCGACCTCTCGGTCGTGGAGTACACCGTGCTCGACGCGCTCAGCCGCCAGGACGGCTGGCACATGCGCATGCAACAGCTCGCTCGCGCGGCCGCGCTGAGTCCGAGCGCGACGACGCGGCTCGTCAATCGCCTCGAAGACCGGATGCTGCTCACCCGGATCCTCTGCGCCGACGACCGCCGCGGCATCTACACCGAGCTCACGGCCGCCGGTCGTGCCCTGTACGAGCGGGCTCGTCCGATCCACGACGAGACGCTCGAACGCGTGCTCGCCGAGGCCGAGGCGCAGCCCGAGCTCGCACCCGTCGTCGAGGCGCTGCACGGCGTCGCGCTGCCGGCCGGCGCGCGCTGAACCGTCCGGCCGCTACGCTGCGGCGCCGGTGATGTTGACGGCCCAGGCGACGCCGAAGCGATCGACGAGCATGCCGAAGGCGTCACCCCACGGGGCGACCTCGAGCGGCTCGACGATCTGGGCGCCGTCGCCGAGCTTCTCCCAGTAGCCGCGGAGCGTCGCGTCGTCGTCGCCCGAGAGCGACACCGAGAAGCCCGAGTGCCCCGAGAAGTCGAGGTGCTTCGGGGTGTCGGCCGCCATGAGGGTGACCCCGTTCGCGCCGTCGATCTGGCCGTGCATGATGAGGTCGTTCTCGGCCGGGTCCTGCGCGGCGCCGAACTCGGCGAAGGTGCTCATCCGCAGCTCACCGCCGAAGACCGAGTGGTAGAACTCGAGCGCTTCGCGCGCGTCGTCCTGGAAGTTCAGGTAGGGGTTGAGCGTGACGGGCATGGTGTCCTCCGGTT
>JAPSJT010000174.1 GCA_031178045.1 Agromyces sp.
GCGGCGCCGCTGCGGGAGCGAAGGAGTCGGAACAGGCGAGCGGCGAGACCGAGCTCGGGCATCGCGGAGTGGGAGCTGATGGAGAATGTCGTGTTCATGCCTCGATTCCACCGCCGACGGGGTGTCCGCCGAATCCGCGACGGCTACCGAGATCGGCGGAGCCGGGTACCGACATCTCCCCCGGTCGCCGGGTCGGCTACCGAGTCGCGAGCAGGCCGAGATCGCCCGCCGCTCGAACCGCCTCCTGCCGCGACTGCACTCCGAGCTTCGCGAGTACCGCCGCGACGTGGCTGTCGACGGTCCGCACCGAGACCACGAGTCGCTCCGCGATCGCGGCGTTCGTGAGCCCGTCGGCGAGCAGCCGCAGCACGTCGATCTGCCGATCCGTGAGGCCCTCGGGGTTGCGGCGCGTCAGCGTGGACGGGCCGCGCGGGATGCTCCGTACTCCGCGCTCCCGCAGCTCGGCGCGCACCAGACGAGCGAGCGGCACCGCGCCGAGCCGGTCGAGGATCGCGAGCGCCTCGATCAGGTCGGCCTCGTGCGGGCTCTCCGCGAGAGCGGCCGCCTCGTGGTACGGCGCGCCCGCCTCGTGCCAGCGCTCGGCGGCGCGACGCCAGTCGCCCCGTGCCTGGATCGCGAACGGATGCTCGTCGTCGTCGCGGATCTCGACCTCGTCGCCCGCGCGCCGCAGCAGGTACCCCAGCTCGGCGCGCAGCGGCAGGGCATTGCGCCGGTCGGCCTCCTCGAACTCCGGACGCGCGATCGCACGAGCAGCCGCGGCATCCCCTCGGAGCAGCGCGGCCTCCGCTCGGGCGGCGGCCACCGGGCCACGTCGCTGCAGCTCTCCCAGCCGCTCCGCGACCTGCTGCGCCTCGTCGAGCGCGGCGTCGGCGCCGTCCTCGCCGCGTCGCAGCCGCACGGTTCCGGCGACGGTCAGCGCGACGCACCGCGCGTGCGGGGCCGCCTCGGGCGCCGGATCGACGAGTGCGAGGGCGTCATCCCATCTGCCGCGCGCGAGGTCGAGCCTCGCCTGCTCCATCTGCTGGTAGGTGGCGAACCCGATGAACTCCGAGCGTTCCGTCAGCTCGAGCGCTCGGGCGAGGTGTTCCTCGGCGAGGTCGAGCCGGTACTGGTCGAGCAGCGCCCAGACGAGGTTCACCGATGCCCGGGCCGCGTCCTCGATGTCATCGACGGCGAGCGCGACCTCGCCGGCCTCGATGAGCTCGCCGAGCCCGGCGTCGTCGCCGCGGAACATGAGCGCGGCGCCGTGGTTGTTGAGCGCGTGCGAGAGCACCCGGGCGTCGCCCGTCTCTCGCGCGATCCCGATGGCACGCGAGGCGAGTTCGATCGCCCGTCCCGACTCGTGGGTGAGCAGGGCGAGCTGCGCCTCGTTGCTGAGCGCCATGGCGTACAGGCTCGGGTCGCCCGCGCCGTCGAGCACGGCGGATGCTTCGCGAGCCGAGGCCTCCGCGTCGGAACGACGGCCGGCGAACCACTGGAAGCGCGAGAGCCAGCGCAGGCTCGCGCCGAGCTTCAGCGGATCGCCGAGCTCGCGTCGGAGTGCGACGACGTCGGACTGGGCGACCATCGCCTCGGCGGCCGATCCGACCGTGTACAGCTCGATCGCGAACTCCTCGAACAGCCCGGCCCGCTCGGAACGCGGGAAGCGCTCGGCGCGCTGGCACGCCGCGCGGAAGTGCGCGGCGGCCTGCCGGTGCGCGCCCGACGCCGCGGCATCGCGCCCCGCGCGGGGGGCCCACTCGGCCACGGCGTCGGCGTCTCCGGCGGCGAGCGCGTGATGCACGATCCGCGCGGGGTCGGCCAGCCCCGACGCGAGCAGCTCGGCGAGCACCCGACGTTCGAGCTCGATGCGTCGCGACGTCGGCAGGGCGTCGACGATCGCGCGTCGCGTGAGCTCGTGGCGGAACCGCACGCCGTCGGGGCTGACCGCGATGAGCCCGCCCTCCTCCGCCGAGCGGAGGGCGCCGGCCGCGCCGGGCACGAGTCGCGAGAGCATCTCGGTGTCGACGGCGGACGGCACGACGGCGAGTTGCTCGATGTGCTCTTGCGTGACCGGATCGAGGCGCCGGAGCCGCCCGGTGACGGCGTCGACGACCGTCGGCGGCACGCGCTCCTCGTCGGCGGAGGCGACGAGCTCGGTCACGAAGTACGGGTTCCCCTCGGTCATCGCGAACACGCGGGCCGCGTCGAGCCCGCTCCCGGCCGTCAGTGCGCGCACGGCGCCGGCCGAGAGGTGCGACAGGGCGATGCGGTCGACCCGGTCGCCGTGGCCGAGGTCGCCGAGCAGACGACTCAGCGGGTGGCCGCGATCGAGCTCGTCGCGGTAGGTGAGCACGAGCGTGCCGAAGAGTCCGTCGATCCGGCGGGCGAGGAACCGGAGCACGTCGAGCGTGGCCTCGTCGGCCCAGTGCACGTCCTCGACGACGAGGACGGTGCCCGCGGCATCCGCGAACTCGTCGAGCAGCGAGGCGAAGACCTCCTCGCGATCGCCGGTGCGCAGCGCGTTGCCGAGTCTCGGCCCGACGGCGGGAGCGAGGTCGCGCAACGGCCCGAGCGTGCGCGGGGTCGACATCGCCTCGCACGAGCCGACGAGCACGCGAGCGCCGCCGGGCGGATCCGCGCGGAGCGCCCCGACGAGCGTGCTCTTGCCGATGCCGGCCTCACCGTGGAGCAGCACGACGCGGCCACGGCCCGCCATCGCCTCGCGCACGGCGGCGCGGAGTACGGCGAGTTCGGGTTCACGCTCGAGCAGCTCGGTGCCCATGGAGCGAGCATGCCCGTGAGCGGCCTGCTTCGCAACCGAGCGAGCCGTGAGACCCGCGCGCGGGATCAGAGGCCCGAGTAGGCGTGCAGTCCCTTGAAGAACAGGTTGACCACGGTGAAGTTGAAGAGCACCGCCGTGAAGCCGATGATCGCGAGCCACGCCGAGCGCGAGCCACGCCAGCCGCGTGTCGCCCGCGCGTGGATGTACCCGGCGAAGACCACCCAGATGACGAAGGTCCACACTTCCTTCGTGTCCCAGCCCCAGTACCGCCCCCACGCCGCCTCGGCCCAGATGGCGCCTGCCATGAGCGTGAACGTCCAGAGGATGAAGCCGATGATGATGACCCGGTACGCGAGGTTCTCGAGCGTGGCCGAGTCGGGCAGCGTCGCGAGGAAGTTCTGCTTCACGTCCTTCGCGGATGCCACGAGCGACTCTCGCCGCGACTGCAGCAGCTGCACGACCGAGAGGGCGAACCCGAGCGCGAGGAACCCGGTCGCCGAGGTGGCGACGAAGACGTGGATGATGAGCCACGCCGACTGCAGCGCCGGCGGCAGCGGCACGACGCTCACGTAGAAGTTCACCGTCGCGACCCCGAGCAGCACGAGCACGAGGCCGGTGACGAAGGTGCCGAGGAAGCGCAGGTCGTGCTTCGAGACGAGGAGCACGAGCAGGTACACCGTCGTGATGATGAGCGTGCCCGTGAGCGCGAACTCGTACATGTTGGCCCACGGCACCCGGCCCGCGGCGAGCCCCCGGGTGATGTCGGCGGTGAGGTGCAGCACCCACGCGACGACGGTGAGCGCGACGCCCACGCGCAGCGAGGGCGAGCGACCGTACGCGACGGCGCCGTCGGGAACCGACCCGGCGGATGCCGCCTTCCGCACGGGCGGGGCGATGACGGTCGTGCCGCCCGCACGCGAGGTTGCGGTGGCCGAGTTCGAGGCGGACGCGTCATCCGCCGCCTTCGTGGCCGCCGCCGAGCGGCGGGCGAGGTCGATCGCATACGCGATGAACGCCACCGCGTAGACGGCCATCGCCGAGTACACGCTGTAGACGGAGATCTGATCGAGCGTCAGCTGCACTGTTCTACCTTACGTCGAAGAATTCGCGTGGTCACCGGCGGATTCGAGCGATCGGGAGTGCCGGTCGGCGAACGCCGCCACCGCGTCCTCGAGCGCCGGGTCCTCGCCTCGGGCGAGCCCCGCGTACTCGAGCACGACGCTCCCGTCGGGGCGGCGCGCGGCCTTCACCCACATGCGGCGCCGCGGCACGAAGAGCGAGACGAGCAGCCCCGCCAGGATGAGGATCGCGAAGGCGAGCACCCAGCCCTGCGAGGGGTCGTTGTGGATGTCGAAGCTCGCGAAGCGCGGCACGCTCCGCGAGTAGTCGCGGTTCGCGGCCTCCGCGTCATCCGCGGCATCCGCGTCTTCGGTGGCGGCGGCGGCGCCGGCCGACGCATCCTCGAAGGTCACCGAGCCGAGGCCGTTCGGCAGCTCGGCCGTCTCGCCGGGCATGAGCTCGATCGAGTCGACGTCGGTCGAGCCTCCCGTGAGCTGCTCCATCGACGAGGGGTCGAGCGTGTACACCGAGGTGGGCTCGCCGCCGTCGATGCCGAGGTCGCCCTGGTACACGTTGAGGGTGAGCACGGGGTAGACGAGGTCGGGATAGTTCGAGGTGTACGCACCCGAGGCGAGCGTCTCCTGCGTCGGGTAGAAGAAGCCGACCATGCCGACCTGCTCCTCGAGTCCGTCGGGCACCTTCACGACGCCGATCGAGGTGAGGTTCGCGTCCTGCGGCAGGAACGGCACCGAGTCCGTGAACACGACCTCGCCCGCCGGGTCTCGAACCGTGACCGTCGGCGCGTATCCATTGCCGAGGAGGAACACATCGGTGCCGTGTACGCGCAGCGGCTCGTTCACCTTGACGATGCCGTCCTCGGCGTCGCCGCCCTGCTCCTGCACGGTGACGCGCGCCGTGAAGTCGATGGCCTGGCCGATCGCGTCCTGGTTGTTCGTCTCGTAGACCGCCTCGAGGTCCTCGAGCGAGAGCCGGTAGGGCTCGAGGTCGGCGTCGTCGAAGAAGCGTCCGGGGTTGAACGAGTCGTACGCGGCGAGCGTGTTCACGAACGACTGCCCCTCGACGACGACGCGCTGGCCCGAGAAGCCGAACCCGCCGCCGATGCCGACCGCGACGAGCACGCCGAGCAGCGCCGTGTGGAACACGAGGTTGCCGGTCTCGCGCAGGTAGCCGCGCTCGGCCGAGACGGATGCCTCACCCCGCAGCTCGTAGCGCTCGACCCGGTAGCCGGCGCGCTTCAGCTCGGCGGCGGCGCGTTCGATCGCGGCATCCGCTGCCTCGCTCGTCGAGCCGGCGCC
>JAPSJT010000175.1 GCA_031178045.1 Agromyces sp.
TCGCGTACGGGCCGTCGACGTACCGCAGCGGCTCTTCGAGGTCGCGCCGCACGGCGGCGACCTGGTCGTCGGATGCGTCGGCCGGGAGCAGGCTGTTCACGATGAACAGGGCCTGCGCGTCACGGAACGCGATCGGCGTGGCGTCGGGCGCCACCCGCGAGAACGCGCCGCCGAGGGCACGGAGCAGCACCATGGTGGGCACGGGACGCGCGAGCGCCCGCTCGATGGAGGCGAGGAACTCGTCGGACAGGTCGGGGACGAAGCCGTTGCCGCCGACGAAGCGGAACGGAGGCCGACCCGGCGGAGCCGCCTCGAGCAGGTCGGCGTATTCGACCGGCGCGAGCGACACCTCACTGACCGAGGGCAGCGAGAGGATGGGCTCGAGGATGCGTCGGAGCTCCTCTTCGGTGCCGTGGAGGGCGACGCCGAGTTGAGGGCCGCCCGGCATCTCGGGCCCGAACGGCGGCATCACGAACAGCGTGGAGTTCAGATCGTCGGACGACGCGAGCGTGACGTCGCGCCAGGCTCGCAGCACCGCTCCGACATCGGACTGGTCGAACTTCACGTGGCCGCCGACGAGCCCGCCGACGGGAGACGCCTGCAGGGTGAAGCGGGTGACGACGCCGAAGTTGCCGCCCCCGCCTCGCACCGCCCAGAACAGGTCGGGATGCGACTGCGCATCGACGGTGAGCACCGCGCCCTCGGCCGTCACGAGCTCGACCTGACGCACGAGGTCGACCGTGAGCCCGTGCGTGCGGACCAGCCAGCCGACGCCGCCGCCGAGCGCGAGGCCGCCGACGCCGACGTCGAGGGTGTCGCCCGACGTGATGCCGAGGCCGTGCGGCGCGAGCCGGGCCGCGACGTCGCCCCAGCGCGCGCCGGCGCCGACGGTGACGAGGCCGCCCTCGCCGATCTCGACCGAGTCGAACTCGGCCAGGTCGATGATCGCACCGCCGGTCGCCGGCATGCTGCCGTGACCACCGCTGCGCACGGCGATGGGAAGGTTCGCGTCGACCGCGGCGCGCACCGCGGCGGCCACCTCGTCGGTGGTGGTCGGACGGAAGACGACGTCGGGCTCGCCGGGCCCGTAGAAGACGGTACGACCGCTGTCGTACTCGGAGGAGCCGGGTCCGAAGGCCCGGCCGGGGACACGCTCGCTCAGCTCTTCGATGAGGGTCATGTCGCGATTCTGGCAGCGGCATCCGACACCGCGGGCCGGTGCTCGCTCACGGCTGAACCCATCCGTTCGCATGGAGGCCGCCGGCCCGGCAGGCCACGCCGAGCGTGGCCCGCCGACGCTACTCGCCGCTCGGGTGCGCCTTCGCCCGGTCGATGACCCACGCGTAGGCGAACGCTCGCTCGCGCCATGCTGAGTAGCGCCCCGAGACCCCGCCGTGCCCGGCCGCCATCTCGATCTTCAGCAGCGGATCGGCTCCGGCCTCCCGGAGCCGCGCGACCCACTTCGCAGGCTCCACGTAGAGCACCCGGGTGTCGTTCAGCGAGGTGATCGCGAGGATCGGCGGGTAGTGGTTCTCGTGCACGTTCTCGATCGGCGAGTACGACTTCATATAGGCGTACACCTCGGGATCCTCGAGCGGGTTGCCCCACTCGTCCCATTCGATGACGGTGAGCGGGAGCTCGGGGTCGAGCATCGAGGTGAGCGGGTCGACGAACGGCACCTCGGCGAGGATGCCCGAGAAGTACTTCGGCGCCATGTTGGCGACCGCGCCCATGAGCAGGCCGCCCGCGCTGCCGCCGTGGGCGACGAGGCGATCGGGTGCCGCGATGTCGTTGTCGACGAGATGCCGTGCCACGGCGACGAAGTCGCTGAAGGTGTTGCGCTTCTCGAGCTTCTTGCCGTGCTCGTACCAGAGCCGGCCCATCTCGCCGCCGCCGCGGACGTGCGCGATCGCGAAGATCATGCCCCGATCGAGCAGCGAGAGGCGCGCGATCGCGAATCCGGGGTCGATCGCGTGTTCGTAGGCGCCGTACCCGTAGAGCAGCGTCGGCGCCGGCACGCCGAGGTCGACGAGATCGTGGCGGTAGACGAGCGAGATCGGGATGCGGGTGCCGTCGGCGGCGGTCGCCCACTCCCGGCGCTGCGTGTAGCGCGTCTGGTCGTAGCCGCCGAGCACGGGCTGGCGCTTGCGGAGTCGGCGTTCGCCGGTCGCGACGACGACGTCGTACACCGTCGACGGCGTGACGAAGCTCGCATACCCGATCCGCAGCACGGGCTGCTCCCAGGCGGGGTTCGCGCCGACGCCGACCGAGCAGATCGCCTCGTCGAAGCTCAGCTCGTGCAGGGTGTCGTCGGGGGTGGCATCGGCGGGCAGGCCCTGCGGCGGCACCTTCGCGACGGCGAGGCGCGGCAGCCCGTCGCGGCGGTACTCGACGGCGACGAAATCGCGGAACGCGTCGACGCCCTCGAGGCGGACGGCGGGGTTGTGCGGCAGCAGCATCCGTCGCGGTCCCTGGGGATCGGATGCCGCGACGCTCACGAGCTCGAAGTTGACCGCGCCGTCGTTGTGCACGATGAGCAGTCGGTCCTTCCCGCCCGCCACCACGTGATCGACGTCGTACTCGACGCCCTCCTTGCGCGGCCAGACCACGCGGAATTCGCCGGTCGGCTCGCTCGTGTCGAGCAGCCAGGTCTCGCTCGTGACGTTCGAGCCGGCCTCGATGAGCAGGAACCTGCGGCTGCGGGTGAGTCCGACGCCGAGCCAGAACCGCTCGTCGGGTTCGTGGAAGACCGAGACGTCATCGGATGCCGCGGTGCCGACCTCGTGCCGCCAGATCGTGTCGGGCCGCCACGACTCGTCGACCGTCGCGTAGAAGACGTAGCGGCCGCTCGGGTCGAACACCGCGCCCGCGGCAGTCCCCTCGATGACGTCGGTGTAGGCCCGATCGGTGCCGTCGATCGCGCGAAGCCGGATCGTATAGCGCTCGTCGCCGTCGGTGTCGATCGCGTAGAGCAGCGTCGAGCCGTCGGCCGAGACGTCGAAGCTGCCGAGCGAGTAGAACTCGTGGCCCTCGGCTTCGAGGTTGTCGTCGAGGAGCACCTGCTCGCCGGGGAGCGGCTCGTACGAGGCATCCGTCAGCTCGTCGCCCGTGGTCTCGGCGAGCACCGGCGGCTCCCAGTCGTCGGGCGAGGCGATCGGCGCCCGGCAGTGGATCCCGTACTGCTTGCCCTCCACCGTGCGGGTGAAGTACCACCAGTCGCCCTCGCGCGTCGGCACGCTGAGGTCGGTCTCCTTGGTGCGCTCCTTGATCTCCTCGAAGAGCTGCTCCTGCAGGATCGCGAGGTGCTCGGTACGGGCCTTCGTGTACGCGTTCTCCTCGTGGAGGTGGGCGATGACGTCGGGGTCGTCCTTCTCGCGGAGCCATTCGTAGTCGTCGACGTGGACGTCTCCGTGGTGCACGCGTTGGATCGGTCGCTTCTCGGTCTTCGGCGGGGTCAGCACGGGTTCCACGCTACGCCTCGTGTCGACCCGGTGTGCACTTACGAAGTTCGGTAAGGCTACGCTTACTTGACCGAACTTGAGTGATCCCCCGAATTCCCGGAGTCCCCACGTGCCCACGAGATCATCAGAGGCCACCGGCCTGCGCCTGCTGCGCGGCGACGACCGTGAGCCCGCGCTGCATGCCGGCGGTCGCGATCACACGTACGGCGAGGTGCGCGCGCTCGTCGAGGCCCGTCGGAACGAGCTCGGCCCCACCCGCCGACTCGTGATGATCGAGGGCGGCAACGCGCTCGAGCCCGTCGTCACGTATCTCGCCGCGCTCGAGGGCGGGCATCCCGTGCTGTTCGTCGACGGCGACGTCGAGCGTTCCGCCGAGCACCGCGCCGCGCTCATCGCCCGCTTCGACCCCGATGTCGTGGCGGCGGCATCCGGCGGCTCGAGATCGGACGACTGGAGGCTGGTCGAGCGTCGCGCGGGCACGCGGCACGAGCTCCACCCCGACCTCGCCATGCTCGCGAGCACCTCGGGCTCGACCGGATCGCCGAAACTCGTTCGCCTCTCGCACGAGAACCTGCTGAGCAACGCCGTCGCGATCGGCGACTACCTGAATCTCGGTGCGGCCGACCGGGCGATGACCACGCTGCCGCTGCACTACTGCTACGGGCTGTCGGTCGTGAACAGCCACCTCATCGCCGGGGCCAGCGTCGTGCTCGACGAGCGCTCGGTCTCGGACGACGGCTTCTGGAGCGCCTTCGCCGCGACGGGAGCGACGTCGTTCGCCGGCGTGCCGTACACCTTCGAGCTGCTCGAGGCGAGCGGCTTCGCCGACCGCGAGCTGCCGGCCCTGCGGTACATCACCCAGGCGGGCGGGCGACTCGACCCCGAGCGCGTTCGGCGCTTCGCCCGGCTCGGCCGCGAGCGAGGCTTCGACTTCGTCGTGATGTACGGCCAGACCGAAGCCACCGCGCGCATGGCGTACCTGCCCCCGCACTTGGCCGAGCGTTCGGCGGGCGCCATCGGCATCCCGATCCCGGGCGGCCGTTTCACCATCGACGCACCGGGCGCCGACGGGGCCGGCGAGCTCGTCTACGAGGGGCCCAACGTCATGATGGGCTACGCCGAGGAGCCCGCCGACTTCGCCGCCGGGCGAACGATCGAGGCGCTGCGCACGGGCGACCTCGCCCGGCGACGCGATGACGGCCTCTACGAGATCGTCGGCCGCAGCAACCGCTTCGCGAAGATCTTCGGCCTGCGCATCGACCTCGACCGCGTCGAGCGGCTCTTCGCCGAGGAGGGCCTCGACGTGCGCGCGGTGAGCTCCGACGAGCGGCTGCAGCTGTTCGTACTCGCCGAGCGCTTCGTCGCCGACGCGCGTCGGCGTGCGGCGGAACTCACGGGACTGCCGGCGCACGTCGTGCGCGTGCACGCCGTCGCCGAGTTCCCGCGCACCTCGAGCGGCAAGCCCGACCGGGCCGCGCTCCTCCGCCACGCGGAACTGCTCGACGAGCGGGCAACCGCGCGCGGCGACGGGAGCTCGGGCAGCACCGCGAGCAGCGACGCGGATGCCGCGGTCCGCGTCACGCCCGAGACGATCCGCGCGCTCTACGCCGAGCTGCTCGGCCGCCCCGACGCCGGGCCCGACGACTCGTTCGCGGGCCTCGG
>JAPSJT010000176.1 GCA_031178045.1 Agromyces sp.
TGGGCGTGGTCATCCCGTTCGTGAACCGCTGGTTCTTCGGCGAGGTGCTCGAGGGCATCGAACGGGCGCTGCTCGCCGCCGGATACGACCTCACCCTGTACAACCTCGCCCCGATCGGCGACGACCGCGATCGCGTCTTCGACTTCTTCCTCGCCCGCAAGCGCGTCGACGCCGTGGTCGCGGTCGGCGTCGACCTCACCGATCGCGAGGTCGCGGTGATCGCACGGCGCGAGAAGCCGATCATCGCGCTCGGCGGCACGGCGCCGGGGGCACCCCGGCTCGCCATCGACGACCACGCCGCCGCCGCGCTCGCCACCGAGCACCTCCTGCGGCTCGGACACACGCGCATCGCCCACCTGGCCGGTGCGGGGGCGGGCGCCGCGGCCCGCAGCGTGCAGGGCCTGCGCCGGGCGGGGTTCCTCGACACCATGGCGCGAGCCGGACTGACGTCGGGAGGCGGCGTCGAGAGCGTCGTCGTCGAAGCGGAGATGAGCCTTCCCGGCGGCTACGGCGCGGCACTGCAACTGCTCGGGCATCCCGGCGACCGCCCGACGGCGCTCTTCGCGGCATCCGACGAGGTGGCCTTCGGGGCCATGCGCGCGGCCGAGCGGCTCGGCATCTCCATGCCCGCCGAACTCTCCATCGTCGGGATCGACGGGCACGAGTACGCCGAGCTCTTCGGGCTCACGACGATCGAGCAGTATCCCGGCGAGCAGGGCCGCCTCGCGGTCGAGGCGGTGCTGCACCTGCTCGGCGAGAGCGACGAGGCCGACCCGCTGCCCGCGTCGGGGGCACCGCTGGCCACCCGCCTCGTCGTGCGTTCGAGCACGACGGCGGCGCCGCACTGAGCCGGCCGGCACTCGCTCGCCCACGGTGAGACGACGGATGCCCCGTGGCTCGTGAGCCACGGGGCATCCGTGTGTTTCAGGTGACGCAGGTCACCTCAAGCTGCAGCGCGCTCGAGCGAGCGCCCGCGACTACTTGAGGGTGACGGTTGCGCCGGCCTCCTCGAGGGCGGCCTTCGCCTTGTCGGCGGTCTCCTTGTTCGCGCCCTCGAGCACGGCCTTGGGAGCGCCGTCGACGACGGCCTTGGCCTCGCCGAGGCCGAGCGAGGTGAGCTCGCGGACGACCTTGATGACCTGGATCTTCTTGTCGCCGACGCTCTCGAGGATGACGTCGAAGTCGGTCTTCTCCTCGACCTCTTCCGCAGCGGCGCCGCCGCCTGCGGCAGCGGGGCCGGCAACGGCGACCGGGGCGGCCGCGGTGACCTCGAAGGTCTCCTCGAACGCCTTGACGAACTCCGAGAGCTCGATGAGGGTCAGGCCCTTGAACTGCTCGAGCAGTTCTTCAGTGGACAGCTTCGCCATGATTCTTCTCCTTAGATTCTGTGGGTACTCACCGCTGGGAAGGCTCTCGCCTACGCAGCGGACTCCTGCTTCTCACGCAGCGCGTCGACCGTGCGAACGGCCTTCGACAGCGGTGCGTTGAACAGATATGCGGCTCCGAACAGCGAGGCCTTGAAGGCACCGGCGAGCTTCGCCAGCAGCACTTCGCGGGACTCGAGGTCGGCGAGCTTGCCTACCTCTTCGGCGGTCAGGGGCTTGCCATCGAAATAGCCGCCCTTGACCACGAGGAGGGGGTTCGCCTTGGCGAAGTCGCGCAGTGCCTTCGCGACGGCGACCGGGTCACCGTGCACGAATGCGATCGCGGAGGGACCGGCGAGCTCGTCGTCGAACGACGAGATGCCGGCGTTGTTCGCCGCGATCTTGGTCAGCGTGTTCTTCACCACGGCGTAGCTCGCGTCCTCACTGATGGACTTGCGCAGCGTCTTGAGCTGGGCAACAGTGAGGCCGCGGTATTCGGTCAGCAGAACGGCGGTCGAGCTCTCGAACAGGTTCGTGAGTTCGGCAACCGAGGCTTCCTTGTTCGCCATGGCCACTCCTTGTGTCTTCAACGTGCATCGCGGAGGCGATGCACGGCCTGGAGCCGCTGGCAAACTCTGAGAGAAAGAAAAAGAGCTCCAGCGCAGTTGCGCGGAGCTCGGCCCGGAATCGGGAAGTCTTCGTCACACCTGCGCGGGCACTTGCTTTCGCAAGACTTCGGTCGCGTCACCTTTCGATGCGCACGACAACCAGCGGTCTTCGGCTCCGTCAAGGCTAACGGATGCCGGGGCATCCGCCAAATCGCGCCGACTCACGCTGGCGGGAGGAGATTGCGCCGAGAGGAGGGCCGGCCTCGGGATCTCCACCTCCCGTCGGTGCGATGTCCTCCCGTGCCACCGGCGAAGTTAGTTGACAGAAGTCCACTATCGGTCATATAGTTGACGACAGTCAACCAATTCTGGAGTCACATGGCCACCGCTCCGCGCACTCGCGCTCGTCAGACGACGGATGCCGCATCCGCCCCGCTCTCCGACAACGGCATGACCCATCGCGCGGTGCTCACCGCGCTCTCGGGCCTGCTGCTCGGCATGTTCGTGTCGATGCTCGCATCGACCGTCGTCGGCAGCTCCCTGCCCGTCATCATCTCGGACCTCGGCGGCGACCAGTCGGCGTTCACGTGGGTCGTGACGGCGACACTGCTCGCCACGACGGTCTCGACCCCGATCTGGGGCAAGCTCGCCGATCTCTTCAACCGCAAGCTGCTGCTCCAGCTCGCGCTCGTCATCTTCGTCGTCGCGTCCGCCGTGGCCGGCTTCTCGCAGGACGCCGGCACGCTCATCACGATGCGCGTTTTCCAGGGCCTCGGCGCGGGCGGCCTCGCAGCCCTCAGCCAGATCGTCATGGCCGACATCATCAGCCCGCGGGAGCGCGGCAAGTACGCCGGGCTCTTCGGTGCCGTCATGGCGGTCGCGACCGTCGGCGGCCCGCTGCTCGGCGGGGTCATCACCGACAGCCTCGGCTGGCGCTGGAACTTCTTCGTCGCCCTGCCCGTCTCCGTCGTCGCGCTCGTGCTCCTCCAGCGCACGCTGCACCTCCCGAAGCGCCCGAAGACGAAGGTCTCGATCGACTACTTCGGCATCGTGCTCATCTCGGCGGGCGTCTCGCTCCTCCTGCTCTGGGTGACGTTCGCGGGCAACGACTTCGAGTGGGCCTCGTGGCCGAGCCTCCTCACGGTCGGCAGCGCCGCACTGCTCCTCATCGTGGCGGTCATCGTCGAGCTCAGGGTGAAGGAGCCCGTCATCCCGCTGACCCTCTTCAGGAACCGCACGTTCACGCTCTCGGTGATCGCGTCGATCTCGGTGGGCGTCGCCATGTTCGGCACGTCGGTCTTCCTCAGCCAGTACATGCAGCTCGCACGCGGCGCGACGCCGACCGAGTCGGGTCTGCTCACCATCCCGATGATGGCGGGCGTGCTCATCGCGTCGACCGTGATCGGCGCGCTCGTGAGCCGACACGGCAGGTGGAAGGCCTTCATGGTCACGGGCAGCGTGCTCACGATCGCGGGCGTCGCGCTCCTCTCGCAGCTTCACTACGACACGAACTTCTGGTTCGTCGGCATCTCGATGTTCGTGCTCGGCGCGGGTGTCGGCATGACGATGCAGAACCTCGTGCTCGTCGTGCAGAACACCACCGAGGTGCGCAACCTCGGTGTGGCGACCAGCGCCGTCACGTTCTTCCGCAGCCTCGGCGGCACGATCGGCGTCTCGGTGATGGGATCGATCCTCGGCACGGTCGTCGCCGATCATCTCAAGGCCGGCATCGCCGGGCTCGAGCCCGAGCAGCAGCTCGAGGCCGCGAAGACGCTCGGCAGTGGCGCGATCCCGAAGATCAGCGAGCTTCCCGGCTTTCTCCGGGTCGTCGTCGAGTCGGCGTACGGCATGGGGGTCGGCAGCGTCTTCCTCGCGGCACTCCCCCTCGCGATCGTCACGCTCATCGCGGTGATCTTCCTCCCGAATGCGCGGCTCGGCACTCAGAACGCGATCCAGCTCGCCGAGGCCGAGAAGACGCGCCGGCTCGAAGATGCCGAGGATGCCGCCATCGACAGCGCGTCGGCCGCCGCCGCCCTCGCGCCCGTTGGTCTCGCCCACGACCCCGCGACCGGCTCGGTCGAGGTCGTCGCCGCGGCATCCGCGGGCCGTCGCACCGATGCACGAGCCGAATAGGATCACGGCATGACCGCCACCGCCGCCCCTGCCGCGACCGTCGAGCGCACGGCCGGCCACGATGCGATCGACCAGGTCGAGGAGCAGTTCCGGCTGCTCTTCGTGCGGGTGCGAGCCGTCTGGAAGGAGGCGGCTGCCGCGGTGCACCCCGATCTCCAGCCCGTCGGCTACAAGATCCTCTCGGCCATCGTGCATCGCGGGCGCATGCACGCGGGTGCGATCGCCGACGCGCTCGAGATCGACAAGAGCGTCGTCAGCCGTCAGGTGAAGCACCTCGAGGCGCTCGGGCTCGCGCAGGTCGTGGCCGACCCCGAAGATCGTCGGGCGCGGTACATCGAGGCGACGCCGGCTGCGATCGAGAGCGTCGGGCAGCGGCGCTCGCGGATGCATCGGCGGCTCCACGAGCAGCTGCAGGCGTGGCCCGCCGACGACGTCGCGCAGCTCGCGCGCCTGCTCGCGCGCCTGACGAACGAGATCGCCGGCGACGAGGCGACACCCGAAGAGGCCTGAGCCGCCGGGCCCGCGCCTCCCCGCGGTTACTCGCCGGCCGGTGAGGTCGCGGCGCCCGAAGCCGCGGCGGCGGACGAAACCGTGGACGAGCTCGGAGCCGCCGCGGTACCGGACGCCGCGGCGGCACCCGGGGCCGCCGAGTCGGCCGGAGCAGCGGGCAGTCGCACGGTGAAGCGCGTCGCGCCGGGCGAGCTCGCGACCTCGACCGCGCCCTGGTGCGCCTCGACGACGGCGCGCACGATCGCGAGCCCGAGGCCCGTGCTCCCCGCCCGGCGGGAGCGCGAGGAGTCGCCGCGGGCGAAGCGCTCGAAGAGCGAGTCCACGAGCTCGGGCGGGATGCCCGGCCCGTCGTCCTCGACGTTGAGCACGACGTCGTCGCCGTCGCGATCGAGGGAGGCCACGACGCTCGTGCCCTCGGGCGTATGCACCCGGGCGTTGGCGAGCAGGTTCATCACGACCTGCCGGAGCCGCGGCTCGTCGCCTGTGACGACGGTCGCAGCATC
>JAPSJT010000177.1 GCA_031178045.1 Agromyces sp.
TGCCGGCTCATCCTGCAGATGCCCGCCCTGCGACACGAACCTCCGACGGCTCGCGCCCGATCGTGAACGGCGTCTCGTGCTCGCCGGCACGCACCACGTACTCGCCGCGGAACCCGCGCACCGGCACGCGGCCCGCCGCATCCGTTCGCACCGTGGTCGGCGCCAGCCACCACTCGTCCCTCACGAGTCGGTGCAACGCATCGTAGGAGGGCTTGCGGCTGCCGTCCTCGCGGAGCAGGCCGATGGGCGCACCGAGCCACGCACCGCGATCCGTGACGCCCCAGTAGGTGATCGCCTCGACGGAGGAGTGCCCGACGAGCGAGCGGTAGTGGCGCTCGATCTCGTCGGCCTGCCGGGCCTCGCCCTCGGGCGTCGACGGCCAGGATCCGGGTTGCCAGTCGTTCAGGTCGACGATGTGCGCGGGCATGAGCTCGCCCGAGACGAGCGAGGACTCGGTGAGGTGCAGCGGCAGGCCGTACCGGGCGAAGCGGTCGACCATGGCGAGCATCGTCTCCTCGCCCCAGTAGCCCTGGTGCATGTGCGTCTGCAGTCCGAGTGCGTCGATGCGGATGCCCGCCTCGAGCACGCCCTCGATGAGGCACTCGTACGCGCTCGAGAGATCGAAGTCGTTGAGGAGCAGCGTGGCCCGCGGGTTGGTCGCGCGGGCCTCCTCGAACGCGAGCCGGATGGTCGGGATGCGTCCGCGGGCGCGAGCGAGGCGTGTGAGCCCGTTGTCCTCCTTGTCGAAGACGGGCATGATGACGACCTCGTTGATGGCGTCCCACGTGTCGATGAGGCCGGCGAAGTCCCGCACCTCACGGCGGATGCGGGCGCGCTGCGCCTGCTCGATCTCGTCGATCGAGAGGTCGAGCAGCCATGGCGGGGCCACGCTGTGCCATGCGAGGGGATGCCCCTTCAACGCGACGCCGCGCGCCGCGAACCATTCGGCGGCGCGACGGAGTCGATCGGTGTTCGGCTTCCCCGGCTCGGGCTCGAAGTCTCCCCAGTAGAAGGGCAGGGTCGCCGTGTTGAACACCTCGAGCCAGTCGTGGGCGAGCTGCTCGTCGCCCGGCTGGGGATCGCCGTTCGCGAGCGGGATGAGCTCGAAGCCGATGTTGCCGAACGCGAACGCGTGCCCGACCTGCTCGACGGTGACGTCGGCATCGGCGAGGGGCGCGCCGTCGGGTCCCGTCGCGATGATCGTCGTCTCGCCGAGTCGGTGCTCGAATCCGGGCGCGATGATCTCTGCCTGATCCACGGATGCTCCTTCGTGCCGTGATGTGATGGTGCCGTCATGGCGTGGCGTCGTGGCCGCGCCGTGCTGTGAAGCCGTGACGACGCAGCGCCGTGCTGCCGGATGCCCTGGGTCTCGAGGCACCGGTCGCCGAAGATCAGCCGACCGTCGCGGGCGCCGCCGCCGTCGCGTACTGCGCTCGGATCTCGGGCCGAGTGTCGAGCTCGAGCCGCCGGGAGATCGACACCGGCCATGCCGGTCGCTCCCCGCTGAGCACCCAGGCCGCCTGCCGCGCGGCGCCGTCGGCGACGTACTCGCCCGGCTCCGGCACGACGACGGGCACGTCGAACACCTGCGCCGCGACGGCCTGCACGGCGGCGTTCTGCGCGGCACCGCCGATGAGCAGCAGTCGCTGCGCCTCGACGCCCTGCCCGCGCACGGCCTCGAGGCCGTCGGCGAGTCCGCACAGCATGCCCTCGATCGCGGCGCGCGCGATCGTCGGTCGTGTCGTGTTCGCCAGGGTGAGCCCGGCGAGCGACGCCGTCGCATCGGGGAGGTTCGGCGTGCGCTCGCCCTCGAAATACGGCACGAGCACGGCTCCGGATGCCCCGGGCGCGGCCTCGAGGGCGAGCCGGCCGAGCTCGTGGTGGTCGACCCCGAGCAGGCCGGCGACGGCGTCGAGCACGCGGGCGGCGTTGAGCGTCGCGATGAGCGGCAGGAATCGGCCCGTGGCGTCGGCGAATCCCGCGACGGTGCCCGAGACGTCGGCCACCGGCGCATCCGTCACGGCGAACACCGTGCCGCTCGTGCCGATGGAGACGACGACGTCGCCGGATGCCGCATCGAGTCCGAGTGCCGCGCCGGCGTTGTCGCCCGCCCCGGGCCCGACGAGGATGCCGTCGGGCGTGCGGCCCGCGGCATCCGCCGGCCCGAGCACCTTCGGGAGGATCGCGTCGTGCCCGAGCGCGCGCACGAGCAGCTCGCGGTCGTAGCCTTCGGCGCCCCAGTATGCGGTGCCGGAGGCATCCGACCGGTCGGTCGTGAGCTCGTCGAGCACCGGCCCGAGCGGTGACTCGCCGGCGGGACCGAACCCGCGGAGCCGCCAGGTGAGCCAGTCGTGGGGGAGGGCCACCGCCGCGACGCGTGCCGCCGCCTCGGGCTCGGCGTCGCGGAGCCAGCGGAGCTTCGTCGCGGTGAACGACGCGACCGGCACGACGCCGGTGCGCCGCGCGTACTCGGACGCGCCCACTTCGGCGATGAGATCGCGCGCGGCCTGCGCCGAGCGCGTGTCGTTCCACAGCAGCGCGGGGCGGATGACGCGCCCGCGCTCGTCGAGCACGACCATGCCGTGCTGCTGTCCGCCGATCGAGATCGCCTCGACGCCGTCGAGTCCGCCCGCGTCGGCGAACGCCTGCAGCAGGGCGCCCCACCAGGCGGCGGGATCCACCTCGGTGCCGTCGGGGTGGGCGGCCCGACCGGAGCGCACGAGCGCCCCGGTCGCGGCATCCCGGATCACGACTTTGCACGATTGCGTCGACGAGTCGACGCCGGCGACGAGTGCCATCGGAACTGCGACTCAGCCGCGGGCGCCGAGCAGGTGCTCGGTCGCGAGCTGCTGCAGCCGCACGAAGCCGAAGCCCTTGCCGCCGAGGTACGCGTTCGCGTCGAAGTCCTCGAACGCCGAGCGGTCGGCGAGCAGGTCGTCGTACGACTCGCCCTCGCCGAGCGTCGGCTGCGCGAGCTCGAAGACGCGCGCGGCCTCGAGCGCCTCCTGCACCTCGGGGTCGGCGCGGAAGGCCGCTGCCCGCTCCTTGAGCAGCAGGTAGGTGCGCATGTTCGCGGCGGCCGACTCCCAGACGCCGGTCTCGTCCTCGGTGCGCGACGGCTTGTAGTCGAAGTGGCGCGGGCCCTCGTAGGCCGGACCACCGCCGGGGGCGCCGTTCTCGAGCAGGTCGACGAGGGCGAACGCGTTGTGCAGGTCGCCGTGGCCGAACACCAGGTCCTGGTCGTACTTGATGCCGCGCTGGCCGTTGAGGTCGATGTGGAAGAGCTTGCCGTGGTACAGCGCCTGCGCGATGCCGGCGGCGAAGTTGAGGCCCGCCATCTGCTCGTGCCCGACCTCGGGGTTCAGGCCGACGAGCTCGGGGCGCTCGAGCGAGTCGATGAAGGCGAGGGCGTGGCCGAGGGTCGGCAGCAGGATGTCGCCACGGGGCTCGTTCGGCTTCGGTTCGATGGCGAAGCGGAGGTCGTAGCCCTTGTCGGTCACGTAGTCGCCGAGCAGGTTCACGGCTTCGCGGTAGCGCTCGAGCGCCTGGCGGATGTCCTTCGCCGCGTCGTACTCCGCGCCCTCGCGGCCGCCCCACATCACGAACGTCTTCGCGCCGAGCTCGGCGGCGAGGTCGATGTTGCGCAGCACCTTGCGGAGCGCGAAGCGGCGCACCTGCCGGTCGTTCGAGGTGAAGCCGCCGTCCTTGAAGACCGGGGCGCTGAAGAGGTTCGTGGTGACCATCGGCACGATGATGCCGGTGGCCTCGAGCGCGCCCTTCAGGCGGTCGATCTGCTTCTGCCGCTCGGCGTCGGTCGAGCCGAACGCGAAGAGGTCGTCGTCGTGGAAGGTGAGGCCGTAGGCGCCGAGCTCGTCGAGCTTCTCGACGACGTGCACGACGTCGAGCGCGTTGCGGGTCGGGCCGCCGAACGGGTCGGTGCCGTTGTAGCCCACGGTCCAGAGGCCGAAGGAGAACTGGTCTTCACGGGTGGGGGTGGGCATGGCGCTCCTGCTCATCGGCGAACAAATGTTGTGAATGACAACCTATACCATCTCAGCGCCTCCCGCCAGCCGATACTTTCGGGTCTAGGATTCGAAACATGGAACCCGATGCCGCCGCAGACCGCGTGACGCTCGCGAGCGTGGCCGACGAGGCGGGCGTCTCCCTCTCGACGATCTCCAAGGTGCTGAACGGGCGCTCGGATGTCGCCGCAGCCACCCGCTCGCGGGTCGAGACGCTGCTCGCCGAACGCGGATACGTGCGCCGCGGCGGGCGCACCGAAGCGCGCGCCGAGCTCATCGAGCTCGTGTTCCACGAGCTCGACCCGATCTGGTCGATGGAGATCATCGACGGCGTCGAATCCGTCGCGAAGGCGCACGGACTCAGCGTCGTGCTCACGGTGAGTGGCAGCCGGCACTCGCCCGACCCCGACTGGATCGAAGGCGTCATGCGACGGCGGCCGGTCGGCGTCGTGCTCGTCTTCTCCGAACTGGCGCCCGAGTATCGCGAGCGGCTGCGGTCGCGCGCGATCCCCTTCGTGATCGTCGACCCCGCCGGCGACCCGTCGCCCGACGTGCCGTCCGTCGGCTCGGCCAACTGGTCGGGCGGCCTCGCCGCGACCCGGCACCTCATCGAGCTCGGGCATCGGGAGATCGCGGCGATCACCGGCCCCGAGGACATGATGTGCTCGCTCGCGCGGCTCGACGGCTATCGTTCCGCGATGAACTCGGCCGGCCGGCGCATTCGAGACGAGTGGATCCGGTTCGGCGACTTCCACGTCGACGGCGGCCGCGACCGCGCCCGCGAGGTCTTGGGCGGCGACGACCGCCCGACGGCCATCTTCGCGGGCAGCGACCTGCAGGCGCTCGGCGTGATCGAGGCGGCGCGGGAGTTCGGGCTTCGGATTCCCGAGGACCTCTCGATCGTCGGATACGACGACATCCCGCTCTCGCGCTGGATGCGGCTCACGACCGTGCACCAGCCGCTCCGGCGCATGGGCGAGGAGGCGGCGCGACTCGCGATCCGTCTCGCCGACGAGCCCGTCGGTGCGACTCCCCGCATGGACCTCGCGACGAGCCTCGTCGTGCGCGAGAGCACGGCGCCGCCCGCGGCATCCG
>JAPSJT010000032.1 GCA_031178045.1 Agromyces sp.
CTGCGCCGCGACAGGGCGACACCGACGAGGGCGACCACGCCGCCGACGATCGCGAGCAGCGCGGGCACCTCGCCGAAGAGCATGAGGCTCAGCACGATCGTCACGGGCGGGACGATGTAGGTGGAGACGCCGAGCTGGCCCGCCGGCATCCGCGACAGCGCGTACGTCCAGGTCGTGTAGCCGAGCGCCGTCGGGATGGCGCCGAGCCAGATCAGGCCGAGCCATCCCTCGACGGGGGCCACCGCGAGGCCCACGACGAGATCGCCGGCGAACGGGGTGCACACGAGCATCCCGATGGCGCACCCGATCCACACGACCTGCGCATTCGGCAGTCGCGCGAGCACCGGCTTCTGGAAGAGCACGCCGGCCGTGTAGGTGAGGGCGGCGAGCAGTGCCCAGAGCAGGCCGAGCCCGCCGCCGAAGACCGAGCCGCCCGTGCCGATGCCGATGAGCACGACACCGAGGAATGCGACGCCGGTGCCGATGAGCAGCCACTTCGGCACTCCCTCGCCGAGGAGGAGTCCGGCGCCGAGGGCGATCATGATGGGCGCGATGTTGACGATCATCGCGGTGGTGCCGGCGTCGAGCGTCTGCTCCGCGAGGTTCAGCGCGATGCTGTATCCGCCGAACCAGAGCCCACCGAAGCCGAGCAGCAGCATCCACTCGCGTGAAGTCGGCCGCACCCACGAGTGCCGCAGCAGCAGTGGGGCGAGCAGCACGGTGCCGACGACGAGCCGCCCCAGCGCGAGCGCTCCGGCGGTGAAGTGAGGTGCGGTGCCCCGCACGACGATGAACGCGCTCGCCCACGCGAGGATCGTGACCGCGATCGCGACGTAGACGAGCGGGGTCACGGTGCGGGACGGTTGCGCTGAGCTCACGGTTCGACGCTACGACCGTCGTCGACGCGGTCGGCGTCGCCGCCCTCGATATGGCAGCCGATCGCCGATGAACGGCCGGATGGCGACGGCCGCGAGGATCGCCCAGCCCGATAGGCGACAATGTCTCGCGTGATCCTCTCCCCGCAGCATCCCCTGTCCGCCGGCCTCACGGGCGACTCCCGCCTCATCCGGGCCTATCGGGGGGAACCCTCCGACACGACCCCCGTGTGGTTCATGCGCCAGGCGGGCCGCTCGCTCCCCGAGTACCGCGAGCTGCGCGTCGGCACGCGCATGCTCGACGCGTGCCTGGACCCGGCGCTCGCGAGCGAGATCACCCTGCAACCCGTGCGCCGTCACCACGTCGATGCGGGCATCTTCTTCAGCGACATCGTCGTGCCCCTGAAGCTCGTCGGCGTCGACGTCGAGATCCAGCCGGGCCGCGGTCCGGTCTTCGGCAGGGGCTACGCGGACGCCGCAGCCGTCGCCGAGCTCACGAGCGTCGACCCGGCTCGGCTCGAGGAGGCCTCCGCGCCCATCACCGAGGCGGTGCGGCGCACGATCGCCGAGCTCGGCGAGACCCCCGAGAGCGGAGCGACCGGTGGGGGAGCGACCCCGCTCATCGGCTTCGCCGGTGCGCCCTTCACGCTCGCCGCGTACCTCGCCGAGGGCGGCCCCTCGAAGGACCACCTCGCCGCCCGCACGCTCATGCACGCCGACCCCGGCGCATGGCGCGCCCTCATGGACTGGACGGCCGAACTGACCGGGCGCTTCCTGCGCACGCAGGTGCTCGCCGGAGCATCCGCAGCGCAGCTCTTCGACTCCTGGGCGGGCGCGCTCTCGCTCGCCGACTACGAGGCGCACGTCGCCCCCGCCTCGGCGAAGGCGCTGAGCTTCGTGCACGACCTCGAGTACGAGACGACGGATGCCGCGGGCGCCGCACTGACCCGCTCGGTGCCGGTCGTGCACTTCGGAGTCGGCACGGGCGAGCTGCTCGGAGCCATGCACGGGATCGGCGTCGACACCGTCGGCGTGGACTACCGCGTGCCGCTCGACGTCGCCGCGCAGCGGGTCGGCGCCGACGTGCCCCTGCAGGGCAACCTGGACCCCGCGCTCCTCGCTGCGCCGTGGCCGGTGCTCGAGGCCGCGGTGCGCGACGTGCTCGCCCGCGGCGCAGTCGCGCCGGCCCACGTGTTCAACCTCGGGCACGGCGTGCCGCCCGAGACCGACCCGACGGTGCTCACCCGCGTGGTCGAGCTCGTGCACGAGGCGGGCGCATGACCGACGCCGACCTCGAGCACGACGCGGTCGAGCACCGCTCGAGCGACGTCGTCGTGATCGGCGGCGGGGTGGCCGGGCTCGTCGCCGCCCTCGAGTGCGCGAAGGTCGGCCTGAAGGTGACGGTGCTCGAGCGACGCGATCGGCTCGGCGGATGCGTCGGCCGCATCGAGCTCGACGGGCTCGTGCTCGACAGCGGCGCCGAGTCGTTCGCGACGCGCGGCGGCGCGGTCGCCGAGCTCCTCGCCTCGCTCGGCCTCGAGGCCGACATCGAGCGACCGAACCCCGCCGGCGCCTGGCTCGTCATGCCGGGCGCGAGCGGCACCGCGGATGCCGCGCCGCTGCCGCGCACGGGCCTCCTCGGAATCCCCGCGAATCCGCTCGGCGACGATGTGCGCCGCATCATCGGCTGGCGCGGAGCGATCCGCGCATACGCCGACCGGCTCATGCCGGTCCTCCGCATCGGCCGCTATCGCAGCCTCGGGCACCTCGTGCGCTCGCGGATGGGCCGGGCCGTGCTCGACCGGCTCGTGACGCCGATCTCAGCCGGCGTCTACTCGACCGATCCCGACGTGCTCGACCTCGACGTCGTCGCGCCCGGGCTCAATCAGGCGGTGACCCGAACGGGCTCGCTCTCGGGTGGCGTCGGCGAGCTCGTCGAGGGACGCAAGGCCGGCAGCGCCGTGCTCGGCCTGCGCGGCGGGATGCACCGCCTCGTCGACGCGCTCACCGCCGAGCTCGCCCGCTTCGGCGTCGAGGTGCTGACCGGTGCCGAGGCGACCTCGCTGGCGCGTGCACCGGGCGCGGAGAGCGGATGGGTCGTCGAGGTCGATCGAGCCGGCCCCGGCTCCGACGTCGATGCGCCGTCGCTCCGGGTCGATGCGTCCTACGTCGTGCTCGCCGCGCCGGCCGAGGCGTCGAGCCGGCTGATCCACGACGCGTCGCTCGGCTGGGCCGGGGCCGACGGCTGGCCGCCCGCGGCATCCGTGGAGCTCGTGACCCTCGTGCTCGAGGCACCGGCGCTCGATGCGGCGCCGCGCGGCACGGGTGTGCTCGTGGCGGCCGGCACCCCGGGCATCACCGCGAAGGCGCTCACTCACTCGTCCGCGAAGTGGTCGTGGCTCGCGGAGCTCGCCGGCGGACGCCACGTCGTGCGCCTGTCGTACGGCCGAGCCGGCACGCCCAACCCGCTCGACGGTCGCGGCGACGCCGACATCGCCGAGCTCGCGCTGGCGGACGCATCCGCCCTGCTCGGCGTGCCGCTCGACCAGGCGATGGTTCGCGCGGTGGGCCGCAGCGCGTGGCGCGACGCCCTCTCGCAGGCGACGCTCGGCCAGCGCGACCGGGTCCGCGAGCTCGAGGACGTGCTCGCCGCCGAGCCCGGGATCGAGGCGACGGGGTCGTGGGTCGCCGGCACGGGCCTCGCCTCCGTCGTCCCGCACGCCCTCGAGGCGGCACGGCGCATCCGTCACCTCGCGATCCGGCCGGGCGAGAGCACCGGCTCCACCGCCTGAGCGAGAACACATAGCCGGAACGGAATACTCTCGTGCAACCCCCTTGCGCGGTTCGGCTCGGGGTCTACTCTGGAGAAGTCGCTGCGGCGATCCGTGCGGGCGATCCATTCGATCCGCGGGCATGCGATCCACAAGGGGAGATGGGGTGCACATGAAGGGCAAGATCCTCTTCGTCGTCGGACTCGGCGTCGGATACGTGCTCGGCACTCGTGCCGGCCGCGAACGCTACGAACAGATCAGCCGGGCCGCGGAGCGCGTCTGGAACCGGCCCGACGTGCAGCAGGGCGTCGGCACCGTGAAGGACTTCGCGATGAGCCGCGTCGGCGACCTGAGCGAGACGGTGCTCGACGGCGTCAAGGGCCTCATCGGCAACGCCACCAAGGGATCGGGCGCGAGCAGGGCCGACGTGAGCCGGGCCGCTCGCTCCGCGAAGGAGAGCATCGCGAAGGCGGCGGGGGCCGCGCGCAGCGCCGTCGACGACGCCGCCTCCAAGCTCGAGGGCGCGGTCGACGAGACGGCGGAGGTCGCATCCAAGTCCGCGAACTCCAAGCCGGCGAACTCGAAGCCGCGAGCGACGGCCTCGAAGCCGGCGAGCGGCGGCACGGCGACGAGCGGGCCGTCCGCGACCTCCGGCTCCTGATCGGAGGGTGATCATGGCCGCACCGTCGAACGACGATCGATCGCTGTTCACCCTCGTCGGCGAGCTGCCCGACCGGGTCTCCGACCTCATCCGCGCCGAGATCGACCAGATCAAGGCCGAGATCGGCTACAAGGTCAAGCACTTCGGCATCGGCGCCGGTCTCATCGCCGGCGCCGCGTTCGTGGCGATCTTCCTGCTCGGCACGCTCATCGCGACGGGCATCCTCGCGCTCTCGCTCGTGATGCCCGGCTGGGCGGCCGCGCTCATCGTGTCGGGCGTGCTGCTCCTGATCATCGCGATCCTCGTGGGCATCGCGATGCTGAACTTCAAGCGCGGCAGCGAGCCGCTCGAGTCGATCGAGAGCCTCCGGCGCGACCTCGACATGGTGAAGGGGACCGGCGATTATGACCGCGCTTGACACCACGCGGCCCGTCGCGAAGCGCGACGTGAAGACGCGCGACCGCAACCTCACCCGCCTCCAGGCGAGGCAGAACTCCGAGCTCGCTCGCGCCGAGTTCGCGTCGACCCTCAACGCGCTCGAAGACAAGCTCAACGTGCCGAAGCAACTCAGCCGCGCCACGGCGCGGCTGAAGGAACGGGTGCAGCGGTTCACCGACGAGCAGCCCGGCGTCGCGCTCGGCGTGGCCATCGGCGTCGCGGCCGCCGTCGGCGCGACGGTGTGGCTCGTGGTGCGTGCGATCGTCGACGACGAGTAGCGAACGCGAGCGGATGCCGCGATGCCCCCGCTCGACGCGGCGCACGGCGTGACGGCCGTCGACCGCGTGGCCGACGCCGTCCGCGACGAGATCCTGAGCGGCGCGCTGCCCTCGGACGCGCCGCTCCGCGAGGAGGCGGCCGCCGAACGGTACGGCGTCTCCCGCCACACGGTGCGGGCGGCGTTCCAGCGGCTCGTCGCCGAGCGCCTCGCGGTGGCGATGCCCTACCGGGGCGTCCGGGTCGCGAGCTTCGATCGCGCGACCGTCGTCGCCCTGCAGCAGCTGCGCGCGGCCCTCGAGGTCGAAGCGGTGCGCATCGCCGGCGAGCGGTTCGGGAGCGACTGGCCCGATGCCGCGGTCGCGCCGATGCGCGACGCACTCGTCCGGCTCGAGACCTCCGCCGACTGGCTCGAGGCCGAACGCATCCACGCCGAGTTCCACCGCGCCGTCGTCGCGGCATCCGCGAGCCCCCGCATCATCGAGGCGCACGCCGCGCTCGGCAGCGAGCTGCTGCTCTTCCTGCTGCACGTGCGGCCGCACTACACGCTCGCCTCGCTCGTGGCCGAGCATCGTGAGCTGCTCGAGGCCGTGCAGCGACGCGGACCCGACGCGATCCGCGAGCATCTCGAGCACTCGACGCGGCTGCTCGTCGGTGGCTGAAGGCCCGTGCGGCGACGCGACGCTCAGGGCACCGGGTCGAGTGTCGCGCGCTCCCAGTCCGCGACGGGGCCCGGCACGACGACGAACATCGGGTGGGGCTCGGGCGTCGCGACCTTCGAGAACGCGGCGAGCCGGTCGGGGTCGCGGATGGCGAGCTTCGCCCGCAGGTGCGCCCACTCGAGCTCGAGTTGGCCGGTCGTGACGGGGATCTCGACGGGTGTCGCGTTGCGCTGCCGCACGAGCGAACGATCGAACCGGTACCCCCGCGAGGCCGCCTCGTCGGCCACGGCCGAGAGGTAGTCGCCGATCGCGGCGCTCGGATCGGCGAGCGCCCGGAACCGTTCGAGCTGCGGATGCCGCGTGTACCCGCGCGTCGTGCCGGCGAGCACCGCCTGGGCGAGCAGCGACTCCCGCCAGCAGGCGGTGAGGCCCTGCCGGTCGAGGTAACGCGGGTGCAGCGACCAGATCCTCATGGGGCGAGCGTACGTCGGGCGCAAGGGGGTGCCTGCCAGGGCGCCCTGTTTTTGGCCGTTCAGGCGGGAAGGGGGAGACTAGGGGTATGTCTTCCCCCGCTGCCGAAGCGGCAGCCGACGCGCTCCAGAACCAACCCGACGCCGAGCAGTCTCCCGAGGGCTACACGGTATTCGCCGTACTCCGCAAGGACCCGGCGCGCCCCGACGACCTCGACGGCCACGACGTGCCGCGCTTCGTGCGCGAGCTCGACGGCACGATCTCGCTCGTCGAGAACGAGGGTGTGACGTTGCGCGGGATCTACGACGTCTCCGGCCTCCGCGCCGACGCCGACGTCATGCTGTGGCTGCACGGGCCGACGGCCGAGGGGCTGCAGTGGGCCCTTCGCGAACTCCGCCGCACACGGCTCCTCCGCGCGCTGCTGCCGACCTGGAACGCCATGGGCGTGCACCGCGACGCCGAGTTCAACAAGGCGCACGTGCCCGGATTCCTCCGCGGGATCGAGGCGAAGTCGTGGCTCACGATCTACCCGTTCGTGCGCAGCTACGAGTGGTACCTGCTGCCCCCTGAAGAGCGCAGCCGCATGCTCGCCGAGCACGGACGCAAGGGCGCCGCCTTCCGCGGCGCGATCGCCAACACGGTCAGCGCCTTCGCCCTCGGCGACTACGAGTGGCTGCTGCCGATCGAATCCGACGAGCTCACCGAGCTCGTCGATTTGATGCGCGACCTGCGGGCGACGGACGCGCGCATGCACGTGCGCGAAGAGGTGCCGTTCTACACGGGCCGCCGCATCACGACCGCCGAGCTCGTGGAGGTGCTGCAGTAGTGGCCGCCGTGAACCTCGGGCCGACCAGGGGGCGCAAGCCGGCTCCCGCGGCATCCGCCCCGTGCGCGCCCGGCGCGATCGTTCCGGGTGCCACTCCCGCCGCACAGTCGGGGCCCGAGCACGTCACCGAGCCCGTCGCCTACGACGCCATCCTGCTCGCTGGCTTCGGCGGACCCGAGGGTCAAGACGACGTCATCCCGTTCCTCCGCAACGTGACGAGCGGGCGCGGCATCCCCGATGAACGTCTCGAGGAGGTCGCGCACCACTATCGCCACTTCGGCGGCGTGAGCCCCATCAACGAGCAGAACCGCGCGCTCAAGGCGGCGCTCGAGGCCGAGCTCTCGAGCCGCGGCGTCGACCTCCCGGTGCTGTGGGGCAACCGCAACTGGGATCCGTACCTGAACGATGCGCTCGCCGAGGCCCGGTCGGCCGGGTACACGAAGCTCATCGCGATCGCGACGAGCGCGTACTCGTCGTACTCGAGCTGCCGCCAGTACCGCGAGGATTTCGCCGACGCGCTCGCCGACACCGGGCTCGGCGACGAGATCCAGATCGACAAGGTGCGCCAGTTCTTCGATCACCCCGGTTTCGTGCAGCCCTTCATCGAGGGCGTGCGCGAGGGGATCGCCCGGCTCGAGGCATCCGTCGAGGGGCTCGACCGCACCACCCAGGTCGAGGTGCTCTTCGCGACGCACTCGATTCCGTCGACGGATGCCGCGAAGTCGGGCCCGGCCGAGCGCGGCTTCGGCGAGGGCGGCGCGTACGCCGCGCAGCACCTCGCGGTGGCCGAGGTCGTCATGCGCGAGGCGGGCGCCTCCGACGTGCCGTGGCAGCTCGTCTACCAGTCCCGGTCGGGGCCGCCCTCGATGCCGTGGCTCGAGCCCGACATCAACGACGCGATCGAAGAGCTGCCGGCCGCCGGCCGCAAGGCCGTCGTGATCGTGCCGCTCGGCTTCGTGAGCGACCACATGGAGGTGCTCTGGGACCTCGACAACGAGGCGCTCGAGACGGCCGAGGCGCACGGCCTCACCGCCGTCCGGGTGCCGACCCCCGGCACCCACCCCGCCTACGTGGCGGGCCTCGTCGACCTCGTGCTCGAGCGCGTGAACGGCACGCCCGTCGCCGATCGGCCGGCCGTCACCGAGCTCGGCCCGTGGTACGACGTGTGCCGTCCGGGATGCTGCGAGAACGTGCGCCTCGGCTTCCGCCCGGCCCTCGCGGGGATCGCACCGTGAGCTCCGGCGGCACGATCCGCGTCGGCACCAGGGCGAGCGCGCTCGCCATGGCCCAGACCCGGCAGATCGCGGATCGCATCGCGAAGGCCGCGAAGGCCGAGATCGAACTCGTGCCCGTCACGACCGAGGGCGACACCTCGCGCGCCTCGCTCGCGTCGATCGGCGGCATGGGCGTCTTCGCGGCCGCGCTCCGCGAGGCGCTGCTGCGTGGCGAGTGCGACGTCGTCGTGCACTCCCTGAAAGACCTGCCGACCGCCGAGCACGATGGCCTGCGCCTCGGCGCGGTGCCGAAGCGCGCCGACGCCCGCGACGCCCTCTGCGCGCGCGACGGGCTCACCCTCGGGACGCTTCCCGAGGGTGCCCGCGTCGGCACCGGTTCGCCTCGGCGCATCGCCCAACTGCGCGCCGCCCGCCCCGACATCACCGCGGTCGACATCCGCGGCAACGTCGACACCCGGCTCGGCAAGGTCGAGTCGGGCGAGTTGGATGCGGTGATCCTCGCCGCAGCGGGCCTCGGTCGGCTCGGCCGATCCGACGCCGTCACCGAACTGCTCTCGCTCGACGAGTGGCCGACCGCACCCGGGCAGGGAGCTCTCGCCATCGAGGTGCGCCGCGAACGCGGCGACCGCGACCTCGAGCGCGCGCTCGAGGCGATCGACCACGGCACGACGCGCGCGACGGTGTTCGGCGAGCGTCTCGTACTCGCCGGGCTCGAGGCCGGATGCTCGGCCCCGGTCGGCGCGACGGCATTCCTCGACGACGAACTTCTGTTCCTCACTGCGAGCGTGTACAGTGCCGACGGGACCCGGCGCTTGACCAGTTCTCACGCCGCAACCCCCGACAGCCGCTCGGCCGCCGATCTGGCGGATGCGGCGCGCGACGTCGCCGATCGGGTCGTCGCGGAACTCCTCGGCAACGGCGCCGCTGAACTTGCACCACCTGGGGAGTCGCAGTGAGCGAATTCGAGATGACGGGTGCGATCGGCCTGCCGTACACCGATGGCAAGCCGCTCGCCGGCTGGCGTGTGCTCGTGCCCCGGGGCGGCCCATGGGGCGACGGCGTCGCCGCGGCGTTGCGCGCACGGGGCGCCACGCCGATCGTCGCTCCCATGATCAACTTCGCCCCGACCGACGACCAGCCCGCCCTCGAAGCCGCGCTCGCGAAGCTCGCCGCCGGCGGATTCGACTGGCTCACCGTGACGAGCGCGACGACCGTCGACGTGCTCTCCTCGTACGGAGCGGTCCTCCCGGCCTCGACGAAGGTCGCCGCGGTCGGTGAGACGACCGCGGCCGCCCTCGTCGCGGCCGGCTACCACGTCGACATCGTGCCCTCCGAAGACAACTCGGCGCGCGGCCTGCTCGAGGAGTGGGAGGCGGCGACGCACGGGGAGCGCGGACTCCGGGTGCTCGCCCTGCGCTCGGCGATCGCGAAGCAGGTGCTCTCGATCGGCCTCGCGCGCGCTGGCCACCACGTCGAGGCCGTCGTCGCGTATCGCACGGTCGGCGTGCCGGTCGCGCAGAAGGTCGTCGACGACGTTCGCTCGGGGCGGGTGAACGCCGTGCTGGTCACCTCGGGCAGTGTCGCCGAACAGGTGCAGCAGCAGCTCGGACCGATCCCCGAGTCGACGCTCGTCGCCGCGATCGGTCCGCAGACGCAGAAGGACGCGGCGGAACTCGGCCTGCGGGTCGACGTGGTCGCTCGCGAGCGGAGCGCCGAGTCGCTCATCGACGCAGTCGTCGAAGCCGCGACCGCGCGCGCCTGACCTGAATCCGGTCGTCTCGCGCCGGCACTGAGGCGCCGCCGCGAACGACGACGCCCCAGGTGCTCGAATCAGTCGGCCACGACGACCTTGATCGGCTTGGATTCCGTGCTGCCCGCGTGGTTCGTGAAGACGATCGTGAACACGTGCGCACCCGGCGAGAGACCCGTGATGGGGATCTCCACGCGCTGCGCCGACGGCGTGGCGGGCTCGAGGGAGCCGCTCGCGATGGCAGAACCGTCCTGCCGGAGCTCCCACGACGATGCATTCGTTCCCCACCAGAGGTTCGCCTGGAGCGTCAGGTCGCCGTCGTCATCCCAGTCGAGGTTGCGGAGCGCCGGGCGCGCAGGTGCGGCATCCGTCACCTCGACGGTGATGGGTGCGAGCGCCGTTGTGCCGTACGCGTTCACGAGCTCCCCTCGATACACATACGTGCCGTTCACCCGCCCCGCAATCGGCACGGATGCGGTCTGCGCGTCGGGGCTGGCTGGCTCGAGCTGGACGGTTTCGATGAGTGCGTCGTTCTCGTAGAGCCGGAACACCGAGGCGTTCGTGCCCCACCAGAGATTCATGCGCACGTCGAAGCGGCCGTCGTCCAGTCCCGTCTCCCAGCCGCTCGTGGAGCTCAGCACGCCCTCGGCGGGAGCGCCGGCGGCCATGCACGGCTCGTACGCCTCGGGTCGCGGCGACCAGCGGAACCACTCGAACGTCGCGGGGATCTCGGCTGCGCCGGTCGCCCCGCGGAACGCGTACGGGCCGACGTGCGTGAACGGCGTCTCGACGAGCGAGAACGGCCTGCCGTAGTCGCTGAACGCCGTGCCGTCGTACGACACGCTCGATTGAATGGAAGCGCCGTCGCTCGTGAGCCTCAACCACACGGTGTCGGCCTCGGGGACGGCCGGTGCGGCGGTGTCCTGTCGATTGTTGCCGTTGAGGTGGCGCACGACCTCGAGGGTCTTGCCACTCGTCGCCTGGCCGAGGTCGAACTTGCCGTACACGGTGTCCGAGGCGTAGAGCAGGAGTCCCGCCTGCTGGAACCGCTGCGACACGTCGATGTGCAGCTTCGTGGTCAGCTGCCAGGGCCCCTCGGGAAGGGCCTGCTGGGGCAGGGACGCCGCGGCCACGCCGCCCGCGTACGTGGGAATCGTGAGCGCGCCGTCACCGACGGTGTGGCGTGCGGCATCCGCTCGCACGACGCGGTCCCAGTCCGCCGAGAGCGCATCGCCCGAGAACTCGTCGGAGCCGTCGGCAGCGCAGTGGTCGAACACGGGGTTCGCCGGATCGACCGGCCAGTCGACCGGCTCGGGTTCGACGGGCGGCTCGGCGTTCGGGTCGTTCTTCGCGTATGCGATCGTGGCACCGAGCCGGTCGCCCGACTCGTAGAAGAGGTAGACGTCGTCGCCCTGCTCGACGATCTCGGGGGCGGCGACGCGCCCGACGTCCTCCCCGGTGCCGCTCGAGCGGTGCAGCAGCTTCGCGGGGCCGACGTCGGTGAGCGTGGGGTCGATCGTGCGGGCCATCACGTTGCCGGTGGAGTTGTGGTAGATCACGTAGAGCTGGTCGCCCCACTCCCAGAGGTTGCCGCCCGAGACGTTGCCGCTGTCGCCCGTCTCCGGTTCGACGACGGTGCCGTCGCGCACCGTCCACGTGATGCCGTCGACCGACTCGGCGAGCTTGATGCGGCGGTGGTTGTCGGTGAAGTTGGCCATGTAGAACATGCCGTAGCGAGAGGCGGAGTCGGGGTCGGGATGTTCGAAGACCCGCGCATAGCTGGTCTCCGTGACATCCGCGCCGCCCATCGCGTTCGAGACGACGATGTCGCCGTAGTCGAAATGCACCCCGTCGCTCGACGAGGCGTACCGCGTGACCGAGTTCTCGCCGTGGAAGTAGAGGAAGATCTCACCCGCCTCCTCGTTCCAGATGACGTCGGGCGAGGAGACGTGCGAGACGTCGTAGTGCGGTGACCACTCGCTCGCGATGATGGGGTTCGCCTCGTACTCGGTCCACGGCCCGTCGAGGCTGTCGGCGTACATGAGCATGATGCCGGCGGGTGCGTCGTGAGGCGCGAGGTAGAGGTACCACTCGCCGAGCGGGTTCTCGAGGTGGGCGCCCGCATGGAAGACGCTCGGGAAGATGAACTCGTTCGTGGGGTTGTAGATCATCCGGTCCTTGTCCGTGATCACCCCCTCGTAGGCGAACGTCGGGAACGGTTCGGCGGCGGCCGCCGCTGGGGGCGCTGACGCCAGTGGTGCGAGGGCCAGCGCCGCGAGGGCGGCGGTGGCGAGTGTGGCGCGGATGCGCCGATTGGTCGGCATGCGGTAACTCCTTCGGTACGCGAAATGCGGAAACCAACTTGCTAATGCGCATTAGCATGCGGTAACGTCTACGCTAATGCGGATTAGCACCGCAGGACAAGACCTGAAGGACCTCGATGACGACTTCCAAGACCTCCCCTCGCCGCATCACGCAGCGGCGCATCGCCGAGCTCGCGGGGGTGAGCCAGGCGACCGTCTCGCTCGTGCTGAACGACAAGGCCGACGGCGCGGCACGCATCCCCGAAGAGACACGCGATCGTGTGCTGAAGGTGCTGAAGGAGACGGGCTACGTCGCCGACCCGGCCGCGCGGCGACTCGCGGGCGTCGGCAACAAGATCATCGGCGTCTTCACGTACGAGCCCGCGTTCCCCACCGAGAGCCTCGACTTCTACACGCCGCTGCTCAGCGGAATCGAGGCCGAGGCCGAGGAGCTCGGCTGCGACCTTCTCATCTTCACGAGCGCACCCGTCGTCGAGGGCACCCGTCAGCTCTTCCACCAGCACAACCGGCTGCGACTGGCCGACGGCGTGCTGCTGCTCGGCCGGGAGATGGACGCCGACGAACTGGCCACGCTCGTGCGCGACGGCTACCGCGTCGTCGCCGTCGGCCGCCGCGACGCGCCCGACATCCCCTACGTCGGAATCGACTACGCCTCGGCCACCGAGGCCCTGCTCCGCCGTGCACTCGAGCTCGGCCACCGTCGCATCATGTTCCTGACCGATGCCCGTGGCGGCGAGTCGGGCGCCGACCGGCTGCGCGGCTACGAACGCGCGCTCGACGGCGAATCCGTCCAGTCCGTGGTCCACCCGACCGACGGCGGCCGCATCGGCGCCGACTGGCTCGCGGTGCGCGAGTTCGCGCCCACCCTCCTCGTCGTCGAGTCCCCGAGCGTCGGCGCGGCCATCCGAGACCAGGCCATCGCCGACGGCATCGACGTGCCGACCGCCCTCAGCATGATCGTGCTCGGCTCCCCGTCGAGGGTGAGCGAGAACGACGTCGACTTCACACGGCTCGCCCCGCCGCGCGCCGAGCTCGGCGGGCTCGCCGTCAGCCTCCTCTCGCGAATCCTCTCGGATGACGACGAGCCGGCCGAGTCCGAGCTGCGCACGCTCATCGACTGCGCGATCGTCGACGGCAGCACGCTCGTCGCGCCCGAGGTGCACGCATGAGCCCCCGCACGTCCGAGGGCGAGCTCCGCACCGAGGTCCTCATCGTCGGCGGCGGCCTGGGCGGGGTCGCCGCCGCGCTGGGGGCGCTCGAGGCCGGCCGCTCCGTGGTGCTCACCGAGGAGTACCGGTGGCTCGGCGGTCAGCTCACGAGCCAGGCCGTGCCCATGGACGAGCACACCTGGATCGAGTCCTTCGGCGCGACCGCCCGGTACCGGGCTCTGCGCGAAGGCATCCGCGACTACTACCGTCGCCACTACCCACTGACGGATGCCGCCCGCGAGGATCCCCATCTGAACCCCGGTGCCGGGCTCGTCGGCCGCGTCTGCGCGGAGCCGCTCGTCGGTGTCGCGGTGATCGAGTCCATGCTCGCGCCGTACCGGGCGACCGGCCGGCTGCGTCTCATCCAACCCGCGGTTCCCGTTGCGGCATCCGTCGACGGCGACCGTGTCGAGGCCGTGACGATCCGCCGGCTCGACGACGGGACCGAGACGACCATCTCGGCCGATTACGTCATCGATGCGACCGAGCTCGGCGACCTGCTGCCGCTCACGGGCGCCGAGTACGTGACCGGCTTCGAGTCGCGCCACGACACCGGCGAGCCCAGCGCGCCCGAGGTCGCACAGCCCGACAATCAGCAGGCCATCAGCTGGTGCTTCGTCGTCGACGCCGTCGACGGCGACCACACGATCGACCGGCCGGCGGAGTATGACCAGTGGCGTCGCGTGCAGCCCGAGTTCTGGGGTGCACCGATGATCTCGTTCACCGGCCCCGACCCGCGCACCCTCGAGATCACGAGTCGCACCTTCACGCCGAACGCGGGCGTCGACGCCGAGCGCGTGGCCGACCAGCGTGCCGACGCCGGCGACCGCGAGCTCTGGACCTTCCGCCGCATCGTCGCCCGGCACAACTTCCGTCCGGGGACCTACGCGAGCGATGTCGTGCTCGTGAACTGGCCGATGATCGACTACATCGGCGGTCCGATCGTCGACGTGTCGGACGAGGTGCGTGCGTCGCGCGAGGCATCCGCTCGGCAGCAGTCGCTCTCGATGCTGTACTGGCTGCAGACCGAGGCCCCGCGTGCCGACGGCGGCACCGGGTTCCCGGGCCTCCGCCTGCGCGGCGACCTCACCCAGGGGCCCGACGGCCTCGCGATGGCGCCGTACGTCCGGGAGTCGCGCCGCATCCTCGCCGAGACGACCGTCACCGAGCTCGACCTCTCGATCGCGGCGACCGGGAACGATCGCCCCGCGGAGTTCGACGACAGCGTCGGGGTGGGCATGTACCGCATCGACCTGCATCCGTCGACGGGCGGCGACAACTACATCGACCTGCCCTCTCGGCCGTTCGAGATCCCCCTCGGGGCCCTGATCCCACGCCGGCTGGAGAACCTCCTGCCCGCGGGCAAGAACGTCGGTACGACCCACATCACCAACGGAGCCTTCCGGCTCCATCCGGTGGAGTGGAACATCGGCGAAGCGGCAGGCCGCCTCGCGGCCTTCTGCCTCGACCGCGCGTCCCGCCCACGCGCGATCCGCACCAACCCGGAGCTCCTCGCGGAGTTCCAGACCCTGCTCACGAACGGAGGCGTCGAGCTGCACTGGCCGGCCGGCGTCTCGGGATACTAGGAGAAATCATGAGATCAGCAAGGGCGCTGACGAGTCTCGGACTCGCCACCACCGCGATGCTCGCCCTCGCGGCCTGCTCGGGCGGCGGAGCACCGGAATCGACCCCTTCCGACGTCGAACTGCGGATGACGGTGTGGACCTCGAACGAGGATCACCTCGCGCTCTTCGACTCGATCGCCGAGGCGTACATGGAGGAGCACCCGGAGGTCACGGACATCACGTTCGACCCGCTGCCCTTCGAGGACTACACCTCGACGGTCACCACCCAGATCGCGGGCGGAAGCGCTCCCGACCTCGCGTGGATCCTCGAGAACGCCGCACCCGACTTCGTCGACTCGGGGGCCCTCCTGCCGCTCGACGAGACCCTCGAGGGCACCGACGGGTACGAGTTCGACGACCTCTCCGAGAGTGCCACCGCGCTGTGGCACGACGAGTCGGGCGGCCTCGTGGCCTACCCGTTCTCGACTTCGCCGTTCGTGACGTTCGCGAACGACGACCTGCTGAAGGCCGCGGGGCTGCCGACGTCGGCCGAGATGCAGGCGGCCGGCGACTGGAACTGGGAGTCGATCTCGGAGGCGGGCTCCGCGGTGCACGCGAGCACCGGCAAGGCCGGGTTCGTCGTCCGCGACTTCGACTACGTCACCTGGGACTACCTCGCGTCGGTGTGGAACGGGTGGGGTGCCGCTCCCTGGAGCGAGGACGGTGCGACGTGCACCTTCGACTCCGATGAGATGATCGGCGCCTTCGAGTTCCTGCACGACGCCGCCTTCACGAAGCAGTCGATGCCCGGCCCGGGCACCACGGCCGACTTCTTCGCCGGCGAATCGGCGTTCACCGTGACGCAGATCTCGCGGGCGTCACTGCTCGCGGGCGACTTCGCGTGGAACCTCCTGCCGCTGCCCGAGGGCCCCGAGGGCGAGTACTCGGTGGTCGGCCAGGCGGGCATCGGGGTGCTCGCGGACAGCCCGAACGCGGATGCCGCGGCGGAGTTCCTCGCGTTCTTCACGAACCCCGAGAACTCCGAGCAGCTCGCCCAGTTCTTCCCGCCGCCCCGCGAGTCGCAGCTGAATGTCGACACGCTCGCCGCGACGAACCCCACGCTCACGCCCGCGCAGATCGAGGACGTCGTCATCCCGGGCATCGAGGCCGGCGTGACTCGCCCGAGCCACACCGACTCCGCCGAGATCGCCCAGGAGGTGCGCGGCGCGCTCGACGCACTCTGGGTGCCCGACGCCGACATCCCCGGCACGCTCGAAGACGTCTGCACGACCATCGATCCCCTGCTGGGCTAGGAAGGGCAGTCGCAGCATGGCCGACGCCACGATGACGACTCCGGACCGGGCATCCGCCCGGTCCGGGGCCGCCCCGACCTCCGATCTCGCGTCCCGGCGGCGCAAACGGCCGCTGCTCAGCTACTCGACGCGCGACCAGCTCACCGGGTACCTGTTCATCGCCCCGCAGTTCCTCGGCATCGTGCTCTTCGTGCTCGTGCCGCTCGTGCTCATCTTCTGGTACTCGTTCAACGAGTGGAACGTGCTCGCCGGCACCTTCCGCTTCGTCGGCACCGAGAACTTCGAGAAGCTCATGGGCGACCCGAAACTCGCACCCGTGCTGCAGGCGACGGGCGTCTTCTCGGCGGGCCTCGTCGTGTTCAACCTCGGGCTCGCGCTCTTCCTGGCGGTGCTCCTGAACCGGCGCGTGCGGGGCATCACGGTCTTCCGCACGATCTTCTTCTCGCCCGTGGTCGTCTCGCTCGTCGCGTGGACGATCGTGTGGAGCTTCCTCCTGCAGGACAACGGCGGAATCAACGGCCTGCTCCAGCTCGTCGGGATCGACGGGCCGAACTGGCTGCGCGAGGGGCCGACCGCCATGGCGTCGGTGATCGTCGTGCAGGTGTTCAAGAACGTCGGCCTCAACATGGTGCTCTTCCTCGCCGCCCTGCAGGGCGTGCCGAGCGAGGTGCAGGAGGCCGCCCGAATGGACGGGGCATCCGATCGCGCCCTCTTCTGGCGCATCACGGTGCCGCTCATCTCGCCGACCATCCTGCTCACCTCGATCATCACGATCGTGGGCTCGCTGCAGGTCTTCGCCCAGATCGCCGTGCTCACCCAGGGCGGACCCGGCATCTCGACGACGGTGCTCGTCTACTACCTCTACCAGCAGGCGTTCGACTTCCATCACTTCGGGTACGGGTCGACGCTCGCCATCGTGCTCTTCGCGATCGTGCTCGTGCTCACGATCGCCCAGTGGCAGCTCCGCAAGAGATGGGTCTTCTATGAGAACTGATGCGATCGCCCGCAATTCGGGGCCGGATGCCGCGGCCGCGCAGGCCGCCGCCGTCATCGCGCGCCCCGTGCTCGACGTCGACGACGCCCTGCGCGACCAGCGCGCCCCGCGCGACCAGCGCGCCGGACAAGGACGCGGCCGCCCGAGCCCGTGGCGCAAGGTCGTGCTCTACGGCCTGCTCAGCGTCCTGGCCATCCCGTTCGTCTTCCCGACGTGGTGGATGATCACCTCGTCCTTCAAGCCGATCAGCCAGATCTTCGCGTTCCCGCCCGAGCTCTGGCCGTCGAACCCGACGCTCGACGGCTATGTCGGTGCCTTCACCGCGCAGCCGTTCGCACTGCAGTACTTCAACTCGATGTACATCGCGATCGTCGTCACCGTCGGCACGATGCTCTTCGCATCGATGGCGGGGTACGCGTTCGCGCGGATCCGGTTCCGCGGCCAGGGGATCCTCTTCCTCGTCGTGCTGACGGGGCTCCTCATCCCGGCCGAGGTGACGATCGTGCCGCTCTTCCAGATGTTCAATTCCTGGGGGATGATCGACACCCACTGGCCGCTCATCCTCGTCTCGACATTCGGCGCACCGAGCGTGCTCGCGACGTTCATCATGCGGCAGTACTTCATCACCCTGCCCGTCGAGCTCGAGGAGGCGGCCCGCATCGACGGCCTCGGGCGCTGGCGCATCTACTGGTCGATCGCCTTGCCGCTCAGCAGGTCGGCGCTCGCCGCGGTGGCGATCTTCACATTCCTGCACGTCTGGAACCTCTACCTCGAGCCGACGGTCTACCTCCAGACGCCCGAGCTCTTCACCCTTCCGCAGGCGCTCACCCGGTACACCGACGCGTACGGCGGCGAGATGTGGAACGTGCAACTCGCGGCCGCGACGCTCACGGCCCTCCCGGTGCTCATCGTGTTCGTCTTCGCACAGAAGCAGTTCGTCGAGGGTCTCGCGCAGACGGGGCTCAAGGGCTGACCCCCAGCCGCCGAGACGTAGGCTTGTCGGGTGAATCCCACGCCCGTTCCCCGCGTCCGTCCGCGCCGTCTTCGCGAGACCGCGTCGATGCGCCGCCTCGTCTCCGAGACCCGACTGCACGCCGCCGACCTCGTGCTGCCGATCTTCGTGCGCGAGGGCGCGAGCTCGCCGGTGCCGATCGCATCGATGCCCGGCGTCGTGCAGCATTCGCTCGAGAGCCTGCCGCAGGCGGTGTCGGATGCCGCAGACGCAGGGCTCGGCGGCGTGATGCTGTTCGGCGTGCCCGAGGTGCGCGATGCGCGCGGTTCGGGCGCGACCGACCCGAACGGCATCCTCAACGTCGCGACGAGGGTCGCCGCCGAGGCCGCCGCGGGCCGCATCGTCGTGCAGACCGACCTCTGCCTCGACGAGTTCACCGACCACGGCCACTGCGGCGTGCTCGATCCGCTCGGCCGCGTCGACAACGACGCGACCCTCGAGCGCTACCGCGAGATGGCGCTCGTGCAGGCGGCGTCGGGCTCGGAGCTGCTCGGCCTCTCGGGCATGATGGACGGCCAGGTCGCCGCCGTGCGCGAGGCGCTCGACGAGTCCGGCTTCACGGGCACGGCGATCCTCGCCTACTCGGCGAAGTACGCCTCCGCCTTCTACGGTCCCTTCCGCGACGCCGTCGAGTCGACGCTCGAGGGCGACCGCCGTTCGTACCAGCTCGATCCCGGTAACCGGCGTGAGGGGTTGCGCGAGGCGCTCATCGATCTCGAGGAGGGCGCCGACATCGTCATGGTGAAGCCCGCCGGCAGCTACCTCGACGTGCTCTCCGACGTCGCCGCGGCATCCGACGTGCCGGTCTGGGCGTACCAGGTCTCGGGCGAGTACGCGATGATCGAGGCGGCCGCCGCGCACGGCTGGATCGATCGCAGGCGTGCCGTGATCGAGTCGGTGCGGGGCATCCGTCGCGCCGGCGCCGACGCCGTGCTCACGTACTGGGCCGTCGAGCTCGCCGAGTGGATCAGGAACGGAGACGCGGCATGACCCCGCAGCAGCAGGCCACGGCCACGAACGCCGAGCTCTTCGCTCGGGCGCAGTCCGCGATCCCGGGCGGGGTGAACTCGCCGGTGCGCGCCTTCCGCTCCGTCGGCGGCACGCCCCGATTCCTCGTATCCGCGCGCGGCCCGTACGTCACCGACGCCGAGGGACGCGAGTACGTCGACCTCGTCGCCGGCTGGGGGCCCGCGATCCTCGGCCATGCCGACCCGCGCGTCATCGAGGCGGTGACGGATGCCGCGGCCCGCGGCCTCTCGTTCGGCGCCTCGACCCCCGCCGAGACCGAGCTCGCCGAACTCGTCGAAGGCCGGGTCGCCCCCGTCGAGAAGCTGCGGCTCGTCTCGACCGGAACCGAGGCGACGATGAGCGCCATCCGCCTCGCCCGTGGATTCACCCGCCGCGACGTGCTCGTGAAGTTCGCCGGGCACTACCACGGCCACTCCGACGGACTGCTGGCCGAGGCGGGTTCGGGTCTCGCGACCTTCGCACTGCCCGGATCGGCCGGCGTGCCCGCCGACATCGCCGCGCTCACCCTCGTGCTGCCGTACAACGACCTCGATGCGGTGCGCGCCGCCTTCGCCGAGCACGGCGACCGCATCGCGGCCGTCATCGTCGAGGCCGCCGCCGCGAACATGGGCGTCGTGCCGCCCGCACCGGGCTTCAACCGCGCGCTCGTCGAGCTCGCCCACGCGAACGGCTCGCTCGTCATCTCCGACGAGGTGCTCACGGGCTTCCGTGTCTCCGGGGCGGGCTGGTGGGGTCTCGAGCACGGTTCCGACGGCGCCTACACCCCCGACCTCCTGACGTTCGGCAAGGTCATCGGCGGCGGCATGCCGGTCGCGGCGCTCGGCGGTCGCGCCGACATCATGGACCAGCTCGCGCCGCTCGGCCCCGTCTACCAGGCGGGCACGCTCTCGGGGAACCCCGTCGCCGTGGCCGCCGGCGTCGCGACCCTGAGGGCAGCGGATGCCGCTGTCTACGCGAAGCTCGACGCCGCCGCCGCGACGATCAGCGCCGCCGTCTCCGACGCGCTCGCCGCCGCGGGCGTTCCCCATCGCGTGCAGCGCGCGGGCAACCTCTTCAGCTTCGTGTTCGGCGAGGAGGCGTCCGCGGCAGAGGTGCGCGACTACGCGAGCGTGCAGCGGCAGGAGGCGTGGCGGTACCCGGCGTTCTTCCACGCGATGCTCGACGCGGGCGTCTCGCTGCCGCCGAGCGTGTTCGAGGCGTGGTTCGTCACGGCCGCGCACGACGAGGCCGCGATCGGTCGGATCCTCGAGGCGCTCCCGGCCGCGGCGCGCGCCGCGGCATCCGCTCGCCCTGCCTGAACGACGGCAGGAAGCGGTAACCGCGTGACACGGTTTCATGCGGGATGCTGCACGAAACCGTTACCTCATTGTGGGGTGGCGACACAGCGCGCGTCGGTCCGCTCGGGCAGGATGGAATCATGGCCAGGCTTCGCGTGCACAACGACCGGATCGAGGTACACCTCACACCGGCCGAGAAGACGCTCGCCCTGCGCACCGACGA
>JAPSJT010000178.1 GCA_031178045.1 Agromyces sp.
GGCGCACGGCGCTCGCGTGGTGAGCGAACCGCTGCGGGGAATCTGGCCTGCGACGGCCGCCGGGTTCGACGCGGCATCCGGCATGCTCCTCGCCCGTCTCGACGCGGACTCGGTGCCGGCTGCAGACTGGCTGGCCCGGATCGAGCAGCGGATGTCGCGAGCGGACCGCCCGACCGTCGTCACGGGACCCGGCGTCTTCTACGGCGGCACTCCCGTGCGGCGGTGGATCGGCCGCCACCTCTACCTCGCTGCGTACTTCACGCTCGTCGGCGCCCTCCTCGGGCACCCGCCGATCTTCGGCTCGAACTTCGCCATCCGTCACGAGGCGTGGAGCTCGCTGCGCACCCTCGTGCACCGGCACCGCGCCGACCTCCACGACGACCTCGACCTCTCGTGGTGGCTCCGGCCGGGCATGACCGTCGTTCGCGACCGCTCCCTCGTCGTCGGGATCTCCGCCCGCCCGTTCGACACGATCGGCGAACTCGGGCGGCGCGTGGTGATGGGGTTCCGCACCCTCGCCGTCGACTGGCGGGCCTGGCCCGCGCTGCGGCGGAGGCGGGAACGACGGCTCGGCGCGTACGGGCCGTCCGGGTGGGCGGGACCCGCGGCATCCGACCGCGACGCCGACGGTGAGGAGCCGCTGCCTGCCTGAACGCGCGGCAGTCAGGCGGTGCGGCCCGACTCGGCGAAGAGCTCGAGCATGTCCCGCACGAGCTGATGGGGAGCGGTCTCGCACGGACTGTGACCGGTCGGGTACACCGCGAACGTCGCGCCGATCCGCTGCGCGAAGCGTGCGTGGAGTTCGCGTGGCCACAGGTCGTGCTCACCGACCGCGACGAGTTTCGGCACCGGGGCTGCCGCGAGCCCGACGCGCACGTCGGGCGTCTGCATCATGAGCCCGATGATGTCGTCGACGCTCTCGCGGCGGGTGAGCGCGAAGCGCTCCCGGACGAAGGCGAGCCGACGCGGCGGCACGCGGTTGAGGTTGTTCCGGATGCCCCACATCATGAGCGCCGCGCCCTGCCGGGGCGTCGTGAACGCGCTCACCGGTCCGACGCGCTTGATGCCCCGGAACGCCTGGCCCGGCTCAGGCGGGGCGCTGAGGAGGGTGAGGCTCGCGAAGCGGTCGGGACGCTCGAGCAGCGCGAGCGCGGCCAGGGTGCCGGCGAAGCTGTAGCCGAGCACGTGCGTGCCGCCGTCACCGGCGTCGAGGATCGCGAGGAGATCGTCGAGGAAGAGCCGCTCGTCGTAGCCGGCACGCCGAGGCCGGCTGTTCCACGGACCGGCGTTCCACGACTCGTACTGCCCGGCCAGGTCGAACGACTCGACTCGGTAGCCCGCGGCAGCGAAGAGCGGCATCATGAGCACGAAGTCCTCCTTCGACCCCGTCGCCCCGGGCACGAGCACCACCCGCGGACCCGTGGCCGGGCCGAGCGCGACGTGAGCGAGCTCGCCGCTCGGCGCGTCGAACGTCGTGCGCTCGGTGCCGGGCGGGAACGCGTGCCAATCGAGGTCGGGGATCGCCTCGTCGAGCGCGCGCGCGTCGTCGAGGGACGGGGCCGTCCAGGCGGCATCGGATGCACCACCGCGCCGACGGGACGAACCCGGAGCTCCTCCGAATCCGACCACGGTCACACGATAGCGCCGCCGGGCGACGTCCTCGCGGGCGAGAGCGCCGAGACGTCGGCGCCCACCCCTCTCGGGACCCGCACAGGCAACGCCGGACGACTGCCCAGTTCCACGACGTACGCTGGAAGCATGGCTACCGTCGCGCTGACCCTGGAGACCTTCGAGAAGACGATCCTCGAGGGCGGCACCGTCTTCGTCGATTTCTGGGCCGGATGGTGCGGCCCGTGCATCCAGTTCGCTCCGAACTACGAGGCGGCCTCCGAGGCGAACCCCGATCTGGTGTTCGCGAAGGTCGACACCGAGGACCAGCAGCAGCTCGCCGCGGCGATGAACATCACCTCGATCCCGACGATCATGGCCTTCAAGGACGGCATCGGCGTCTTCGCACAGGCCGGCGCCCTTCCGCGCCCGATGCTCGACGAGCTCGTCTCCCAGGTGCGCGCGCTCGACATGGAGCGCGTACGCGCCGATCTCGCCCGCCAGGAGGCCGAGCAGGCGATGGCCTCGTCCGACGCCATCGGGGAGCGCTGATCGCACCGATCGCTGCCGATCCGGCGCTGCACCCCGGGCGCTGACCCGAGCGGATGCCGCCGGCCGGCGCTAGTGCTCCAGTGCGTCGAGCCCGCTGAGATCGAGCTCGACGCCGTACGGTCGCTCGGATCCCGTCACGATCGCGGGCACTCGGGCGAACGCTCCGCGATCGCGGAGGCCGTCGAGCAGCTCGACCCATCGGTTTTCGGCGTCGCGACGCAGGAACCCCGCATGACGGGGCCGGCCGCCTCCGACGAGCTGCACGCCGATCCGGTAGCGCCGCGAGAGCCATCGACTCGCCCGCGGCACGAGCACGGCCGACTGCTCGGTGCCGCCGTGCAGCCGGGCGAGCTCGATCGCGGGCTGGTGGCGGTGCACATCGTCGACGGGCACGACCGTGCGCACCTCGCGCTCACGGCGCGGGGCCTCGACGAGCTCGATGCCGTCGAGGCTCGAGAGATCGCCCCACGCGTCGGGATTGGCGCGCCGGGTCGAACGCACGAGTGAGAAGACGAGCCATGCGAGTGCTGCGACGAGCAGCACCACGAGCGCCCAGACGAGCACCGGAGAGCCGTCGGGGCGAACCACTCCCGTGAGCAGGAGGAGGACGAGCACGACGAGGAACGGCATCGGCTCCCAGCGGGTGAGCGGCTTCGAGCGCGGTGCGGGCATGCGTTTCAGGCTAGCCGCTGGGCCACCTCGTCGAGCACCGACTCGTCGCCCGCGTACAGCCCGTGCTCGCGGGGCCAGTGCGAGACGACATCCGTGTACCCGAGCTCCTCAGCGCGACCGACCGCGTCGTCGAAGGCCGCGAGGCTCGCGAGGCTGTAGCGCGCCTCGGCGTCGAGCGAGAGGGTGCGACGGATGCTCGACGGATCGCGGCCCGCCGCCTCGCACGCGTCGTCGAGCCGCCCGATGAGCTCACCGGCCTTCCGCCACCAGGCCTCCGTGTCGTCGTCGGCGCCGCCGGTCGTGACCCACCCGTCGGCGATGCGCGCGGCGAGGGCGAGACCCTTCGGGCCGTCGGCTGCGAGGTGGAGCGGCATCCGCGGATGCTGGGAGGGCTCGCCGACCATCCGGGCGCCCGACGCCGCGAACCACTCCCCTTCGAACGAGATGCCGCCGGACCCGGAGGGCTCGAAACGAAGCAGCACGTCGAGCGCCTCGGCGAACTCGGCGAAGCGCGCGAAGCGCTCGCGCGGGGTCAGCTGGGGCTGACCGAGCACGAAGGCGTCGAATCCGGTGCCCCCGGAGCCGATGCCGAGGAGCATCCGACCGCGCGAGATCTGATCGACCGTGGCGATGTCCTTGGCGAAGGGCACCGGATGCCGGTAGTTCGGCGAGGCGACGAAGGTGCCGAGCCCGATGCGGCTCGTGACGGTCGCTGCAGCCGTGAGCGTCGGAACCGTGGCGTGCCAACGCTCGCCGGCGAGTCCCCGCCACGAGAGATGGTCGTAGGTCCACGCGTGGTCGAACCCGTACTCCTCGGCGGCCCGCCAGCGGCGTTCGGCGTCGGGCCAGTCGTATTGCGGGAGGATGACGATGCCGAAGCGCATGGTGCCGAGCCTAGCGATGGTCGGCAGGCACCACCGGCACGGGCTCGGTGCCGAGTTCGACGAATGCGGTCCTCGGCTCGGGGACGCGGCGCTCGAGCCGCACGCAGACGATACCGGCCAGGATGAGGAGCCCTCCAACGGCCTGGACGAACCCGATCGCCTCACCGAGGAGGGCCCAGGCAACGATCGCGGCGAAGACGACCTCGGACAACCCGAGGAAGGACGACAGCCGGGTGCCCAGCATCCGGATCGCCTGGATGCCGGCCACATAGGCGAACGCCGTCGAGATGGCGCCGACCATCAGCACGGGCACCCACCACGGTGCGGCGCCGCCGAAGAAGGCGATGTCGGTGAATGCCGCTTCGAACGGCACGAGCCCGGTGAGTGCGGCGATGCCGAGCACGACCGCCCCGATGAGAAGGCCGCTGGCGGCGAGGGCGATCGGGGGGACGCCGAGATCGTCGCGCTCGCCGATCACGTAGTAGACCGCCACGCCGAGCATCGCGACGGCGGCGATCACGACGCCGAAGGGGTCGAGCTCGCCACCGGCCGGACCGACCACGAGTACGAGGCCGGCGATTGCGATCACGGACCCTGCGAGCACGACGAACTGGGGCACCTGCCTCGTGCGCGCCCAGGCGAAGGCGACGAGCGCGACCGGCGCGAGGTATTCGATGAGGAGCGCGGTGCTCACCGGGATGCGCGCGATCGCCGTGTAGAAGGCGAGCTGCACGCCCGCCACGGCGATGACCGCGTAGACGAGGACGGTCCACTTCGCACGCCAGAGCGGCCGGAGGTCGAACTTCAGGGCGATGAGCCCCGGCACCGCCAGGAGCACGGCCGCGACAGTCACCCGGAAGAGCACCGCGGCGCCCGGCGACCAGCCGGATTCGAGGAGCGGCTTGACGATGGCTCCGCCCGCGCCGAATGCGAGGCCGGCCGCGAGACCGAGTGCGATGCCGATGATGCCGCGAGATCTCCCCACGAGAACGCCCCTGTCATGCCCGAAAGTCGTTATGCTGATGACGTTACTCGCACCATCTGTCAGGAGTCAAATGTTTTTCACCCATGACACCGAGATGGCCCTCGGCTTCGTCGCCGCGCTCGCCGACACGACAGCCGAGGCATCAGACTCGGGCAGCGAGGAGCTCGCGACCCAGGAGCAGCTCACCGTGCTGCTCGACGAGTGGAAGTATTCGGGCCGCCGCGACGGCGACGAGCGCGAGCTCCGTGAGGTGCGCGACGCCCGCGGTCGCCTCCGGGCACTCTGGCTCCTCGG
>JAPSJT010000033.1 GCA_031178045.1 Agromyces sp.
TGCTCGACGAGCTCGAGGTCGCCGTGCCCGGCGTTCCGCGCATCCTCGGAACGGCCGAGGACATCCCGCTCGAAGACGGGTCGGTCGACGCCGTCGTGGCCGGTCAGGCGTGGCACTGGTTCCAGCCGGACCGCGCCGTGGCCGAGATCGCGCGGGTGCTGCGAGCGGGCGGCGTGCTCGGCCTCGTCTGGAACAGCCGTGACCATCGCGCGGACTGGCTGCGGCAGGCGGGCGAGATCATGGACGAACGGCACGATGCGAGCGTGACGTTCGCGGAGTACGTGAAGATCGGGAGCCCGTTCGGTGCCGTCGAGGAGCACTCGGTCGAATGGAGCGAACGGATGTCGCGCACGCGATTCCTCGATCTCGTGCGATCGCGCAGCTCCTTCATCACCGCGTCCGAGACCGAGCAGGCGGCGACGATCGCGGCGCTCGAGACACTCCTCGAGACCCATCGTGACCTCGCCGGCGCGAGGGAGCTCTCGGTGCCGTACGTCACGAGGTGCTTCCGGGCCCGTCTCGAACGCTGAGCCGGCCGAGGACTGAGCACGCCTCGCGGACGAGCGCGCCTGGTGCGGCTCCGCCCGATCGAGCCGAGCGCGTACGCTGGGGCGGTGAGCCGTGGCACGATCTACCTGTTCCTCACGCTCGCGAACCTCTTCTGGGCCGGAAACTACGTGTTCGGCGAGCTCGTCACCGCCGAGATCTCCCCGGTCTCGCTCACCTTCCTCCGCTGGGTCTTCGCGTTCGTGCCGCTCATCGGGCTCGCGTGGCTCGTCGAACGGCCCGATTGGCGTGCGGCGGCCCGCGAGTGGAAGCTGCACCTCGTGCAGTCGGTGCTCGGCCTGACGGGGTACACCCTCCTCCTGTACGCGGGCCTCGGGCTCACCGGTGCCGTCACCGCGTCGGTCATCAGCGCGATCAATCCCGCGACCATCGCCCTCGCCGCGGCGATCTTCCTGCACGAGCGGCTGCGGCCCGTGCAGGTCGTCGGCATCGCCGTCGCCTTCGTCGGCGTCACGATCGTGCTGACCGGGGGAGACGTCCGCCGGCTGCTCGACCAGGGCTTCGGAGCCGGCGACCTGCTCATCATCGGTGCGGTGCTCGCATGGACCGTGTACTCGCTCATCGCGCGCCGGCTGCGGACGCCGCCGATCACGGCGACCGCGGTGCAGGCCGTGTTCGCCGTCGTCACGATGCTGCCGCTCATCGCCGTCACGGGCGTGTCGCTGCCGAGCTCGCCCACGGGGGTGCTCGGGCTGGTCTACATCGTCGTCTTCCCCTCGATGGCGGGGTACGCGCTCTGGAACATCGGCGCCTCGAAGGTCGGCCCGTCGCGCGCCGGCATCTTCCTGAACCTCCTGCCCGTCTTCACCGTGCTCATCGCGCTGGCGTTCGGGTCGACCCTCGAGCTGCCGGTCGTGGTGGGTGGGGTGCTCGTGCTCGCGGGGGTGTACCTGACCCTGCATCAACGCCGGCTCGGCGCGAGCCCGGCGCTCGACGCGTCAGCCGGCTGACGTCGTCGGCAAGTCGGTCGCGACGCGATCGAGCCAGTCGCGGAGGAGCGACTCGAAGAGCGCCGGACGTTCGAACTGCAGGTTGTGCCCCGCGACATCGAGCACGGCGTAGGTGGCGTGCGGGTAGTGCTCGAGGAGCTGCCACTGGTCGCGGAAGCCCACGACATGGTCCTGGCGGCCTGCCACGATGAGCGTCGGCGCAGTGAACGGTTCGCCGCGTTCGACCGGCTCGTCGAGCGCGAAGCGCGATCGGATCCGAGCGATCGCCTCGGCGTCTCCGGCCGTGAGGCCCGGCGCGACATCGGTGCGGAACCGAGCGAGCGTCTCGGACGACTCGACCACCGCCACGTCGGTGAACTCCGCTGCCTCCGTCGGATCGAGCGCCGCGACCAGCAGCGGGTCGGGTCGGCGCACCTCGCGAGGCGGCAGCGCCCGATCGGATGCCGCGGCGACGACCGCCGGGCAGATGAGCGCGAGCCCGAGCACCTGGCCGCGTCGACGCTGCACGAGCGCCCGCGAGAGGTATCCGCCGTACGACTCGCCGACGAGGAGGAACGGCTCGTCACCGATGACCTCGTCGACGAACCCCTCGACGCCGTTGAGGACGTCGTCGGCGCTCGAGACGCGATCGCCGGGCGAACGGCCGAGCCCCGGCAGATCGGGGTAGATGCGGCGGAACCCGCCGTGCTCGCGGAGGATCGGCTCGAGGCATCCGACCATGAGGTGATGATCGACGGGGAATCCGTGCAGCGCGAGCAGGGGCGGGCCGTCACCGTGTTCGACGACGTGGAGGCGCGAGGGAGTCACCAGACGAAGATAGGCGTGTCCGCCGACAACCGAGGGTGAAGCCGCGCGCACCGCTCCCGGTACGATAGACCCCCGTGGCTCTCACTATCGGCATCGTCGGCCTGCCCAACGTCGGCAAGTCCACCCTGTTCAACGCGCTCACCAAGAACCAGGTGCTCGCCGCGAACTACCCCTTCGCGACGATCGAGCCGAACATCGGCGTGGTGAACCTGCCCGACCCGCGCCTCGAGGTGCTCGCCAAGATCTTCAGCTCCGAGCGGATCCTGCCTGCCGCCGTGTCGTTCGTCGACATCGCCGGCATCGTCCGCGGCGCGTCGGAGGGGGAGGGGCTCGGCAACAAGTTCCTCGCGAACATCCGCGAGGCCGACGCGATCGCCCAGGTCGTGCGCGGGTTCGAGGACTCCGACGTCGTGCACGTCGAGGGCGCCGTCGATCCCAAGGCCGACATGGAGACCATCAACACCGAGCTGATCCTCGCCGACCTCGAGACGCTCGAGCGCGCCATCCCGCGCTACGAGAAGGAGGTCAAGGGCAAGAAGCTCGATCCGTCGGTGCTCACCGCCGCGAAGGAGGCGCAGGAGCTGCTGCAGAAGGGCACGCCCCTCTCTGCGGCATCCGTCGACCTCGACCCGATCAAGGAGCTCGGCCTGCTCACGGCGAAGCCCTTCATCTACGTGTTCAACGTCGACGAGGCGGTGCTGACGGATGCCGCGCGCAAGGCCGAGCTGGCCGCGCTCGTCGCTCCCGCCGAGGCGGTCTTCCTCGACGCGAAGATCGAGTCGGAACTCATCGACCTCGACCCCGAGGACGCCGCCGAGCTGCTCGCCTCGACCGGCCAGGACGAGTCGGGCCTCGACCAGCTCGCGCGTGTCGGATTCCAGACGCTCGGCCTGCAGACCTACCTCACCGCGGGTCCGAAGGAGTCGCGCGCGTGGACGATCCACAAGGGCTGGAAGGCCCCGCAGGCGGCCGGCGTCATCCACACCGACTTCGAGCGCGGATTCATCAAGGCCGAGGTGATCTCGTTCGCCGACCTCGTCGACGCCGGATCGGTGGCCGAAGCCCGCGCCAGGGGCAAGGCCCGCATGGAGGGCAAGGACTACGTCATGCAGGACGGCGACGTGGTCGAGTTCCGCTTCAACGTGTGACGGCGGCGGCTACCGCTCGGTGACGCTCACGGTGAACGTGAGGTCCTGGATCCCGCCGTCGCTGTTCGAGAGCACCACCTGGGTCGAGCCCGGCGCCAACGCGGTGACCCCCGGGTTGTAGGTGGCGGTGCCATCCACGCGTCCTGGAACGAACTCGGCGACCGTCGGGTCGTCGACCTCGCCGGAGTAGCTGTCGACGGCGAGATCTCCGGTCGTGATGTTCAACGATTGCCCGACGACCAACTCGACCGTCGCCCCCTGGAGGTCGTTCACGTCCATCGTCACCGGCGCGATCACGGGGGTGGGCGGAGTCGAGGGCGAGGCCGACGGGGTGGGCGTGACCGTCGGCGACCCCGTCGCGGTCGGCGTCGTGGTGGGGGACTGCGCTCCGGCACAGCCGACCAGCGCGGCAGCGATCACCAGGGTCGCGCCCGTTCCCCACCATCGTCGGCTCAGCACGAGGTCAGTATCGCAGGGGTCGGCGTCCCCCGTCACCATTCACGTCGACACGCCGCCCTATCCGTAGCGCCGCGCTGGGGCTAGGGTCGAGGCATCCCGCGACGGAGCGGGGGTGGGGAGCAGGTCATGACCAATCACGTCTACCGCGTCACCGAGATCGTCGGCACCTCTCCCGACAGCATCGACACCGCCATTCGCAACGCGATCTCACGTGCGACGTCGACGCTGCGGCACGTGGACTGGTTCGAGGTCGTCTCGGTTCGCGGCGAAGTCGAGAACGGCGGGGTCGCGCACTTCCAGGTGACCCTGAAGGTCGGGTTCCGGCTCGAGGACGCACCGGAGCCTTGAGCGGCTGAGCCGGATCCGCGGCGTCTCGTGCAAGACTCGCGGCAGACGCGACACATCCCTGGTGTGGAGATCGCGAGCGCAGCAGCCGTCGAGATGACCGGGGGGATGGGGATGCCCGAGGGAGGCCACCCCGTGACGAGTGACGAAGCGGCGTGGTTCACCGCGATCGTCCGCGAGCATTCGACCGCCCTCGTGCGATACTTCGCGCGCCGTGGTCCACGCCAGGACGCCGAGGACCTCGCCGCCGAGGTCTTCGCCACCGCGTGGCGCCGGCGTGCCGACCTCCCGCGCGCGGCAGTCCTCCCCTGGCTCTACCGCACGGCCGGCTTCGTCCTCGCCAACCACCGTCGCAAGCACGTCGACCATCCCGTCGAACGGGTGCCCGAATCGGGCGAGAGCCGCGTCGCCGACGACCCCGAGCTCAGCGCGCTCTTCGACGCGGAACTCCGTGGTGCCCTCGAGAGCGTGGGCGAGCGCGACCGGCAGATCCTGCTCCTGCACGCCTGGGAGGGCCTCGACGGCGCGGAGCTCGCCGAGGTGCTCGGCATCTCCCGCTCGGGGGCGGATGCCGCGCTCTCACGAGCCCGCAAGCGGCTGCGCGAGGCGTGGGGCGAACGGCTCGTCTTCTAGCCGGCGTGCAAGATCCGCGGCCGGACTCACACATATCTCGGTGAAGGCACTCACGGAGGAGCACCCACCATGAACGACCACCACGAGCTCGACCCGATCGCGCGACTGCGTGCCGCGGACCCCGCCGCCGACGTCGAGCCGCGGGCCGGATTCGCCGACGACGTCGTCGGTCGGGTGACGGCGGAGCCCCCCGCGCAGGCGGCAGCGATCGCCGACCTCGGTGCCGCACGCGAGAAGCGCAGACCGCGCTGGATTCCGATCGTCGCCGCGGCCGCGGCGCTCGCGGTCGTGGGTGCCGTCGGGTACGGCGTCGGTGCGTCGACGGGCGGTTCGACGACCGTCGCCGGTGGCGCTGCGCCGCCGATCTCGCTGCAGACCGAGGGCTCGGCGACCGAGGGAGGCGCCGTGCCGGGCGACGGCTTCGCCGGTGCGGCGCAGGGCGATCGGAAGATGTCTGGGGGAACGAGCGCCGACATGAGCTTCCCCGGGGGGTTCGGGCGTCACGAGTTCAGCGCATCCGGCCTGGCGACGGCTGCGGGAACGGCGCGCGCCTACACCTACGACGCGCGGGCGGCATCGGATGCCGACACCGTGGCCGCGCTCGCCGCCGCGCTCGGCGTCGAAGGGACGCCCGAACTGCGGGACGGCGCGTGGATGGTGGGGCCGCAGGACGGCACCGCACCGACCCTCTCCGTCGGTCTCGACGGCACGCTCGGATTCTCATACTCGAACCCTCGGATCAACCCATGGCAGTGCAGCACGGAGCTCGACCCCGTCGAGCCGTGCGAACCGACCGGCGAGCTTCCGAGCGAGGATGCCGCGATCCAGGCCATGCGGTCGCTCATCACGTCCGTCGGACGCGACCCCGGCGCATTCGAGTTCACGACCGAGACCTGGGAGGGGTCCGTCACCCGGATCGCGCAGGCCTGGCCCGTCGTCGACGGACAGCGTCTCGACCAGTCGTGGTCGTTGGAACTCACCGACCAGGGAGTCTTCAGCGCCTATGGCACGCTCGCCCATGTCGTGGCCCTGGGCGAGTACGCGGTCGTCAGCGAGCAGCAGGCGTTCGAGCGCCTCTCGGACCCGCGGTTCGGTGCGCAACTCACGAACCTGCCGATCCCGATGCTGGAGGCTCCGGGCGATACGCCGCAGGAGTGGGTGCCGCCGACGGAGCCGCCCGCGACTCCGAAGGCCGGCACTCCGCTCTCGTGGCCCGTGAATCAGGTCGAGATCGTCGACGCACGCCTCGGCGTCGCGACCCACTGGCAGCCCGACGGGAGCGTGCTCGTCGTGCCGGCCTACGAGTTCACCGATGCCGAAGGCGGAACGTGGTCGGTGGTCGCGGTCGACGACTCGATGCTCGACTTCTCGACCGAATGACGCTTCGCCGCCGGCGCTCGTCTACCGGGCAGGACGAGCGGCGAGCTTCTCGGTGAGCGCCTCGTCGCTCTCGACGAACCAGATCTGCTCGCCGCGGTTCGACTCCCACACGAAATCGCGCAGGGCGTCGCTCTTCGCGACGTGCTCGGCGATGTCGCCGACGACGGCGAGTCGGAGGCGATAGTTCACGAGCTTCTGCGTGAGGTCGCCGGCGAATCCCGACGTCAGGCGGAAGAACTTCGGGTCGAGCCGCTCGACGGGTACGGCGACGAGCGTCGCCCGGTTGGCCCAGGCGTCCCCGACGAGATCGGCCGCGTCATCCGAGGTGGAGATCGTCGGCCCATCCGCGGGCAGGTGCAGCACACGGACGCCGTTGCTCTCGTCGACGCGCATGCCACGACCCTAGTCGAGGCACCGCACGTCGTTGAGCCAGCCGCTGTCGTACTCGTCCTGGCCGAAGACGACGGGGACGGCTTCGCCCGCCACGACGTTCGTGAAGTCCATGGTCGCGAGGTGCTCGGCATCAGCCGCGTCGGGATCGTTCGCGAACCCGAGTTGCACCTCCAACGCCTCGCAATCCGCCTCGGTGATGATCGCCGCCTGCCAGCAGCCCTCGACGTAGTCCATGGGGCAGTCGGCGTTGTAGCGGCCGTCGAAGTAGAGCTCGACGGCGGCGGGGAACGTGAAGAAGGTCTCTTCGGCGCTGTATCGCTCGACGTCGGGGAGGTCGTCGCCGTCGAGGGAGGTGTCGTCAGGGCTGGGCGCCGACTCGGTCTCGAGTGCCCGGGTGGCCTCGCTCACGGTGTCGACGAGCCCGCTGATGCCCACCACCCCGGCCACGACGAGCAGCACGAGGGCGACGGCGCCCGCGACGATGCCGATGACGGCGCCGCGCGAGAGCCCACGCCGGCGGGGAGCGTTCACCGCCGCGGCGAGGTCGGGCGCAGGCAATGGAGCGGGCGCCTGCCACCCCGGCGTCGCACCGAGCGGTCCGACCGGCGAGACGGGGGCCACCGCGGGCACCGACGCCACCGGTGCCGCCACGGGTGGGTGCTGCCCCGACGCGTTCGCCTCGGCGAGCAGCACGGCGCGGGCCGTGCCGAGGGTGCGCGCCCATTCCTCGGCGCGAGCGCGATCTTCGCCCTCGGGATACCGCGACGGATGCCGCGCCGCCGACTCGGCGGCGTGGGCGCGTTCGACGAGGTCGGCGGTGAGCGGTGCGTCGGGGAAGATGCGCAGGACGCGCCGCGCGGTGATCGGATCCACAGCACGATCGTAGGGGCCCGCCGCCCATCTGTGTGGGCGGGTCATGACGGATGTCGGCGGCCGGTGAGAGCATGGTGCTGTGCCCGAGTTGCCTGAGGTCGATGCGCTCGTGGGATTCCTCCGCGAGCGCGCGGTGGGGCATGCCGTCACCGGGGTCTCCGTCGCCGCGATCTCGGCGCTGAAGACGTTCGACCCGCCGCTGACGGCGCTCGCCGGGCAACGCCTCGATGCGGCATCCCGGCACGGCAAGTTCATCGACCTCGAGGTGGGCGAGCTGCACCTCGTGTTCCATCTCGCTCGAGCGGGATGGCTGCGCTGGTACGAGGAGGTGCCGAGGACGCTCGTGAAGCCCGGCAAGTCGCCGCTCGCGCTCCGGGTGCGACTCGACGACGGCTCGGGCTTCGACCTCACCGAGGCGGGGACGAAGAAGTCACTCGCCGTGTACGTCGTGCGCGATCCGGCCGAGGTGCCCGGCGTCGCCCGATTGGGCCCCGATCCCATGGCCCCCGACTTCTCACTCGACGACTTCGCGGCGATCCTCGCGAATCGCCGAACGCAGGTGAAGGGCTTGCTGCGCGACCAGTCGGTGTTCGCCGGCGTCGGCAACGCCTACTCCGACGAGATCCTGCACAACGCGCGGATGTCGCCCTATGCGCTCGCCGCCAAGCTGAAGCCCGACGACGTCGAGCGGCTCTACCACGCGATGCGCGACACCCTCGGCGACGCGATGGCCGCGGCATCCGGCAAGCGACCCGACGAGCTGAAAGACAACAAGCGCACGCACATGCAGGTGCACGGCCGCACGGGGCAGCCCTGCCCGGTCTGCGGCGACACCGTGCGCGAGGTGATCTTCGCCGACTCGACGTTCCAGTACTGCCCGACCTGCCAGACGGGCGGCAAGCCGCTCGCCGATCGGGTGCTCTCGCGGCTGCTCAAGTGAGCGATCTGCGGTGAGCGCGGCCGTTCCCGAGGCCGATCGTCACCTCCATGTCGGAGGCCGCTGCCAGACTCGCAGACGATGATCGACGAACTCCGCACCGACCGGCTGCTGCTCACTCCGCTCACCCTCGACCACGTCGACGACTACTTCCGCGTGTACGGCGACCCGCGAACGTGGGAGCACCTCCCGAGCGGCCGGCACACCGATCGCGGGCAGTCCGCCCGAGCCATCGAGCGCTCCATCGAGAGCCGGCGCACCACCGGTTTCGGTCACTGCGCGGTCGTGCTGCGCGCACCGGTGGCCGGGCTCCCCGCCGGGACCTTCCTCGGCAGCGCGGGTGCGGCGGCACTGCCGTTCGACGCGTGGAACCTCGGGTACCGGTTCGCACCCGAGTCGTGGGGGCACGGATTCGCGACCGAGGCGGCACGTGTGTCGCTGGCCGCGGCGCAGGCTGCGCGCCCCGGCACCCCGGTGACCGCGCGCGTGCTCGCCGCCAACGCGGCATCGGTCCGGGTGCTCGAGCGGATCGGGCTCGAGCTCGTCTGGCAGGGCGCTTCGTCGTCGGAGCCGGCCGGTCCCGACGACACGACGCACCTCGAACGGCTGATCTTCGCCGACCGACCGCTCGATGGCGCGACGCTCGAAGCAGTCATCGCCCTCGGCTGACGCGATCGGCCGATGACTCGCGTGCTCAGATGTGGCGTCCGGGGTCGCGGCGGTCGGTGACGTCGTCGGTGCGGTCGCCGGTCGCGGTCCGGTCGCCGGCGTCGGCTCGGTGGCCCTGCTCGGTCCGGTCCCCGCCGGTCCGGTCGCCCGCGTCCCGGCGCGAGTTCGCATCCGTGTCGACATCGGGATCGACGGCGTCGGCCTTGCGCAGACGCTGTTCGGTCTCGTCGCGCAGACGTTGCGCCTCGGTCTCGCGATCCGCGCTCTCGCGGGCGAGGCGCTCCGACTCGCGCTGCGCCTGCAGGGCCTCCGCTTCAGCCTGCTTCGCCGCGGCCGTCGAACGAGCCGCTTCGGCCTCGCGCTCGCGTCGGGCGATGTCCGACTCGTACGCGTCCTGCCGAAGCTCGGCCGCCTTGTTGCGCCCGGCCTCGACCTGTGCCGCACGTCGCCGCCCCCGGGTCAGGATCATCGCGACCACGATGACCGCGATGACGACGACAACGGCGACGATGATCCAGATGATGGTGCTGGTCTCCACGATGAACCGCCTCTCTCTGGTCGGGTCGGCACCAGCAGAACCCCGTCAGCGAGCGGCGGCAATGCCTTGCCAAACGTTCTCGAGTGCGGGATCATCCCCAGCCCCGAGTCCCGTCACGCCGTCATCGATCCGCCGCTGATCAGCGAGAACGTCGTCCAACATGCGCTCGAGTGTCGCCAGTCCGTCGGGGGAGGTGACGGACTCGAGGTGGGCCTGCACCGAGGCGACGCCGACGCCGCGCAGGGCGTGCACGACGCCGGTCGCAGCATCCGCTGCCACCTCGAGACCGAGCCTCGGGGTCACGCTCCCGTTCGCGGCGATCGCCGTGAACGTGTTGTAGAAGCCGACGGCCGCGCGAGTGCCGAACAGGTCGACCTCGAGCTGCACGCCCTGTCTCGGCGCCGGCAGCGGCGCGATCGGCAGACCGGCGAGCTCGGCGAGTACCTGATGGCTGAGGCAGACGGCGAGCAGCGGGCGCCCGGCGGCGAGCCGCGCGGCGACGAGTTCCCGCAGGCGCACGATGCGCGGATCGGCGTGGTTGCGGGGGTCACCCGGGCCGGGACCGAAGACGACGAGCTCCTCGGTTGCCTCGAGCGGCACGTCGTGCCAGGCGGCGAGCCGTACATCGAGTCCCAGGTGGCGGAGCTGGTGCGCGAGCATCGTCGTGAAGTCGTCGCCGGCATCGACGACGAGCGCGTCGATGCCGCGGCGCGGCCGCCCGGCCTGAGGCGAGCGCCAGAATGCGGCGAGGTGGTCGTTGCGCGCGTCGAGCAGCACCCGCAGCCGGTCGGCTGCGAGCGTCCGCGCCGGTGCCGGAACACGTTCGAGTGCGCCGATGGCGGTGAGGATGCCGGCCGCTTTCGCGCTCGTCTCGGCGACCTCGTGCTCCGCGACGGAATGACGCACGAGCGTGGCGCCGACTGGCACCGCGACATTCCCGCCGCCGTCGAGGTAGGCGGTGCGGATGAGGATGGGCGCGTCGAGGTCGACGCCGCCGCCGACGCGCGGCGTGAAGCGTGCGATCACTCCGGCGTAGTATCCGCGCGGTGTCGGCTCGTGCCGTGCGATGACCGCGCATGCGTTGCCCATCGGCGAACCCGTGACGGTGGGGGCGAACATCGTGCGCCGGAGCACCTCGCGAGGGTCGAGCCCCGAGCGACCCTCCAGCAGGTACTCGGTGTGGGTGAGGCGCGACATCCGCTTCAGGAACGGCCCACGGATGACGCCGCCGTCCGGGCACACGGCGCTCATCATCTTCAGCTCCTCGTCGACGACCATGACGAGCTCCTCCCGTTCCTTCACGTCGTCGAGGAAGGCGAGGAGGGCCTCGTCATCGGCGACGCCGCCCGCGGCGTCGTGTCGGAAGGTTCCGCTGATCGGGTTCATCGAGACGAGCCCGTCGATCGAGGAGACGTGTCGCTCGGGCGTCGCGCCGGCGGCTGCGAGTCCCGGCGTGCAGACGGCGAACGTCCAGTACGCGCCCGACTCGTGCTCGAGCAGCGCTCGCAACCATCCGAGCACGGCAGGCGCCGGCGGGGCGTCGGTCGTGCCCGTGAACTCCCGGCGGATGACGAAGTTCGCGCCTTCGCCGCGCCCGATCTCATCGGCGATCACCCGGCGCACGATGGCGGCGTAGTCCCGGTCGCTCACGTCGACATCGAGATCGTCGACGACGGCCGGATGCCGCGGCAGCGCCGCGATCGCCTCGTGCACGTCGATCGACTCGCGATCGCGCACGACGAGGCACCGGATCGGCGCGTCGTCGTCGTGGGCGGCGAACCCTCGTTCGCGCACCTGCCGGAAGGGCACGAGCGCGATGACCTCCTGGTCGCCGATCGGGATGTCGGCGAGGAGGTGCACCTCCACCACGTCGCCGACGAGCACGTCGAGGGTCGGTTCGTCTTCGCGCCGGATGACGGCGAAGGGCGGCGGCGCGTCGCCGTCGAGGAGGGAGTGCAGCAGGCTGGTCATGAGTTGCTCCGGTCGGGCCGTCGGCCGGTGCATCCGCTGCAAACGCGAAACGACCGCCCTCGGGCGGTCGTCGTACGTCGAAACGCGTGGAGTCCGCCTACGAGGCGGGCCACCAGTTGCGGTTCGACGAGGTCATGACGAGCACTCTAGGGCATCCTGCCGCCCGGCGCATCCGCGCCGCCCGCACGGTTACGATTCGGGGGATGCCCTCGATCTCCGCGATCCCCGATCCGGCCCTCGTCGCCCGCCTGCGAGCCGCGGGATGCGTGTTCGCCGAGGAGGAGGCGGTGCTGCTCGAAGAGGCCGCCTCCGATGAGCGCGAGCTCGAGCAACTCGCCGAGCGTCGTATCGCCGGCGAACCGCTCGAACAGGTCGTCGGCTGGGCCGAGTTCGCGGGCTTGCGCCTCGTCGTCGAACCGGGCGTGTTCGTGCCGCGGCGACGTACCGAGTTCCTCGCCGCCCGAGCGGTCGGGTTCGCCCGGCTGGCGGCCGCGAATGGTCGCGTACCCGTCGTCGTCGATCTGTGCTGCGGTGCCGGGGCGATCGGTGCGGCGATCGCGGAGGCAGCCGGGCCCGTCGAACTCGTGGCCGTCGATATCGACCCTGCGGCGGTGCGCGCGGCGCGCCGCAACCTCGAGCCGCGCGGAGCGCGTGTCGCCGAGGGCGACCTCTTCGAGGCACTCCCGGGCGACATCCGGGGCCGCGTCGACGTGCTCGCCGTGAATGCCCCGTACGTGCCGACCGACGAGATCGCGATGATGCCCCCCGAGGCGCGCGACCACGAGGCGCGCGTCGCCCTCGACGGCGGGCACGATGGGCTCGACCTGCACCGCCGCATCGCGGCATCCGCTCGTGAGTGGCTGGCCCCCGGCGGCCGCCTGCTGATCGAGACGAGCCGGTTGCAGGCGCCGACGACGGCGGCGCTGCTCGCCGAGGGCGGCCTGACCACCGAGGTCCTTCGAGACGAGGAACGGGCGGCGACCATCGTGGTGGGCTCGCGCTGACGTCGACGCGCACGCGTGCGACGACGGCGCTCACCCGTTCCCGCTCTGATCTTCGAGGCGAGCGGCCGTGAGCAGCTCCTGCACCTCGGCATCCGTCGTCTGGCGGAAGTCGAGGTAATGCAGCCCGACGGCCATGAAGTCGTGCGGCACCGAGAGACAGACGACCTCGTCGATCTCGGGCATGCCCCGGAGCCCGGCGATGCTGTCGGCGGGGCCGACGGGAGTCGCGAGCACCACGGATGCCGCGCCGAGCTCGCGCGCGACGATGCTCGCCACCCGGGCTGTCGCCCCAGTGGCCACACCGTCGTCGACGATGACCGCCGTACGGCCGTGGAGTCCGACGGGAGCGGCGTCGCCGCGGAATCGTGCCACCCGGGACTCGAGTTCGGCGCGCTCTCGACGCTCGACGGTCGCGAGCTGCTCGTCGGTCACGGCTCCGGAGCTCAAAACGTCCTCGTTCAGCACCCTGGCGCCGCGTTCGCCGATCGCACCCATCGCCACCTCGGGCTGCCGCGGGAGCCCGAGCTTCCGCACGACCAGGACGTCGAGCGGTGCGCCGAGCGCCCGAGCGAGTTCGGCGGCCACCGGCACTCCGCCTCGGGGCAGGCCGAGGACGACCGGGCGAGGCAGCTCCCGACCCTCGAAGGCGCGGGAGAGCCGCCGTCCGGCATCGACGCGGTCCCTGAACCTGTCCATCTCCCTGCTGCCGTGATAGCTGGCCGGTCATCGCCAGTCAACCCCTGTGCGCTGGCGAATCCGGCCACGTAACGTTGTCGTCGACGCACCCGAGATGCCGATCGCCACGCGATCGACCCGCCGGTCATTCGGCGGGTGTACGTGAACGCCTGCGCGGAGACTGAGGGGTCGCCGCACAGGGCGGGGGAGCGGGTCGGATGACCGGGGGTCATCCGACCCGCATTTTTTCCGGAAGCGAGTGAAGCTCCCTTCCCGACGCGGTCGCCTACACTGAGTGGCATCCTTCCCCCTGAACGGGGGGAACCCGTTCAGCACAAGGATTCGGTGGCGTCGCGACGCCACTGGGCTTGGAGTGTCCGTGGGGCGTCACAGCATCAAGGCTCCGGCGAAGAAGCCGGGTCGAGCGCTCATCCTTTCCATCATCGCCGCCGTCGCCGTCGTGGGCATCGTCGCCTCGGGGGTCTTCCTCTGGGTCGGCGGCTATTTCAGTCCGCTCTTCGCGGCGGCCGACGCCGGTTGCGCCGAGTCCGAACGACTCGTCATCGTGGCCGACCCGTCGATCGCTCCGGCGCTCGATTCCATCGCCGAGGGCTTCGACGCGGCGTCGGCCGAATCCGGATCCTGTGCGACCACGGCGGTCACCGCGCAGGACTCCGCCGATACCGCGGCCATCCTCGCGACCGGCGGACTCGAGGCTGACGCCTGGGTGCCCGAATCGAGCGTCTGGCTCGACCGTACGGCGGCGACCGCGGCATCCCTCGGCCAGAGCGCGCCCGAGTTCGAGGCCGGCGAGCCGGTCGCCACCACTCCCGTGGTGTTCGCCGCACCGGCGACGAAGGCGACCGAGATCGCGAGCGAACCGGTCGCGTGGTCGCGAGTGCTCGGTGGGACGCTGCCGACCGTGCTGCCCGACCCCGAGGCCTCGGCGGCGAGCCTCGCCGGACTGCTCGCGCTCCGCGGGCACTCGTCCCCCGACGATCCGCGCCAGTTCGCAGGCGCGATGATCGAGCTCGGCAAGTCCATCCCGGCGTCCACCAGTGCGGCGTTCGGCTCCGTGGCCGCAGCGCGACAGGCGGCCGTCGTGCTCACGAGCGAGGCCCAGGTCGCGGCGTACAACCTCGACGCACCGGCCGAGACACTCGTGGCGGCGTACCCGGCTGACGGGACGGTGCTGATCGACTATCCGTTCGTTCGGCTCCCGGGCCGCAGCGGCGCCGACCGCGGTGCTGCTGACGCCTCGGCCGACGTCGTCGAATCGAGCGCATCGAACCGAGCCGAGCTGCTGCGGGCCTTCGAAGCGGCGGTGCACGACGCGGCCGCAACCCTCAGCGAGTACGGCTTCCGCGCCGGAGACGGGACGGGCACGGTCGACGTCGCCGGCCTCTCCGCCGAGGCACCGGCGGCGACGGCGGCGCTCGACGGTGCAGCGCAACTCGAGATCCTCCGGGCGTGGGGCGTGCTGACCCTGCGCTCCCGCATGCTCGCGGTCATCGACGTGTCGGGTTCGATGGAGGAGCCCGCCGAGAACGGGCTGCGCCGGATCGACATCTTCCAGCAGGCGGCGGTCGGGGCGATGCAGAAGTTCTCGGGCGAGGTCGAACTCGGTGTCTGGGTCTTCTCGACGGCTCGGAACGGCGACCTCGACTACGAGGACCTCTCGCCGATCGCCCCGCTCGCCGACGCGGCGCACACACAGGAGATCGCCGGGATCATCCAGTCGCTGCCCGCGCGGCTCGGCGGTGCGACCGGACTCTACGACACGACCCTCGCCGCGGTGCAGCGGGTGCGCGAGAGCTTCGACCCCGACAAGGTCAACTCGGTGCTGCTCATCACCGACGGGAAGAACGAGGACGAGAACGGTATCGACCTCGACACCCTGCTCGCCGAGCTTGCGAAGCTCGACGACCCGTCGAAGCCCGTGCCGGTGATCATGATCGGGTTCGGCCCGGACACGGACCTCGCGGCGATGCAGCGCATCGCGGAGGTCACGAAGGGTGCCGCATACTCGGCGTCGAAGCCCGAAGACCTCAGCACCGTCCTCGTCGACGCATTGTCGCAGCGCACCTGCCGGCCGAACTGCGGCTGACCGGCCGCGCCGCTCAACGAATCGAGCGATGAGGAAGGCCCCGGCACCATCGAGGTGCCGGGGCCTTCGTCATGCGTGCGGGGCGCAGCCCCACCGCGGAGGTCGTTCAGTGGCCCGCGGGCGCGCCCGACTGCATGTCGGCGGGCTTGCGCACCAGGAACGCTCCCACGATCGCGAGCACCGACAGGATGGCGCCGACGAGGAACGCGCTCCGGATGCCGGAGGCGGCGGCGACCTCGACCGTGGCGGCACCCGAAGTCGCGGCCGTGGCCGCACGGGACGTCATCACGGTGATGAACAGGGTCGTGCCGGCCGCACCCGCCACCTGCTGGATCGTGCCCACGATCGCCGAGCCGTGCGAGTAGAAGCGCGGCTCGATCGATCCCAGCGCAGAGGTGAAGAGCGGCGTGAACATGAACGCGAGCCCGATCGAGAGCGCGACGTGCGCGATGAGCACGAGCCACGGCGAGGTCTGCTCGGTGACGAGCGTGAGCGACCAGAGCACCGCACTCACCACGATGCTGCCCGGCACGAGCAGCGGCGTCGGGCCGAAGCGGTCGAAGAGCCGACCGACCGTCGGACCGAGGAGCCCCATCGCGAGCCCACCGGGCAGCACGAGGAGGCCGGTGAACGACGGGCTGAGATGCAGCACGTCCTGCAGGTAGATCGGCAACAGCACGATCGTGCCGAACAACGCCGCCATCATGATGGTCATGAGCCCGACGGCGATCGCGAAGTTGCGCGAGCGGAACGTGCGCAGATCGAGCAGGGCCGCGTCGCGGCGCTGCAGGAGGAGCTGACGCACGATGAACGCCGCGACGCCGAGCGCGCCGGCGACGAACGCGATCCACATCTGGGCAGTGTTGACCGTGTCGGTGCCGGTGACGACGCCGCCGACCAGGCTGAGCCCGTAGACGAGCCCGCCGAAGCCGATCGCCGACAGCACGATGGAGAGCGGATCGATCGGCGTGCGCCGGATCTCGTTGACGTTCTCGACGCGGCGGATGCCGACGACGAGCATGACGACGGCGATCGGCAGCACGAGCCAGAACATGAACCGCCAGTTCAGCGAATCGAGGATGAGGCCCGAGATCGTCGGCCCGATGGCCGGGGCCACGGACATGACGATGGACACCCGACCCATCAGCCGGCCGCGGTCGGACGGCGCGACGAGCGTCATGAGCGTCGTCATGAGCAGCGGCATCATGATCGCGGTGCCCGTCGCCTGGACGACGCGAGCACCGAGCAGCACCTCGAAGCCCGGAGCGAGCGCCGCGAGGAGCGTGCCGGCCGAGAACAGGCTCATCGCCGTGATGAACATCTGCCGGGTCGTGAACCGCTGCAGCAGGAAGCCGGTGATCGGGATCACGACGGCCATCGTGAGCATGAACGCGGTGGTGAGCCACTGCGCGGCGGAGAGGGTGATGGCGAGGTCGACGACGAGGTGCGGGATCGCCACACCCATGATCGTCTCGTTGAGGAAGACGACGAAGGTGGCGGCGAGCAACAGCCAGATGACGCGGTTGTTGCGGGCGCCGTGGAGCGCTTCGACGTCGGAGTGCTCGTGCGTCGACCCGGTGGCCTGGGACGGCGCGTCGGGATCGAGCTCGGAACGGTCGAGCTCGGAACGGTCGAGGTCGGAGTGGTCGAGATCGGAAAGGGCGCGTTCGGTCAAGGAAATGTGTCCAATCGAATGCGGCGCAGAGCGGCGCCGTGAATGCGTCGAATGAGTGAGTCAACCCGCGCCGGTTCGCCAGATATTCCCCGATCACCGGATGGATCGGAACGCATGGATTCTGCGTGGCGGGCGAGATTACGGAGCCGGAGCGGGACCCTCGGTCGGGGTCGCCTCGGGGAGCCAGCCCTCGAGCTGCTCCTCTTCGGGTGCGACCTCGTCTTCGGTGCGGTGCTCGGCCTCGTCGTCGGAGGGAATCGCGGTCGGATCGGTCATGGCTTCACGATATCCCGGACCACCGACACGGCTCGGGCGACCGATGCCGCCGCCGATGCGACGTCGTCGGCGGTCGTCTCGGTGCCGAGCGTGAAGCGCACGGCGGTCTGCGCGACCTCGCGTGAGATGCCGATCGCGGTGAGCACGTGCGACGGCTCGTCGCTGCCCGCGGCGCACGCGGAGCCGCTCGAGCAGATCACGCCCTCGCGTTCGAGTTCGAGCAGCACGGCCTCGCCGCTCGTGCCCGGGAACACGAACGACACGGTTCCGGGTAGGCGTCGCACCGGATGCCCCGTCAGCACCGCTCCCGGCACGTCGTCGGTCACGCGCGCGGCGAGCTCGGCGGCGAGTGCGCCGACGCGCGCGGCGGCATCCGCTCGCTCGGACTCGGCGATCCGCAGCGCCGTGGCGAGGGCGACCGCGCCGGCCACGTTCTCGGTGCCCGATCGCCGTCCGCGCTCCTGGCCGCCGCCGTGGAGGACGGGTTCGAGGGGGATCCGTCCTCGGACGACGAGGGCGCCCGTTCCCTTCGGAGCACCGACCTTGTGGCCGGCGAGCGAGAGCGCGTCGACCCCGAGCGCGTCGAGCGAGAGGGGGAGCCAGCCGGCCGCCTGCACGGCATCCGTGTGCATCGCCGCTCCCGACGCGCGGGCGACCGCCGCGAGCTCGGCGACGGGCTGCACGGTGCCGATCTCGTTGTTCGCGAGCTGCACCGAAACGAGGGTCGTGCCGGGGCGGATGACGCGCGCGAGCGCCTCGGGATGCACGAGCCCGTCGGCGTCGACGTCGACCTCGGTCACTTCGAAGTCATGCGCACGCGCGAGGTACGCGGCCGACTCGAGCACCGCCTCGTGCTCGGTCGGCGAGACGATGACATGCCGCCCGCGCGGGCGGGCGAGGCTGATGCCCTTGATCGCGAGGTTGTCGGCTTCGGTGCCGCCGCTCGTGAAGACCACGTCGCCGGGGCGGCATCCGAGGACCGATGCCACGTCGGCGCGGGCGGCCGCGAGCGCACGGGCCGCCTCGTCGCCGAGCCCGTGCCGGCTCGACGGGTTGCCGAACGACCCCGTGAGGAACGGCCACATCGCCTCGAGCGCCTCCCGGCGCACGGGCGTGGTCGCCGCGTGGTCGAGGAAGATCACCGGCCCTCCCGTGCGTCACTCGTCTCGATCACGACGTCGAGGCCGAGGTCGAGGGCGCGCGCCGAGTGCGTGAGCGCGCCGACCGAGATGACGTCGACGCCCGTGGCGGCGATGTCGCCGACCGTGTCGAGCGAGACGCCGCCGGATGCCTCCACGACCGCTCGACCGCCGATGCGAGCCACTCCCTCGCGTAGGGCGGCGAGGTCGAAGTTGTCGAGCATGATGGTGTCGGCTCCGCCCGCGAGCACCGCGTCGAGCTGGTCGAGCCGGTCGACCTCGACCTCGAGGTGCGCGGTGTGCGGCATCCGTTCGCGTGCCGCTCTCAGCGCCGTCGCGAGATCCTGCCCGCCGGCGGTGAGCACCGCGAGGTGGTTGTCCTTCGCCATGATCGCGTCGGAGAGCGAACGCCGGTGGTTGCGCCCGCCGCCGTCGCGCACCGCCTGGCGCTCGAGACTCCGCAGGCCGGGCGTGGTCTTTCGCGTGTCGACGATGCGAGCGCGCGTGCCCGCGACCGCGGCGACGTAGCGGGCGGTGAGCGTCGCGACGCCCGACATCCGCTGCACCAGGTTCAGCGCCACGCGCTCGGCGGTCAGGATGCCGCGGGCCGGGCCGGTCACCCGCGCGAGCGTCTGCCCCGCGGTGAAGTGCTCGCCATCGGCGGCGAGCCGGTCGAGCACCGTGCGCGCCTCGACGAGCCGGAACGCCGCCGCGAACACCTCGATGCCGCTCAGCACCCCCGGCTCTCGTGCAACGAGTTCGGCGGTCGCCGTCGCGGCCGCGGGGATGAGCGTCTCGCTCGTCAGGTCGCCCCAGGGGGCGTCCTCATCGAGTGCGGCCCCGACGATGCGCTCGATCTCGCGACGGTCGGTCATCACGCTGCCTCTCGGGTGTCGTCGAGCACCTCGACGCGATCGTGGATCGCCGGGTCGTCGGTGCGGAAGTGCGAGCCCACGCTCGTCGGACGCGCGAGCGCCGCCGCGACCGTCAGCCGGGCCAGGTCGAGCAGGTTGCGGTCCTCCGCAGCGAGCCGATCGACGGGTTCGGGTGCGTGCCACCCCTCGAGCACGTCGGATGCCGCGAGCAGGCCCTCCTCGTCGCGTTCGAGTCCGGCGTGCTCCCACATGAGCGACTGCAGCGCCGCCCGGTCGACGCGCCGCGTCGGGCTCGCCGCGGGACGCACCGTGGGCGTCGCCGGGATCGGACGCCGAGGGGCCTGCGCGACGACGCCCAGGGCGCGTGCGGTTCGATCGGCGAAGACCGCCGCCTCGAGCAGCGAGTTCGACGCGAGCCGATTCGCGCCGTGCACGCCGGTGCGCGCGGTCTCGCCGACTGCGAAGAGGCCGGGCAGGCTCGTGCGGCCGTCGAGATCCGTCACGACCCCGCCCATCGCGTAGTGGGCTGCGGGCGTGACGGGCACGGGCACCCGCGACCAGTCGAATCCGGCGGCCCGGCAGGCGGCGTCGAGTCCGGGGAACCGTTCGGCGAGGAACGCCGGGCCGAGCGACGTGGCGTCGAGGAGCACCGGTCGCCCTCCCTGCTCCGCCATGCGCCGCCACACGGCGCGTGCCACGACATCGCGAGGTGCGAGCTCGGCGCGCGCGTCGATGAGCGGCATGAAGCGCCCGCCGCGCTCGTCGACGAGCACGGCACCCTCGCCGCGGACCGCCTCGGAGATCAGCGGGGTACCCGGCACGGCGAGCGCCGTGGGGTGGAACTGCA
>JAPSJT010000001.1 GCA_031178045.1 Agromyces sp.
ACGAGCTCCTCGACTACCGAGCCCGACGACCCATCATCCTGTTCCAGGGTGATCATCTGGCCGACTATCGGCCGCCGCGCCTGAGCCTCGACCTGGCTCGCGACGAACTCGGCCAGCCGTTCCTGCTCCTCACCGGGTTCGAGCCCGATTTCCAGTGGGAGCGATTCGGCTCGGCCGTCCTCGACCTCATCGACGAGCTCCAGGTCGCCTCCACCACGTGGATCAACTCGATCCCCATGCCCGTGCCTCACACGAGGCCGATCGGCATGACGGTGAGCGGCAACCGCAGCGACCTCATCGATGCGATGTCGATCTGGCGCCCCACGACCCAGGTCCCGTCCAACGCGCTGCACCTCGTGGAGTACCGCCTCCAGGAACAGGGGCATCCGACGACCGGATTCGTGCTGCTCGTGCCGCACTACCTCTCCGATGCCGAGTACCCGTCGGCGGCGATCGCCGCGCTCGAGGCGATCAGCGCATCCACCGGACGCATCTTCCCGACCGACGTCCTGCGAGAGCAGGGGCGCGACTTCATCGCCCGGATCGACGAGCAGGTCGCGGAGAACGGCGAGCTCGCGAAACTCGTCGGCACACTGGAGGAGCGCCACGACTCCTACATGGAGGGAACGACGCTGCGGTCCCCGCTCACCGACGAAGACGGCGAACTGCCCTCGGCTGATGAGATCGCCGCCGAATTGGAGAAGTTCCTCGCCTATCGGCGTACTCGCGACGACGACTCACCGCTCGGCAACTGAGCGGATCGGCTCCACCGCGGCGTGTCCGGCCGCGTCCGAGCCGCGGTCGGGGAATGTCGAGGAGCCCTCGAACGTTGTCATCTGTGCAGGAACGCATGGGTGGCGTGGGCGTTCTGATGGGGATGGCGCTGTATAATGTTCACAGGACCCGTTCTGGTCTGCGGGCGCGACGATGTCGCGCCGGTCACGCGGACTTGACATGGGTCCTCATAGTGTCCGAAAACGACCGGACCGAGAGCACGAGTCGAGCGTCCGAGAGGGCACCACGCCGCGCGACGGTAGGAGAGGTTCAACCAATGGCAACGACGAAGGCCGCGACGTCGGCGAAGAGCGAGGCGGAGAAGCCCGCGACGCGCACGGCGGCCGCGAAGTCGACGGCTGCGAAGGCGACCACCGCGAAGACGGCGAAGACGACATCGAAGACGGCTGCGACGCCCGCGACGAAGACGTCGCGAACGAGCACCGCGAAGTCGGCGACGAAGCCGCGCGGCAAGGCGAAGTCGGGCGCTGAGGGCGACGACGAGGAGATCGAGCCCGGAGAGCTCGAAGAGGTCGAGGTCGAGGCCGAGGCGACCGAAGAGGTCGTCGAAGAGGTCGCCGACGAGGTCGCGGCTCCCGACGCCGAGGACGAAGAGGCGAAGCCGGTCGCGGTCGAGCCGCACCCCACGGGCGCGCTCGTGCTGCGGGCGGTCGACGACGAAGACGAGGTGCCGGTCTACTCGAGCGCCATCACCGGTGCGACGGCCGACCCCGTCAAGGACTACCTCAAGCAGATCGGCAAGGTCGCGCTGCTGAACGCGGCCGAAGAGGTCGAGCTCGCGATGCGGATCGAGGCCGGTCTGTTCGCCGAGGAGAAGCTGTCGCACATGAGCGACGCCGAGAAGCGCTCTCAGCTCGGACGCGAGCTGCAGTGGGTGGCGAAGGACGGCCAGCGTGCGAAGAGCCACCTGCTCGGCGCGAACCTGCGACTCGTCGTCTCACTCGCCAAGCGCTACACGGGTCGAGGCATGCAGTTCCTCGACCTGATCCAGGAGGGCAACCTGGGCCTGATCCGTGCCGTCGAGAAGTTCGACTACACCAAGGGCTTCAAGTTCTCGACCTACGCCACCTGGTGGATCCGGCAGGCGATCACGCGAGCGATGGCCGACCAGGCCCGCACCATCCGCATTCCGGTGCACATGGTCGAGGTCATCAACAAGCTCGCGCGCGTGCAGCGGCAGATGCTGCAGGACCTGGGTCGCGAGCCCACGCCCGAGGAGCTGAGCCGCGAACTCGACATGACCCCCGAGAAGGTCATCGAGGTGCAGAAGTACGGGCGTGAGCCCATCTCGCTGCACACGCCGCTGGGTGAGGACGGCGACAGCGAGTTCGGCGACCTCATCGAGGACACCGAGGCGGTCGTGCCGGCCGACGCGGTCGGCTTCACGATGCTGCAGAAGCAGCTGGAGTCGCTGCTCGACTCGCTGTCCGAACGGGAGGCCGGCGTCATCCGCATGCGCTTCGGGCTCGGCGATGGCATGCCGAAGACGCTCGACCAGATCGGCGACACGTTCGGCGTGACGCGGGAGCGCATCCGCCAGATCGAGTCGAAGACGATGGCGAAGCTTCGCCACCCGTCCCGCTCGCAGTCGCTGCGCGACTACCTCGAGTAGGCCGCCGGTGCGCTACGCGCCGGCGATCCTCGTCGGCAGGCTCACCCGATTCGCCGCCCGGCTGCGCAAGCCCGGCGGCGGATCGGCCGTTCCGGGCCTCGTGGTCAACCGCATCGCACCCGGATACCTGAAGCGCACCCTCTCGGGGTTCCCGCAGGGACTCATCGTGGTGTCGGGATCGAGCGGCAAATCGACGACGACGAAGATGCTCGTGGCGATCCTGCGCGCGCACGGCGTCGACGTGTTCACGAATCCCTCGACCGCGAACATCAGCCAGGGGCTCACGTCGGCACTCCTCGAGCAGGCGGACTGGCGAGGGCGGGTTCCGGGCCAGGTCGCGGTGCTCGAGATGGACGAAGGGCATGGCGCCCTCGTGATGCAGGGTGTCGACGCGCGCATCGTCACCCTCATGAACGTGATGGTCGACCAGATCGACCGGTTCCACGACTCCGACATGGTCGCCGGCATGCTCGCCCGGATCGCCGCTCGTGCCCACGAGGCGATCGTGGTGAATGCCGACGACGCCTACCTCCAACGGCTCGCCGCGAAAGCACCGGCCGGTGTCGCAGTGCGGCGCTTCGGCGTCTCCGAGCGCGTACTCGCCGCGGCGCCCCGGGGGCTGGGCTACACCGAGACGGCGACCCGACGGCTCGAACAGGGCGACGGGGTTCGCGTCGAGTCGGTCGACGGAGCGACCGCGGTGCTCGCCGACGGCGCGCTCTCCGTCGATCTCCGTCTTCCCGCGCGCGGCACGCATTACGCCGTCGACGCGGCTGCTGCGTACGCGACGGCGAAGGCGGCGCTCGGCGAGGGGTTCTCGCCTCGAACCGCGGCCGACGCCTTGAGCGCACTTCCCGCCGTGTTCGGGCGGGGGGAGCGAGTGCGCGTCCGCGGGCAGGAGGTCGAGTTCGTTCTCGTCCAGAACCCTGCAAGCTATCAGCTGAACGTCGACAGCATCGCACCCGAGACCGAGCAGATCCTCTTCGCCATCGGCTCCGACGTGCGCGATCCGTCGTACTTCTGGCCGACGGATGCCTCGTCATTGAAGCGCGTCTCCGTCGTGAGCGGCTCGAAGGCGGCCGAGGCGGCGCTCATGCTCGCTTACGACGGCGTCGAGATCGATCGCGTCGAAACCGACCTCGGGCGCGCGATCGACGACTTCCTCGCATCCCCGCCACCGGCGCACGGGGTGAAGACGATCATCTTCTCCGCTGATGCCATGCGCCGCACTCGCGCCCATCTCGGACTCACGGGAGCGGAATGACCCTCACCATCGCCGCGCTGCTGCCGGCGCTCCAGAACACGAACGGCGATGCGCAGAATGCGCAGGTGCTCGCGCGTCGCGCGGGCTGGGCCGGAATCGACGCCCGCGTAGTGGCGGTCGCCTCGCGTGAGGAGCTGCCCGACCATGTCGACGCGGTGATCGTCGGCTCCGGCAACGATTCCACGCTCGACGCGAGCCGCGAGGCGCTCCTCACCATGCACGACGAACTGCGCGCCTGGGGCACCGAAGGCGTGCCGATCCTCGCGGTCGGCACCGGTTGGGAGCTGCTCAGCTGGGGCATCGAGCGGCCCGACGGCTCGGTCGTCGAGGGGCTCGGCATCCTGCCCGGGCGTTCGGTGCCACGGGCCGGGCGGGCCACCGGCGATCTCGTCGTCGCCTCGCCGCGGTTCGGCACGCTCGTGGGCTTCGAGAACCACGCTCGCGACTATATCGGCGCCGAGGGCTCTCCGCTCGGCCGCGTCCGCGCCGGCATCGGGAACGGTCGAGACGCCGGCCAGGAGGGCGTCGTCATGGGCTCGGTCATCGGCACTCACCTGCACGGCCCGGTGCTGGCGAAGAACCCCGGCTTCGCCGACGCCATCCTCGGCATCGCAGCCGGACGTGCCGGTCTCGAGTACACGCCCGGTCCACGAGCCGCCGCGGTCGACGGGTATGCGGCGGCCGCCAGGGAAGCGCAACTCGCCGCTGTTCGCGGCGCGGCGTCCGTCGACGGTTGAACGACGAACGCCCCGGCATCCACCGGGGCGTTCGATCGACGTTCGAAGGGGTCAGTCGCGACCGTCTGCGAGGAGTCGGCTCGACTCGTCGTGCCAGCTGTGCGCGATCTGCGAGAGCTTCTCCTGGTGCTTGCGCCCGTGGTGGGCGCAGAAGAGCAGTTCGCCGCTCGCTACGACCACGCGGATGTACGCCTGGGCGCCGCACGCGTCGCATCGATCGAGCGCAGTGAGCTCGTATGGGGTCTCGAGTTCATCGACCGCACCGCTCGTCTCGGTGTAGTGGGTCATGGCTCCTCCTCCTGGCTCACGCGCGATGTCCGTTCATCAATGAAAACACGGGGTGGGCGGTGTTCCTTCCGTTGGCTTGGGCATTTCGCTGTGCGCGTAGCGCCTCACCGACCGTGTCGCGGGTCGACACTAGGCTTGACCGACGTGAGCTCCGACTATTCCGCCCGCCATCTCTCCGTGCTCGAGGGGCTCGAGGCGGTGCGCAAACGGCCCGGGATGTACATCGGTTCGACCGACTCGCGGGGCCTCATGCACTGCCTCTGGGAGATCATCGACAACTCCGTCGATGAGGCGCTCGCCGGTCACGGCAACGACATCGGAGTGACGCTGCACGCCGACGGCAGCGTCGAGGTGCGCGACCGCGCCCGAGGCATCCCCGTCGACATCGAGCCCAAGACCGGGCTCTCAGGCGTCGAGGTCGTCTTCACGAAGCTGCACGCCGGCGGCAAGTTCGGGTCGGGCTCGTATGCGGCATCCGGCGGTCTTCACGGCGTCGGCGCGTCGGTCGTGAATGCGCTGTCGGAGCGGCTCGACGTCGAGGTCGACCGCGACGGCAAGACCTGGGCGATGTCGTTCCATCGTGGCGAGCCGGGCATCTTCGCCGACGTCGACGGACGGCCCGATCCGAACGCGCCGTTCACCCCCTTCGAAGAGCGCAGCGAGCTGCGCGTCGTGGGCAAGGTCGCGAAGGGCGTCACGGGCACCCGCATCCGCTACTGGGCCGACCCGCAGATCTTCACCAAGGGAGCGGAATTCCAGACCGAGGAGCTGCTCTCGCGGGCCCGGCAGACGGCGTTCCTCGTGCCCGGCCTCGCGCTCGACGTCGTCGACGAACGCGGCGACGAGCCGAAGACGACCACATTCCAGTTCGAGGGCGGCATCTCGGAGTTCGTCGAGCATCTCGCGCCGGATGCCCCGCTCACCGACATCTGGCGCATCACCGGCTCCGGCGGCTTCACCGAGACCGTGCCGGTGCTGAGCGAGAGCGGCGCGATGCTGCCCACCGAACTCGACCGCGAGTGCCACGTCGACATCGCGCTGCGCTGGGGCACCGGCTACGAGACGATCGTGAAGTCGTTCGTCAACATCATCGCCACACCGAAGGGCGGCACGCACCAGCTCGGCTTCGACCAGGGGCTGCTGAAGTTCCTGCGCCAGCAGGTCGAACAGAACGCGCGACGGTTGAAGGCCGGAAACGACAAGCTCGAGAAGGACGACGTGCTGGCCGGTCTCACGGCGGTGATCACCGTGCGCCTGCCCGAGCCCCAGTTCGAAGGACAGACGAAGGAGGTGCTCGGCACGCCGGCCGTGCGTGCCATCGTGGCGAACGTCCTCACGAAGGAACTCGGGGCGCGGTTCGCCTCCACGAAGCGGGACGACAAGGCGCAGTCCGCGTTGCTCCTCGACAAGGTGGTCGCCGAGATGAAGTCGCGCATCTCGGCACGCGCGCACAAAGAGACGCAGCGCCGCAAGAACGCTCTCGAGAGCTCCTCGCTTCCTGCGAAGCTCGTCGACTGCCGCTCGAACGACGTCGCCCAGAGCGAGCTCTTCATCGTCGAGGGCGATTCGGCGCTCGGCACCGCCAAGCTCGCTCGTGACAGCGAGCACCAGGCGCTCCTCCCGATCCGCGGCAAGATCCTCAACGTGCAGAAGGCGAGCGTGTCCGACATGCTCGGCAACGCCGAATGCGCTTCGATCATCCAGGTGATCGGTGCCGGGTCCGGCCGGAGCTTCGATCTCTCGGCCGCCCGGTACGGCAAGGTCATCATCATGAGCGACGCCGACGTCGACGGCGCGCACATCCGCACCCTGCTGCTCACCCTCTTCTTCCGTTACATGCGGCCGATGATCGAGGAGGGCCGCGTGTTCGCCGCCGTCCCGCCGCTGCATCGGGTGGTCGTGATGAATCCGGGTTCGAAGCCCAACGAGACGATCTACACCTACTCCGAGGCCGAGCTCCACGGCGTGCTCGCGACGTTGAAGAAGCAGGGCCGCCGCTTCCAGGACCCCATCCAGCGCTACAAGGGCCTCGGAGAGATGGACGCCGACCAGCTCGCGACGACGACGATGGACCGCCGCCACCGCACGCTGCGGCGCGTGGGGGTCGGCGACGCCGAGAACGCCGGACGCGTCTTCGAGCTGCTCATGGGCAACGACGTGGCGCCGCGCAAGGAGTTCATCATCGACAGCGCCGACGCGCTCGAGCGCGACCGCATCGACGCCTGATCACCGGCCCGAGGGCCGGATGTTCTGATTGAGGTGGAAGAGGTTGCCGGGGTCGTACGCGTCCTTCACCGCCGTGAGACGGGCGAGTTTCTCCGCCGTGTAGGCACGCCGGAGGCCGGCTTCGCCGTCGTCTCCGAGCACGTTCACGTACGCACCGCTCGCGAAGTCGTCCATGGTTCGCGCGTAGCGGCGTGCTGCCGAGATGCGTCGCTCATCGTCGTCGGCGTCCCGCCATCGGGAGGCGGCGACGAATTCGAACGCGGTGTCACGGCGTGAGAACGCGGCGTCCTCGTCGCCGACGTCCGCGATCGCGCCCCCGTAGGCCTGCAGGCTCACGTCGGGCGGGTCGTCCGTGCCGCGATCGAGGAGCGCATCGATGACCTCGTCGCCGAGCTCCCGGAAGTAGTGGCCCTTCCAGTACCTGCGCCAGGAGTGCCCCTCGATGTCGTCTTCGCGGGTCTGGAGCTCCAGGTAGCTGAGGTGCTCCACCGAGCTCTCGACCGGCTCGCTCGCCTCCGCGAGACGCAGGCCGAGTTCGTCGGCGCGCGCGTTTCCGGCGTCGGGATCGCCGACCCAGACGAGGCCCAGCGACACGAGGCCGCCCGAGATCGTCGCAGTGAACGTCGCCTCCCGAGGCGCCGTCCCGCTGAGGTCACGCCAGTGCCGCATCGGCGCCGCCGCCCGCTCGAGCGGGAAGCGGAACTCGGCCGAGAGGGCTCGCCCGGGCTCGGGGTGCAGTGCGAACTCGAATGCGGTGACGACGCCGAAGTTCCCGCCCCCGCCGCGGAGCGCCCAGAACAGGTCGGCGTGGGACTCGGCATCGACCTGAAGCGTCTCGCCAGTCGCGACGACGACCCGGAATGCGGTCACGTTGTCGCAGGCCAGCCCGTGCTGTCGGGCCAACCAGCCCATCCCGCCGCCGAGGGTGAGCCCGCCCACTCCCGTATGCGAGACGTTGCCGGCCGTCGTGGCCAGGCCGTACAACTGCGAAGCGCGATCGAGTGCACCGAGCATCGCACCGCCCTGCACCGTGGCGCGTCGCGTCGTCGGGTCGATCATGACCTTCCCCATCGGGCGCAGGTCGATCATGAGGCCGTCCGGGGGAACCGCGTGCCCGACGATGCCATGGCCGCCGCACCGGATCCCGACCTCGATGTCGTGCTGCGCTGCGAAACGCACGGCGTTCGCGACATCCGTCACGTCGGCGCACTGCACGATCCATCGCGGGCGGCGGTCGATCATGGCGTTCCAGACGGTTCGTGCCTCGTCGTATCCCGGGTCGAGCGGTTCGAGCACTCGCCCGCCGATCTCCGCCCGCAGTGACGTCGCCATCGTGCCTCCGTTCGACCGGTGCCCGATCGACGGCGACTCTCGTCACCGCACGGATCGGCCACGGCCGAATATGCCGCTCGTCCGGACGCGCGTCAAGGTCAGGACGAGATGGGCGGCGAGGCGAGCCGGCTCGGCCGGGGCAGCCGGATCAGCCGATCCGGGCGCCGACCGATGCCACGACGGCGTCGAGCGTCTGGCCCGACGCGTCGCGTTTGGCACCCCCGTCGGGAAGCTGCCGTGCCGAGCCGTCGATGCCGACGCCGAGCGCGGGGGAGGGGCCGACCCACGCCACGTGCAGTGCGTCCTCGCCCTTCAGGAACCGCTGTGCTCGTACACCTCCGGTCGCCCGGCCCTTCGCTGGGAACTCCGAGAACGCGCTCACCTTCGCGCTGCCGGGGTCGGTGCCGAGGAGCGTGTCGCTCGACGCCGCGATCGTCACGACCACGGTCTCGTCGGAGGCGTCCGACGGCACGCTCGTGAAGTGGATGACATGCGCGCCGTCGCCGAGGTTGATCCCCGCCATCCCGCCGGCGGGGCATCCCTGCGGACGCACCGAAGTCGCCGGGAACCTGAGCAGCTGCGCGTCGGATGCCACGAAGACGAGTTCGTCGGTCTCATCGCCCTGCACCGCACCGACGATCTCGTCGCCCGCCTTGAGACTGATGATCTCGAACTCGGGCCTGCTGGGATAGGCCCCCGTCGCGACTCGCTTGACGACCCCCTGCTTCGTGCCGAGGGCGATCGAGCGATCGCCCTCGAGCGACACGAGCGCGAGCACGCGTTCGTCGCGGTTCGCCAGCGCGAGGTAGTCGCCCACGCGGACGCCGGCACCGAGCTGCACTGACGTGGGGGGCAGCATCGGCAGATCGACCGGGGTGAAGCGGATGACGCGACCGAGGCTCGTGACCGCCCCGATCTCGGCCCGGCTCGTCGTGTCGATCGTCGAACGGATCGCGTCGTGCTTGCTGCGTCGGGCCGGCGGGGTGATCACTGGCGGTCCGTCCTCGCCGAGCGGCAGGTCGACACGGGCGATGCGACCCGTCGTGCTGAGGAACACGCGGCAGGGGACATCCGCGACCTCGAGCACGGCGGCGGCGCGCTTCGCGGCGGCACCGGCGATGCTCGGCCGCGCGTCGGTGAGGAGGGTGCGCCGCGGGGTTCCGAATCGCTCGGCGATCTCGGCGAGCTCGTCGGAGACGAGGGCCTCGATGCGCTGCCGGCTCGCGAGCAGCTCTTCGAGCGCGGCGATCTCGGCTCGCAGGCGATCGCGCTCGGCCTCGAGCTCGATACGCGAGAACTTCGTGAGGCGACGCAGCTGCAGCTCGAGAATGTACTCGGCCTGCAGCTGGCTGAGGTCGAAGACCTCCATGAGCCTGGTGCGTGCGGCGGCGGTGTCGTCGCTCGAGCGGATGACCTGGATGACCTCGTCGATGTCGAGGATCGCGATGAGCAGTCCGTCGACGAGGTGCAGGCGTTCCTTCTTGCGGGCGAGACGGTACTGCGATCGCCGCGTGACCACCGAGATGCGGTGGGCGACGTAGACCTGGAGGAGCTCCCGGAGGCCGAGCGTCTGCGGCCCGCCGTCGACGAGCGCGACGTTGTTGATGTTGAAGGAGTCCTCGAGCGGGGTCAGCCGGTAGAGCTGCTCGAGCACCGCCTCGGGGCTGAACCCGGTCTTGATGCCGATGACGAGTCGCAGGCCGTTGGTGCGGTCGGTGAGGTCGGTGATGTCGGAGATGCCGCTGATCTTCTTGGCGTTGACGCCGTCCTTGATCTTCTCGATGACCTTCTCGGGGCCGACGAGGTACGGCAGCTCGGTGACCACGAGACCTGTCTTGCGCGCGGTGATCTGCTCGACCGTCACCTTCGCCCGCGTCTTGAAGCTGCCGCGGCCCGTGGCGTACGCATCTCGGATGCCGGCGAGGCCCACGATGGTGCCACCGGAGGGGAGGTCGGGACCGGGAACGAACTCCATGAGCTCATCGAGCGTCGCATCCGGGTTCGCGATGAGGTGCCGGGCCGCCCCGACGACCTCGATGAGGTTGTGGGGCGCCATGTTCGTGGCCATGCCGACGGCGATGCCGCTCGCGCCGTTGACGAGGAGATTCGGGTAGGCCGACGGCAGCACGTCGGGTTGCGTGAGCTGGTTGTCGTAGTTCGGTACGAAATCGACGACGTCTTCGTCGAGGCCGTCGGTCATCGCGAGCGCGGGGGCGGCGAGCCGGGCTTCGGTGTATCGAGGAGCCGCCGGCCCGTCGTCGAGCGAGCCGAAGTTGCCGTGGCCGTCGATGAGCGGCACGCGAAGCGTGAACGACTGCGCCATGCGTACGAGCGCGTCGTAGATCGCGGTGTCGCCGTGCGGGTGCAGCTTGCCCATGACCTCGCCGACCACGCGCGCCGACTTCACGTGCCCGCGGTCGGGCCGCAGGCCCATCTCGGTCATCTGGTAGAGGATGCGCCGCTGCACGGGCTTGAGCCCGTCACGGGCGTCGGGGAGCGCCCGCGAGTAGATGACCGAGTAGGCGTACTCGAGGAAGGAGCCCTGCATCTCGGTGGCGACGTCGACGTCTTCGATGCGTTCGACGATCGGCTCGTCGGCGGGCGGGTTCTTGGCTCGGGTCATCCGTCATCTCTGCTGCTGGCGTGCGCGGCACGCGGGGGAACAGGGGCGCGCCCGGCCTGTGCCAGACTGGGCGCGATGCCAGCAATGCTACCGGTGCCCGCCGTCAGCGCTCCGCGGCTTGCCGGGGTGCTCGGCAGTTCGCTCTCGAGCCTCCGGCGCGAGTCCAACCCGTTCGACCTGCCGGCGGCATCCGCGGCGGTCATCGTGCTCGTCGACGGGCTCGGCGCCGCGAACATCCAGGCCCGCGCGGGGCACGCCAGGTTCCTCTCGTCGCGGATGTCGCGCCGCGACGTCATCCGCACCGTGTTGCCCTCGACGACGGCCGCGGCACTCGCGAGTTTCGCCACCGGCCGGATGCCGGGCGAGCACGGCCTGGTCGGCTACCGCGTCCTCGACGTCGCGCACGATCGCGTCGTGAACCAGTTGAACGGCTGGGACGAGCGGATGGCGCCCGAGGAGTGGCAGCCGGCCGAGACGCTCTTCGAGACGGCTCGATCCTCAGGGATCCCGACCTTCGCGGTCGGTGCCGCCCGCTACGCCGACTCCGGCTTCACGCGCGCCGTCCTGCGTGGTGCCGAGTACCGGCCCGCCGCCACGATCGCCGATCGCTTCGCCGAGGCGGAGCGGCTGGTGGTCGACGAGCCCGGCGCCCTCGTCTACGTCTACGTCCCCGAGCTCGACCAGGCCGCGCACGCGTACGGCTGGGAGTCCGAGCGCTGGCTCACGATCCTCGAGCTGCTCGATGCCGAGCTCGCGGCGTTCGAGCGTCGGATGCCGCGTGGCACCGGCCTGCTCGTCACGGCCGACCACGGTGTGATCGACGTACCCGCACATCGCCACGTGTTCCTCGACGACCACCTCGGCCTGCTGGAGCCCGTGCGCCACGTCGCCGGCGAGCCGCGCTTCATCTCGCTCTATCTGGAGCCCGAGCTCGGCGCGGCCGCCCGGGCGGCCCTGCTCGAGGCCTGGCGCGCCGCGGAGGGACACCGCTCATGGGTGCTCGGCCGCGACGAGGCCATCGAGAGCGGGCTCTACGGCACCACGGTCGCACCCGACGTTCGGGGTCGGATCGGCGACATCCTCATCGCTGCACGTTCCGGCATCGCGTATTACGACCGGCGCGAGCCCGATCGCCGCGCTGAGGCGATGATCGGCCAGCACGGGTCCGTCAGCGACGAGGAGACGCGCGTGCCGCTCGTACGAGCGGGTGCCTACGCTCGACCGTGAGGCACCGGCGCCAGGCGCCGGTCAGAACGAGACCTCAGACGGGGTAGTGGCCGCGCTTGACCTGGGGCTTCGGCAGCCGGAGCGGACGCAGCTGCAGGGCGCGCATGGCGGCGTACCAGCGGATCCGTTCGGCCTTGTCGTCGCCGAACTTCGCCTTGAGCTTGCGCGTGAGGATGCCGCCGAGGATGACGACGTCCACGACCGCGACGATGAAGAATGCCCAGAGGGCGAGGATGCCGATCGTCTGCACCTCGTAGCTCGGCACGAGCGTGAGCAGGATCACGAGGAACATCACCGGGATGAGCACCTCGCCGATGCTGAAGCGCGCGTCGACGTAATCGCGAACGAACTTCTTCTGCGGCCCGCGGTCGCGCATCGGCAGATAGCGCTCATCGCCCGCGGCCATGCCGACCCGGGCGCGCTCTCGCGCCTCGGCCTGCTTGGCGCGGGCCTGGCGAGCCGCCTCCTTGCGGTCGTTCGGCACGAGCGGGCGCTTGCGAGCCGCCTCCTGCTGTGCACGGCTCGGCGTCGGCGCCCCCTTGCCGGCCTTCAGCCGCGCGGCGGTCTCTTCGAGCGTCTCTGCGCTCGGCTGATCGGTGCTGTCGGGGTGCTTTGCCACGGGAGTCCTCGAATCGGTTGCCCCTTAAGATTACCGGCATGACTCAGCCCCTTCCGACCGATCCCGCAGGCGACGTCGACGCAGCCACGAACGAGGCCATCCGACGAGCCGTCGACGCGGGTTTCCCGGGTACGGTGGCCGACCTCGCGAGACTCGTGCGCATCCCTTCCGTGTCCTGGCCGGCGTTCGACCCTGGCCACGTCGCACAGAGCGCCGAGGCCGTCGCCGAGTTGCTTCGCGGCACCGGCGTCTTCGAGCTCGTCGAGGTGCGCCGGGCCGCGGTCGAGGACGGGTCGGAACTCGGCCAGCCCGCCGTCGTGGCTCATCGGCCGGCGCGCAACGACCGCCCGACGGTGCTCCTGTACGCGCACCACGACGTGCAGCCGCCCGGGAAGGACGAGGACTGGGAGACGCCGCCGTTCGAACCGACGCAGCGCGGCGACCGTCTGCATGGGCGGGGCGCCGCCGACGACAAGGCCGGCATCATGGCGCACGTCGGCGCCATCCGGGCCCTCTCCGAGGCGGCGGGGGACTTCGACCTCGGACTCGCGGTGTTCATCGAGGGCGAGGAGGAGTGGGCGTCGCGTTCGTTCGGCAACTTCCTCTCCGAGAACCGGGAGGTGCTCGCCGCCGATGCGATCATCGTGGCGGACTCCGGGAACTGGGACCTCGAGACGCCGGCGATCACCGTGGCGCTTCGCGGTGCGGTCGCCTTCAACCTTCGGATCGACACCCTGGCCCATGCCTCCCACTCCGGCATGTACGGGGGAGCGGTGCCCGACGCGATGCTCGCGGCCATCCGGCTCCTCGACACGCTCTGGGACGAGGCAGGGTCGGTCGCGGTCGACGGTCTCCGCAGTGCCGGCCTCGAGACGCCCGCCTACGACGAGGCTCAGTTGCGCGCCGAGGCGGGGCTCCTCGACGGCGTGACGCCGATCGGCACGGGCACGATCCTCTCCCGCATCTGGTCGCAGCCCTCGATCACCGTCACGGGAATCGATGCACCGGATGTCGCGAACGCCTCGAACACGCTCGTGCCGGGCGTGCGCGTCCGCATCAGCGCTCGGATCGCGCCCGGCCAGGACGCGAACGAGGCGTACGCGGCAATCAGGGGCCACCTCGAGCGGCACGTCCCGTTCGGCGCCCGCTTGAGCTTCGAGGAGCCCGACCGCGGGCAGCCGTTCCTCGTCGACACGACCGGCTGGGCGGTCGCCGAGACACGTGCGGCGATGACCGAGGGCTGGGGGAGGCCGCCTGTCGAGGTCGGCGTCGGCGGATCCATCCCGTTCATCGCCGAGCTCGTCGCGGAATTCCCCCAGGCGCAGATCCTCGTCACGGGAGTCGAGGACCCCGATTCGCGGGCGCACAGCCCGAACGAGTCCCTCCACCTCGGCGTGTTCAAGCGAGCGCTGCTCAGCGAAGCGCTCTTCCTCGCCCGACTGGATGCCCGAACGCTCGACTGAGGCGTTCCGGCGCACTCGAGCGGTTCGGGGTGTTCATGCAGCCGGGCCCGTTACCATTGAAGTGAACCCGCGTTCCCTGACGCATCGAGGAGAGACATGAGCGACACGATCACCGAGACCGCGCACGGCGTGAAGCTGAGCGAGACGGCCGCCGACAAGGTGCGCAGCCTGCTCGAACAGGAGGGTCGCGACGACCTGCGACTTCGCGTCGCCGTGCAGCCCGGCGGATGCTCCGGCCTCATCTATCAGCTCTACTTCGACGAGCGGCTCCTCGACGGTGACGCCGTCGTCGACTTCACGGGCGTCGAGGTCGTCGTCGACAAGATGAGCGTTCCGTACCTCGATGGCGCGTCGATCGACTTCGAGGACACGATCCAGAAGCAGGGTTTCACCATCGACAACCCCAACGCGCAGGGCAGCTGCGCGTGCGGCGACTCGTTCCACTGACGCAGACCGAACACCGCTCCGAAGGGAGGCCGCTCGCGCGGCCTCCCTTCGTCGTCCCTCGCCCAGCGTCGGGCGGATCCCGCCGACGGACGGGTCCGACACCGGCGGCCGGTGCACATCCGAGTGGTCGAGTCGGAGTAGGCTAGGGATGATCACCGCGCTTCGCTGTGAAGCGCCTTCGAGTCTCCCGAAAGGTCACCGGTGCGCCACAATCGCCGTCTCCGATGGGCTGCAATCCCGATCGCAGCGTCGCTCAGCCTCGTCCTCGCCGGATGCACGCAGGCCCAGCTGAACGGATTCCTCCCGGGGTTCGAAGAGGGCGCTGAGCCCGTCACCAACCACACCGAGCGCGTGTCGGGCCTCTGGGTCACGTCATGGATCGTCCTGCTCGTCGTGGGCGTCATCACGTGGGGGCTCACGATCTGGGCCGTCATCGCGTACCGCCGCCGCAAGGGCCAGACCGGCCTGCCCGTGCAGCTGCGCTACAACATGCCGATCGAGGTGTTCTACACGATCGTCCCGCTCATCCTGGTGCTCGGGTTCTTCGCGTTCACGGCGCGCGACCAGCAGGCGATCGAGCAGCGCTTCGCCGAGGAGGACATCGACGTCAAGGTCGAGGTCATCGCCAAGCAGTGGGCATGGGACTTCAACTACGTCAACGAAGACGTCTACTCACCCGGGATCCAGGGCCAGCTCTCCGAGGAGGGCGCGAAGGGCTCGCTCGTGCAGTCCGAGCTGCCGACGCTCTACCTGCCCGTCGGCGCGAACGTCGAGATCGCCCTCGAGTCGCGTGACGTCATCCACTCCTTCTGGGTCGTCGACTTCCTCTACAAGAAGGACATGTTCCCCGGCAAGACCAACTACATGTCGTTCGTGCCGACCCGCGAAGGCACCTACGAGGGCAAGTGCGCCGAGCTCTGCGGTGAGTACCACTCGCTGATGCTCTTCAACGTCGAGGTCGTGTCGGAGGCGGAGTACGAGGAGTACATCGAGTCGTTGCGCGACCTCGGTCAAGAGGGTCAGCTCTCCAACGAGTACGACCGCAACCAGAACCTGCCCGGCACGGGCGAGCCCGAACTGAAAGAGGAGCACGAAGCCGAATGAGCACCACGACCGCACCGGCTCGGCCGCAGTCGAGCAGCTTGCCGTTCGGCGTTCCGAAGGTCGAGCGCAAGGGCAACATCCTCGTCAAGTGGATCACCTCGACCGACCACAAGGTCATCGGGTACCTGTACCTGATCACCTCGTTCATCTACTTCTGCATCGGCGGCGTGATGGCGCTGATCATCCGTGCGCAGCTCTTCGAGCCGGGTCTCGAGATCATCCAGACCCGCGAGCAGTACAACCAGCTGTTCACGATGCACGGCACGATCATGCTGCTCATGTTCGCGACCCCGCTCTTCGCCGGCTTCGCGAACGTGCTCATGCCGCTGCAGATCGGTGCGCCGGATGTCGCCTTCCCGCGCCTCAACGCGTTCGCGTACTGGCTCTTCAACTTCGGTTCGCTGATGGCGGTCGCGGGCTTCTTCACGCCCCAGGGCGCGGCATCCTTCGGATGGTTCGCGTATCAGCCGCTCGCCTCGACGACGTTCTCACCAGGGGTCGGCGGCAACCTCTGGATGCTCGGCCTCGGCCTCTCGGGCTTCGGCACGATCCTCGGTGCGGTGAACTTCATCACGACGATCATCACGATGCGCGCGCCCGGCATGACGATGTTCCGGATGCCGATCTTCACGTGGAACACGCTCGTCACCTCGATCCTCGTGCTCATGGCGTTCCCGGTGCTCGCCGCGGCGATCCTCGCCGCCGGCGCTGACCGGGTCTTCGGTGCCCACATCTACGATCCCGCGAACGGCGGCGTCATCCTGTGGCAGCACCTGTTCTGGTTCTTCGGGCACCCTGAGGTGTACATCATCGCGCTGCCGTTCTTCGGCATCGTCTCCGAGGTGTTCCCCGTGTTCAGCCGCAAGCCGATCTTCGGCTACAAGACGCTGATCTACGCGACCATCGCGATCGCCGCGCTCTCCGTCACGGTCTGGGCGCACCACATGTACGTCACCGGCTCGGTGCTGCTGCCGTTCTTCGCCCTGATGACCATGCTCATCGCGGTGCCGACCGGCGTGAAGATCTTCAACTGGATCGGCACGATGTGGCGTGGCTCCGTGACGTTCGAGACGCCGCTCGTCTGGTCGATCGGCTTCCTCATCACGTTCGTCTTCGGCGGGCTCACCGGCGTCATCCTCGCCTCGCCGCCGCTCGACTTCCACGTCTCCGACACGTACTTCGTGGTGGCGCACTTCCACTACGTCGTGTTCGGCACCGTCGTCTTCGCGATGTTCGCGGGCTTCTACTTCTGGTGGCCCAAGTGGACCGGCAAGATGCTCAACGAGACGCTCGGCAAGTGGCACTTCTGGCTCCTCTTCATCGGCTTCCACACGACCTTCCTCGTGCAGCACTGGCTCGGTGTGGTCGCGATGCCCCGCCGGTACTACTCCTACCTGCCCGAAGACAACATCACGTGGATGAACCAGCTCTCGACGATCGGGGCCGGCATCCTGGCGGTCTCGCTCATCCCGTTCTTCCTGAACGTCTATATCACCGCCCGTCGCGCGCCCCAGGTCACGGTGAACGACCCGTGGGGCTACGGACGCTCGCTCGAGTGGGCGACGAGCTGCCCGCCCCCGCGGCACAACTTCACGTCGATCCCGCGCATCCGCTCGGAGGCTCCGGCGTTCGACCTCAACCATCCAGAGGCGGGGATTCCCGTGGGCATCGGCCCGGCGAAGGATGCCCCTGAGGCACCCGTCTACGACGCGGCGACGAAGGAAGTCAAGTAATGCGCGCCAATGCCATCCTGTTCTGGATCCTCTCGGCCTTCTTCGCAGCGGCGGCCGCGCTGTACATCGGGTGGACCTGGATCGATGCCGGAGAGCCCGAGTGGGTCGGGCTCGTCGCGATCTCGCTGAGCGCCGTGCTGGCCGCGTTCATCGCGTTCTACCTCGGGCGCGTCCACAAGGCACAGGGCGCGGAACTCCCTGAAGACCGGCTCGACGCGAACATCGACGACGGTGACGCCGAACTCGGCTTCTTCAGCCCGTGGAGCTGGTGGCCGGTCATGCTCGCCGGCGCGGCGGCCCTCCTGTTCCTCGGCCTCGCCGTGGGCTTCTGGATCTCGTTCATCGCCGTCGGCCTCGGCGTGATCAGCCTCGTGGGCTGGGTGTACGAGTACTACCGAGGCCACTTCGCTCGCTGAGTCGATCCTCACGAATGCCCGGGGCCGGCGCCCCGGGCATTCGCGTGTCCAGGCCGACCCGAGGGGCCGCCGAACGCGTCACGCCCGCACGAACCCGGCCACGTTCCAGACGGGGCCTCGTCGTCGCCCGAGGGGCCGCAGACCGCGCTCTCGAAGCACGCGGAACATCTCGTCGGGGCGGTGCACGAATCCCTGATAGCTGCGGTCACCGAGCCGGAGCGCGAGGTTGCTGAGCCGCACGAACGCACGGCTCAGCCAGTTCGACGGCGGGTAGCTGAACACGACGGCTCGTCGGGCGTGATCGGCCGCGGCTGTCAGCAGGCGCGCGGCGTCGTCGTAACAGCACACGACGCGGTGCAGCACGACGACATCGGCGGTCTCGACGAGCTGCGGCCGGCGCGCGATATCGATGCCGACGCGCCGGCGAACACGTTCGGTGACGCCGGCCTCCTCGATCAAGCGCGCCGCCTCCGTCTCGTACGCGGCCGCCAGTTCGAGGTTGGCGGTGCTCGACGCTCCTCTCGCAAGGAGCTCGAGCTGGATCTCACCGACCCCGCCGCCGATCTCGAGCACGGATGCGCCGTCGATCCCGACGGCTGTCGCGAACTCCACGATCCGTCGTTCGGCGCGCGACAATCCGTGCCGTCGATAGCGGCGCGCGACGGCCCTCGCGAATCGTTCGTCGAAGACCGCGTCGTACTTGTCGGAGCCGTCGGCCCCGCAGCACGCGTCCATTCCTCAAGTATGGTGCGTTGATCAGGACGACGAGCCGCTTCGCCCGAAGACGAAGACGAGGACGTCGACGGAGACGGTGAGCGGCTGGGGTGCCCCGTTGTCCCCGGTCGTCCTCCCCGCAAGGGCACCGGCGTGGTGCGCCGAAGGGCCCATTCCCGCCAGCTGCGCCCGAACCGTGGCATCCGCCTCAGGCCGGTACTCGACCGGGGTCCGCTCGAAGAGCGTCAATCCCGCGCCATCGAACTGGTCGACGACACGCTCCGCCTTGCCCTCTGGGATCTCGAGGAGCTCCCCGGCGGCACGGAGCTCGCGCAGATGCCTCGCCGTGGGCACCACCACGATCAGGCGTCCGCGTGGACGCAGGATCCGAGCGAACTCGCTCGGGTGTCGTGGAGCGAAGACGTTCAGCACGACGTCGGCGATGTCATCGCGTAGGGGGAGAGGTTGCCAGAGGTCGAGGACGACGCCCGTCGCGCGGGGGAGATCCCGTGTCGCCACGCGCACGGCGATGGGGGAGCGATCGGCAGCCAAGAAGGTCGACAGGGGGACGGCGTCTGCGACTCGAGCCGCGTAGTAGCCGGTTCCGCACCCGAGGTCGGCGACGCGGGCCGGCTCGCCGGAGAGTCGAAGCCCCCCGGTGTCGGCGGCCTCGACGACCGCATCGGCGATCGGCCCGAACAGGCCGGTGTCGAGCACGTCGCGGCGAGCGTCGAGCATTTCGCGGGTGTCGCCGACGGTCTTCGGGGTCCGCGGCGGAAGCAACGTGACGGTGCCCTGGCGCGAGACATCGAAGCGATGACCGTTCGCGCAGCCGATCGAGAGGTCGTCGATGGCAGAGAGGTTCTCGAAACAGTTCGGGCACCGGAACCACGTCGCGTCGAACGACATGGTCCCGGTGCCCGAACCCGTGAGCCGGTGGCTCAGTGCTGCGACGACTGTGCCGCTTCGAGCTCACCCGCGGGAGCCGGGGCGTGGTGCAGGGCGTGCGCCGCCTCGAGCTCGGCCCGGGTGACCGGAGCGATGCGGTCTTCGAAGAACCAGCGCGACACGGCCGCACGAACCCGCTGACCCACCGTGATCTTGCCGCGCGCGTTGGGGCGCAGCATGAGCGGCTGGTAGCTGTCGTAGCTCACGAGCTTCCAGCGGTCGTACTCGTCGAGCGGCTGGTGCACCTCGATGAATTCGCCGCCCGGCAGCTTCACGATGCGCCCGGACTCGAACCCGTGGAGCACGATCTCGCGGTCCTTCTTCTGCAGCGCGATGCAGACGCGCTTGGCGATGAAGTACGCGATGAACGGCCCGACGATCACGGTGGCCTGGAGGGCGTGGATGACCCCCTCCATCGTCAGCGAGAAATGCGTCGCCAGGATGTCCGAGCTCGCCGCCGCCCACAGCCCGGCGTAGAACGTCACGCCGGCCGCACCGATCGCGGTGCGGGTCGGGTTGTTGCGAGGACGGTCCGCGATGTGGTGCTCGCGCTTGTCGCCCGTGACCCACGCCTCGATGAAGGGGTAGATCAGCACCATGACGATGAATCCGCCGAGCACGATGAGCGGCACGAGGATGTTGAACGACCAGGTGCGGTCGAGCCACACGAACTCCCATCCCGGCGGGATGAGTCGCAGCGCACCGTCGGCGAACCCGATGTACCAGTCGGGCTGGGTGCCGGCGGAGACGGGTGAAGGGTCGTACGGGCCGTAGTTCCAGATCGGGTTGATCGTGAAGAACGACGCGATGAGGGCGAGCACACCGAAGACGATGAAGAAGAAGCCACCGGCCTTCGCCGCGTACGTCGGGAGGATGGGCGGGCCGACCGCGTTCAGCTGCGTCTTGCCGGGAGCGGCGTACTGCGTGTGCTTGTGCACGACGACGTAGAGGAGATGGATCGCAACGAGTGCGACGAGCAGTGCCGGCAGCAGCAGGATGTGCAGGGTGTAGAGACGCCCCACGATCGCGGTGCCGGGGAACTCCCCGCCGAACAACAGGAACGACGTCCACGTGCCGATGAGCGGCATGCCCTTGATCATGCCGTCGATGATGCGGAGGCCGTTGCCCGAGAGCAGGTCGTCGGGAAGCGAGTAGCCGGTGAAGCCCTCACCCATCGCGAGGATGAACATCACGAAGCCGACCACCCAGTTGAGCTCGCGCGGCTTGCGGAAGGCGCCCGTGAAGAAGATGCGCAGCATGTGCAGCCCGATGCCGGCGATGAACAGCAGCGCAGCCCAGTGGTGCATCTGACGAACGAAGAGTCCGCCTCGCACGTCGAACGAGATGTCGAGGGTCGAGGCCATCGCCACCGACATCTCCACGCCCTTCAGCGGCACGTACGAACCGTCGTAGTGCACCTCGGCCATCGAGGCCTGGAAGAAGAACGTCAGGAACGTGCCGGTGATGAGCACCACGACGAAGGAGAACAGCGCCACCTCGCCGAGCAGGAACGACCAGTGGTCGGGGAAGGCCTTGCGGCCGAGCTCCTTGACGAACCCGGCGAGACTCGTGCGCTCATTGACGTAGACGGACGCGGCGCTCGTGAAGGACTGCTTCGGCTGCGTTCCGTTCGGGGACGTTGCGGTGCTCAATTTCGCTCCCAGAAACTCGGGCCGACGGGTTCGGTGAAGTCGCTCTGCGCGACGAGGTAGCCCTCGTCGTCGACGGCGATCGGCAGCTGGGGCAGCGGCCGCTTGGCCGGGCCGAAGATGACCTCGCAGTGGTTCGCGACGTCGAACTGCGACTGGTGGCACGGGCAGAGCAGGTGGTGGGTGTGCTGCTCGTAGAGGGCGACGGGACAGCCGACGTGCGTGCAGATCTTCGAGTACGCGACGATCCCGTCATACGACCACGACGCGCGCTCGGGAAGCTCGTTGAGCTCGCTCGGCTCGAGGCGCATGAGGAGGACGGCGGCCTTCGCCTTCTCTTCGAGCTTGCCGTGCTCGAGGTCGGCGAGGCCTTCGGGGATGACGTGGAACGCGCTGCCGATCGTGACATCCGACGCCTTGATGGGTGCGCCCGAGGGATCGAGCGCCAGCCGCGTGCCCTGCTTCCACATCGTGTGGTTCAGGAGCTCGACCGGGTTCTGATCCTGCGGTGCGAAGCCGCGGAACAGGACGACGGCCGGCAGCGGGAACGCGATGAGCGCTCCGATGAGGCTGTTGCGGATGACCGATCGCCGGCTGAAGCCGGACTCGCGGTCGGCATCGGCGAACACCTGCGCGGCCGCGGCCCTCGTCTCGGGGGATCCGCCGACCGGGTGACGCTCGTCGGCGAGCTCGACGTCGACCATGACGGACTTGGCCCAGTGCACCGCGCCGAAACCGATGCCGAACAGCGCGAGCGTCGCTCCGAGGCCGATGAACATGTTGTTCAGCCGGACGGCATCGACGTCGTTGCCCTCGATCGGGAAGAGCATGTACGCCGCGACGGCCCACACGCTGCCGAGGATCGACAGGTAGAAGAGCGTGTAGACGGTGCGCTGCGCGCGCTTGGCGCGCTTCGGGTCCTCATCGGTGACGCGAGGGCGGTGAGGCGGGAAGCCCGGGTTCTCGAAGCCGTCGGTGGTGATGAGCGCCGTACCGGGCGAAGCGACGGAATCGTGCGCGGCGTGCGACGAGTCGGCAGCGGCGAGCTCGGCGCCGCTGTGGTCGTCCTGTGCCATGGTTCTCCTTCTCGAGATTCTTCGATGCCGGCGGGCGCTAGTTGGACTTCGCCGTGATCCACACGGTGATCGCGACGATGGCGCCGAGACCGAAGATCCAGATGAACAGGCCCTCCGCGACCGGCCCGAGCGAGCCGAGCTCGAATCCTCCGGGCGAACGGTTGTCTTGTACGTACTTCAGGTACGTGATGATGTCGCGCTTGTCTTCGGGCGAGATGTTGAGGTCGTTGAAGACCGGCATGTTCTGGGGGCCGGTGACCATCGCCTCGTAGATGTGCACACCCGAGACATCCGTCAGCGGGGGAGCGTACTTGCCCTCGGTGAGCGCGCCGCCCGCACCGGCCACGTTGTGGCACATCGCGCAGTTGATGCGGAAGAGCTCGGCGCCGTTGGCCGCGTCGCCGCCGCCGTCGACGAGATGGTCTTCGGGGATGTCGGGGCCGGGGCCGAGCGAGGCCACGTAGTAGGCGAGCTGCTTGACCTGCTCGTCGGTGAACTGCACGGGCTTCTCCTGCGCCTGCGGGCCCTGCATCTGCATCGGCATGCGACCGGTGCCGACCTGGAAGTCGACTGATGCGGCGCCCACGCCGATGAGGCTCGGCCCGGTGCCGGTGCCCTGCGCCTCGAGGCCGTGGCACGTGGCGCAGTTGGCCTGGAAGAGCTTCTTGCCCTCTTCGATCGTCTGCTGCGAGGTCGGCTCCGCCTCGGCCTGCGCGGCCGTACCGGAGCTGATCGCCGCGTAGGCTCCGCCGGTGAAGACGAGGCCGAGTGCGAGCAGAGCGACGGTGGCGAGCGGGTGCCGGCGTCCGGTGCGTCGCTTCGATCGGTTCATGGGGTTCTTCCTGTTCGCGGGCATGCGGTTCGTGTCGCTCCTGCCGGGCTTACTTGAGGACGTAGATGACGAGGAACAGGCCGATCCACACGACGTCGACGAAGTGCCAGTAGTACGAGACGACGATGGCGCTCGTGGCCTCGCGGTGGCCGAAGTTCTTGACGGCGAACACGCGACCGATGACGAGGAGGAAGGCGATGAGCCCGCCCGTCACGTGCAGGCCGTGGAATCCCGTGGTGAGGTAGAAGGCGGAGCCGTACGAGTTCGAGTCGATCGCGATGCCCTCGGAGACGAGCGTCGCGTACTCCCAGACCTGGCCGGCGACGAAGATGGCACCCATCGCATAGGTGAGGAAGAACCACTCGACCATGCCCCACTGGTTCGGCTTCCAGCCGGTGGCGTACGGCTGCAGCCGCTCTGCTGCGAACACGCCGAACTGGCAGGTGACCGAGGACAGCACGAGGATGATCGTGTTCGTCAGCGAGAACGGGAAGTTCAGCCGATCCGCCTCGAACGCCCACAGGTCGGGCGACGTCGACCGGAGCGTGAAGTAGATCGCGAAGAGCCCCGCGAAGAACATGACTTCGCTGCCGAGCCAGACGATCGTGCCCACCGCCACGGTGTTCGGTCGCTTGATCACGGGCGCGCTCGCCTGATAAGTGATTGAGGTGCTCGTCACGCTCCCCATTATGGCTGATTTCAAGGCTGAGTTTTCGTCAAACGGGGGAGTCCTCTCGACGTCGAACGGTTAGGGAATCCTAACTTCGCGATCGGTTCGCGCCGTGAATCCACCGTGAATCCCGTCGGTAGGATCGGTCCATGCCCGCCCAACACAACTGGCCGACCATCATCTCCATGCTGCTCGACGGCGAAGACCTCAGCGTGTCGGATGCGGCGTGGTGCATGGAGCAGGTCATGACGGGCACCGTCACGCCGGCACAGCTCGCCGGCTTCCTCGTCGCGCTGCGCGTGAAGGGCGAGACCGTCGACGAGATCGTCGGCTTCAGGGATGCGGTGCTCGAGCACGCCATCCCGCTCCCGGTCGACCCGATGGCGCTCGACATCGTCGGCACCGGCGGCGACCGGTTCGGCACGGTGAACGTGTCGACCATGGCCTCGATCGTCGCCGCGGCATCCGGCGTGCCCGTCATCAAGCACGGCAATCGGGCCGCGAGCTCGTCGTCGGGCTCCTCCGACGTGCTCGCGGCGCTCGGGCTCGACCTCTCGCTCTCCGCCGAGCGCGTCGCCCAGGTGCTCGGCGAGGCGGGCATCACCTTCGCCTACGCCGCGGCGTTCCATCCCGGTTTCCGGCACGCCGGAGCCGTGAGGGCGGAACTCGGCGTACCCACCGTCTTCAACTTCCTCGGCCCGCTCTGCAACCCCGCTCGTCCCGAGGCATCCGCCGTCGGCGTGGCACATCTGGATCGGGTGCCCCTGATCGTCGGCGTGTTCCAGACGAGAGGTGCGACGGCGCTCGTGTTCCGCGGCGACGACGGACTCGATGAACTCACCACGACCGGGCACAGCCACATGTGGGAGGTGTCGCTCGGAACCGTGAAGGAGCACGACCTCGACCCCCGCGATCTCGGCATCGGTCGCGCGAGCATCGAGCAGCTCGCCGGCGGCGATGCCGCGCACAATGCGGAGATCGTCCACGAGGTACTGGGGGGCGCTCGCGGGCCGGTGCGCGACATCGTGGTGCTCAACGCGGCGGCCGGTCTCGTCTCGTTCGAGCTCGCCCAGGATCCGGCGCAGCTGCAGCGGGCGATCCTCGACCGTTTCCGCGACAAGATGGCCGTCGCCGAAGCGGCGATCGACAGCGGAGCGGCGGCCCGCAAGCTCGAGCAGTGGATCAGCGCCACCACGCGTTGACTCGGCATCCGACGCAGTGAGAAGGGCCCCCGCCGATCGACGGGGGCCCTTCTCATATCGCGATCACTTGACGTCTTCGTCAACCCAGTCGAAGGTCTTCGAAACCGCCTTCTTCCAGAGCCGGATCTGTCGGTCGCGTTCCTCTGCGGGCATCTGGGGCTCCCAGCGGGAGTCCTCCTGCCAGTTGGCGCGCAGCTCGTCGAGGCTCGACCAGAATCCGACGGCGAGGCCGGCTGCGTACGCGGCTCCCAGGGCCGTGGTCTCGGCCACCACGGGGCGTACCACCGGCACTCCGAGGATGTCGGCCTGGAACTGCATGAGCGTGTTGTTCGCGATCATGCCGCCGTCGACCTTCAGCTCGGTGAGGTCCACGCCGGAGTCCGCGTTCACCGCTTCGAGCACCTCGCGGGTCTGGAACGCCGTCGCCTCCAGCGCCGCCCGCGCGATGTGACCCTTGTTCACGTACCGCGTGAGGCCGACGAGCGCCCCACGAGCATCCGATCGCCAGTATGGAGCGAAGAGGCCGGAGAAGGCCGGGACGAAGTACGCGCCGCCGTTGTCCTCGACGGTCTTGGCGAGTTCCTCCACCTCGGGCGCGCTCGAGATGAGGCCCAGGTTGTCGCGCAGCCACTGGATGAGGGAACCCGTCACGGCGATCGAGCCCTCGAGCGCGTAATGCGCCGGCTGCTCTCCGAGCTTGTAGCCGAGCGTCGTGAGCAGGCCGTTCTTCGAGTGGACGATCTCGGTGTCCGTGTTGAAGATGAGGAAGTTGCCGGTGCCGTAGGTGTTCTTCGATTCGCCCGCATCGAACGCGGCCTGTCCGAAGGTCGCGGCCTGCTGGTCGCCGAGGATCCCGGCCACCGGAACCTCGCGGAGCAGGCTCGAGGGCTCGACCGTTCCGTACACCTCGGAGGAGGACTTGATCTCGGGCATCATCGAGCGGGGGACCCCGAACGCCTCGAGGATGTCGTCGCGCCAGCTCAGGGTCTCGAGGTCCATGAACATCGTGCGGCTCGCGTTCGTGACATCTGTCGCGTGCACGCCGCCGTCGACGCCGCCGGTCAGGTTCCAGAGCACCCACGAGTCGGTCGTGCCGAACATCAGGTCGCCGGCCTCCGCCCGCTCGCGGGCGCCCTCGACGTTCTCGAGGATCCAGACGATCTTGGTGCCCGAGAAGTAGGTCGCGAGGGGGAGCCCGACGTCGTGCTTGAAGCGCTCGACGCCGCCGTCGGCCGCGAGGCGGTCGACGATCGGCTGCGTTCGGGTGTCCTGCCAGACGATCGCGTTGTACACGGGCTCGCCCGTGTTGCGGTCCCAGACGACCGCGGTCTCGCGCTGGTTCGTGATTCCGACGGCCGCGATGTCGTGGCGGGTGATGTCGGCGCGGCTGAGCGCCTGGCCGATCACCTCCCGCGTGTTGCGCCAGATCTCCATCGGGTCGTGCTCGACCCAGCCGGCCCTCGGGAAGATCTGCTCGTGCTCGAGCTGACCGGTCGAGACGATGGAACCGGACTTGTCGAAGACGATCGAGCGTGTGCTCGTCGTGCCCTGGTCGATCGCCAGGATGTAGTCGGCCATGACTTCCTCTCAATATGCGGACCCACCGGATCGGCGAGTCCCTTCTTCATGCAGATGGAACGGGGCCGGCCCTCGCGGACCGGCCCCAGGAGTTGTCAACCGAGGAGCGGCAGGAGCGGGATGGCGAGCCATCCGGCGATGAGTCCGCCGATGATCGGGCCCACGACGGGAACCCAGGAGTACGACCAGTCGCTCGCACCCTTGCCGCGGATCGGGAGGATCGCGTGGGCGATGCGCGGACCGAGGTCGCGGGCGGGGTTGATGGCGTACCCGGTCGGGCCACCGAGCGAGACGCCGATGCCGATCACGAGCAGGGCGACCGGCAGCGCGCCGAGCGCGGCGAGGCCCGAGGCATCCCCTTGCCGGCCGAACCCGATGACGACGAAGACGAGCACGAAGGTGCCGATGATCTCGGTGATGAGGTTCCAGGCGTAGTTGCGGATGCCAGGACCCGTCGAGAACACCCCGAGCTTCGACGCCGGCAGCGGCTCCTCGTCGAAGTGCTGCTTGTACGCGAGCCAGACGATGACCGCGCCGAGGATCGCGCCGAGCAGCTGAGCGCCGATGTAGGAGAGCACCGAGACGGCGTTGACGGGAACGGTCGTGTCGAAGGCGGGGTTGCCGAACTCGGTCGCGCCGTTGGCGACGAGGCCCAGCGTGACCGCCGGGTTGATGTGAGCGCCGGACGCATAGGCGACGACGACGCCCGCGAAGACCGCGAAGCCCCAGCCGATCGTGACCATGAGGAATCCGCCGCCGAAGCCCTTCGTCTTGGCGAGGGCGACGTTGGCCACCACACCGCAACCGAGCAGCACGAGCATCGCCGTGCCGACGAGTTCGGCGAGGAACAACACTCCGAGATTGTCCACGTTGACCATCCATCCTTTTCGCTTGGCCCGAGGGCTTCGCCCATGGGCGGAACACTGCACACATTACTCAGGCCGCGTGCCGGGCCGGAAGGGCGCGCGGGAAATCGCCTCCCGCCCCTTACGGCGAGCCATCGCTCGGGCGTAGGTTTGCGGAGAGTGCTGGATCGGCGCCGATGCACGGTCGCGCGGCGTGCGGCAGCCATGGGGAAGGGACCTCCGTGAAGAAGATCATCAACGACCCGAAGCGAGTCGTCGACGAGTCCGTCGCCGGGTTCGGACTCGCGCACGCAGACCTCGTGCGGGTGGCGCTGGACCCGATCCACGTCGTGCGCGCCGATGCACCCATCGCCGGCAAGGTGGGGATCGTGAGCGGCGGTGGCAGCGGCCATGAACCGCTGCATGCCGGCTATGTCGGATTCGGCATGCTCGACGCGGCCGTGCCCGGCGCGGTGTTCACCTCGCCGACACCCGACCCGATCCTCGCCGCCACGAAGGCGGTCGACGGCGGGGCGGGCGTGCTCCACATCGTGAAGAACTACACAGGCGACGTGCTGAACTTCGAGACCGCGGCCGACCTGGCGGCGGCCGAGGGGATCGAGGTGCGCGCGGTCGTCACGAACGACGACGTCGCCGTGAAGGACTCGCTGTACACGGCTGGTCGGCGAGGCGTCGCCGGCACCGTGCTCGTCGAGAAGATCGCGGGCGCCGCGGCTGAGCGGGGCGACTCCCTCGAGGAGGTCGCCACGATCGCGGAGCGGGTGAACGCGAACGTGCGCTCCATGGGACTCGCGCTCACGCCCTGCATCGTGCCGCACGCCGGCGAACCGAGCTTCACACTCGCCGAAGACGAGATCGAGATCGGCATCGGCATCCACGGCGAGCCCGGACGGGAGCGGATCAAGCTCGAGCCGGCCGATGCCCTCGTCGATCGGCTCCTCGGCCCGATCCTCGAAGACCTTCCCTTCGAGGGCGGCGATGACGTCCTCCTGTTCGTGAACGGCATGGGCGGGACACCGCTCGTCGAGCTGTACCTCGCCTACCGCCGGGCCGCCGAGGTGCTCGAGGAACGCGGCATCACCATCGCCAGGTCGCTCGTCGGCAATTTCATCACCGCGCTCGAGATGCAGGGGATGTCGATCTCGGTGCTGCGTCTCGACGACGAGATGATCGCGCTGTGGGATGCGCCCGTGCAGACCGCGGCACTGCGGTGGGGACGATAGGAGGCGACGAGTGGCACTCGACATCACGTGGGCGGTCGACTGGGTACGGCGAAGCGCGGCGGTGATCTCCGAGCATCGCGTCGAGCTGCTGACGCTCGATCGTGAGATCGGTGACGGCGATCACGGCGAGAACATGGATCGCGGCTTCCAGGCGGTGCTCCCGAAGCTCGATGACCTGCCCGCCGGTTCCACACCGGGTGATGTGCTGAAGCTCGTCGCGACGACGCTCATCTCGACCGTCGGGGGAGCTGCCGGTCCGCTCTACGGCACCGCGTACCTGAAGGGGGCGGTCGCCGCCGGGCCGGCGACATCCCTCGACGGAGCTGCCATCGCCGCCCTGCTCGCGGCGGCTCGCGACGGCATCGTGACCCGCGGGAAGGCGGAACCCGGCGACAAGACCATGATCGACGCCTGGACGCCGGCCGTCGACGCGGCCGAGGCGGCAGCGAACGACGGCGGCAGTGCCGCCGACGTGCTCGCCGCCGCGGCGGATGCTGCCCGGTCGGGAGCGGAGGCGACCGAACCTCTCGTCGCCCGAAAGGGTCGGGCGAGCTATCTCGGCGAGCGCTCGGCCGGCCACCGCGATCCCGGAGCGCAATCGACCGCCCTGCTGCTGCAGGCCGCCGCGGATGCCGCGAACGCGGCGGCGGGGGCGTGAGGTGGGAGGCTCCGGGAAAGTCGGGTTGGTCTTCGTCTCGCACTCATCGCGCATCGCCGAGGGTCTCGTGGAACTCGCCCGCCAGATGGCTCCGACCGCGACGCTCGTCGCGGCCGGGGGAACCGACGACGGCCGGATCGGCACGAGTTTCGATCGGGTGAGCGGCGCGATCGCCGAGGCGGACGCGGGCTCGGGCGTCGTCGTGCTCTGCGACCTCGGCTCGGCGATCCTCACCGCCGAGACGGCACTCGACTTCCTCGACGACGAGGTCCGCGCGCGTGTGCGTATCGCCGACGCCCCCCTCGTCGAGGGGGGCGTCGCAGCGGCGGTCTCCGCGGAGGGCGGCGACGACCTCGACCACGTGCTCGGGGCGGCGGAGTCGGCCCGCGGCGCGGCGTCGGAGATCTCCGATGCGGGCACACCGGCAGGAACGACCGCGGGGGGCAGCGAGACGTCGCGACACTCGCGCACGGTGACACTCATCAACGCCGACGGACTGCATGCGCGGCCGGCGGCGGAGCTCGTGAAGCTCGCGAGTACATTCCCGCAGCGCGTCACGGTCAACGGCACCGATGCGAAGAGCCTGCTCGCCATCATGTCCCTCGGCCTGACGAAGGGAGCGACCGTCGAGATCGCCAGCGACGATCCTGAGGGCGCCCAGGCCGTCGATGCGCTGGCAGCCCTGGCGGAGTCGGGTTTCGGCGAGGCCTGACCGCGAGGGTCGGATCAGTTCCCGCCGGCGACCCGGATGTCGGCACCCGAGGTGTACGAGGCATCCGCTGAGAAGAGATACGCGACCGCGCCCGCGATCTCGTGCACTTCGCCCGGCCGCCGCATGGGGATGTTCGGTGCGCGTTCGTCGGGCGCGTTCGGGCGGCCGGCAGCGGCGTGGATCTCGGTTCGCGTTGTGCCGGGGGAGACGGTGTTCACGCGCACGCCGACCGGGCCGAACTCCTTCGACGCGCCGGTGGTGAGCGCGTTCAATGCGGCCTTGCTCATCGAGTACGGAATGTAGGTGTTCGGCGCACCGGTCGTCGCCGCCCCCGAGGAGATGTTGACGATGCAGCCGCCCTCGCCGCCGCGATCCGTCGCCATGTGGGCGATGGCGGCACGCGTGAGCACGATGGGTGCGAGCACGTTGATGCGGAAGACGAGCTCGGATTCCTCGATGGAGCCGTCGAGGAATCCGCCGATCCGCCCGGTGATACCGGCGTTGTTCACAAGCCCGGTGATCCGCCCGAACTCGGCGAGCGCGGCCGGCACGACGGCGGCCGCCGCCTCGAGGTCGGCGAGATCGACCCGCAGCAGGAGCACCCGGGCACCGGATGCCTCGCACGCGCGCGCCACCTCGCGCGCATCGGCTTCGCGATCGCGGTAGGTCAGCACGAGGTCATGACCGTCGGCGGCGAGCCGCTCGGCGATCGCCGCGCCGATGCCACGGCTCGCGCCCGTGATGATGGTGACCGGGCGGAGGGCGGCATCCGAATGCATGATTCCCAGCCTAGGGCGCCCCTTGGAGGCTGGCGCGACCCGCGGAAGCGGGCGTACCATCAGCCTCATGGCACGCGACGAGGCGAGCCCGCCTCAGGGCAACACGTTCACACGGTTCTTCGATCGGGTCGACCGGGCCTTGCTGCCCGTCTTCGGGCCGCCGCCACTGACCGAGGCGGAACAGGACGAGAGCGTTCCGCACGATCAGCGCGCCTGTCCGCTGTGCGGCCATCCGATGTTCGAGCACGTCATCGACCATTCGACGCCGAACACGGTGCTCGAGTGTCCCACCGACGAGCGGCTTCCCGAGCACGAGGTGGCCGGGCCGTACAACGAGCTCGGCATGCCGGCGACCGGGCGACGCCTCGAGAAGTTCGCGGGGCGCCGCACGGCGGGGGAGTAGCGCCCGAATCCTCGACGGCGTGAGGGTGTGGACGCGGCATCCGATGACCTCGTCGATTGACAAACGATAGATAACTCGCGATAGTCGATCTATGCAGAAGATCGATTGGGTGGTCGTTCCCCTCAGGGTGTTGCTCGTGCTCGTGTTCGTGGGCCTGATCGTGGCCCAGCTCATGAGCCTGCCGGGGGAGTTCTCGCAGATGGCGCGAGAGAACCCCGAGTCCGGCTTCATCCCGTGGCTGCTGCTGACATTTGCGATCCTGGAAGCGCTGTGCTTCCAAGTCGTCATCGTCTGCACGTGGCGGTTGCTGACGCTCGTCAGGGCTGATCGGATCTTCAGTCGGGAGTCCTTCGTGTGGGTCGATGTCATCTCGTGGACGATGGCCGTCGCCTGGGTGCTGCTCGCGGGGGTCTCGGCCTACCTGATCGGAGTCATCTACTTCACGCCAGAGCTGCGCGATCCGGGTACGCCGATCTTCCTCACCGGCGTGACGCTGATCGCGGGGGTCGTGATGCTGACCGTGGTGGTGATGCGCGCACTCCTGCATCAGGCCGCGGCACTGCAATCGGACCTGGAAGAAGTCATCTGATGCCCATCGTGGTGCGGATCGATGTCGCGCTCGCCCAGCGCAAGATGAGCGTGGGGGAGTTCGCCGACCGAGTGGGACTGACGCCGGCGAATGTGGCGGTGCTGAAGAACGGCAGGGCGAAGGCGGTGCGATTCAGCACGCTCGACGCCATGTGCCGTGTGCTCGAATGCCAGCCCGGCGACCTGCTCGAATGGGTCGAAGGCGAGCCGGAGCCGGTGACGGAAGAGGGCGTCGCACCGACGGGGGAGGGAGCCTGATCGAACTCGAGGCGACGACCTCCCTCACTTTCAAGATATAGGGCACCGGGGGGCTTGCCGCAAGACCCCGGTCATGGCCCAGAATCGTCGACCGTGACGGTGACTTCGAGTGCGTTCGCCCTTCCCGACCGACTTGCCGCGAAAGGCGACCCGAGGCTGATCTCGGACGACGAGCGGCAGTTCGCTGCCATCGAGGAGAGCCTCGAGGGCGCCGTCGCTGAGCTGTCCGACCGACTCGACGCCGTACGGCGGGCTTCGGTCGGCGAAGGCGACGCGGCGCTCGAGCGAGACCTGGAGATCCACCGGCTGACCGCGCGACTTCGCACCCTGCGCCGTTTCGGCCTGGACCTGTGCCTCGGACGCATGGTGGAGGTCGACAACCCCGAGCCGGTGTACATCGGTCGATCTGGACTCACCGATCGTTCCGGGCGCCGGCTGCTCGTCGACTGGCGGTCGCAGGCGGCGGAGCCGTTCTTCGGCGCCACCCACGCTGACCCGATGGGCCTGGCGAGCCGTCGACGTTACCACTGGACGCGGGGCCGCATCAGCGACTACTGGGACGAGGTGTTCGCGCCCGACGCGCTGGACGGGCATGCGGCGCTCGACGACCAGTCCGCGTTCATCGCGAGCCTCGGGAGCAGCAGGTCGGACCGTATGCGCGATGTGCTGGCCACCATCCAGGCCGATCAGGATGCCATCATCCGAGCGGGTTCCCGAGGAACCCTCGTCGTCGACGGCGGGCCAGGAACGGGCAAGACCGTCGTCGCGCTGCATCGCGCCGCATATCTCCTGTACTCGGACCCTCGACTGTCGCACCGCCGCGGAGGTGTGCTTTTCGTCGGCCCGCACCAGGCGTACCTCGACTACGTGTCCGACGTGCTTCCGAGCCTGGGGGAGGAGGGGGTGACGACGTGTACCGTGCGCGATCTCGTCCCGGAGGGCACCTCCGCTCCGGTGGAGGCGGATCCCGTCGTCGCTGCGCTGAAGTCCACCACGGCGATGGTCGAGGCGATCGAGAACGCGGTGCGGTTCCATGAGACGCCACCCGCCGGCGGCATGATCGTCGAGACCGAATGGGCCGACATCGTGCTGAGCGCCGACGACTGGGCCGATGCCTTCGATGCGCGAGAACCCGGCGCCTCGCACAATGAGGCACGTGATCAGGTCTGGGAGCAGCTGCTCGCGATACTCGAGGCGAAGCACGACGAGGAGGTCCCCACGGACGTCCTCCGGAGATCACTGATCCAGAACCGGCAGCTGCGAGCAGCGCTCAACCGCGCATGGCCGATCCTCGATCCCGCCGGCGTGCTCGCAGACCTGTGGTCCATGCCCGCCTACCTCCACGCGAGCGCGCCGTGGCTCGGCGTCGGCGAGGTGGAGGCCCTCCAGCGCCGCGACGCCCGCGCCTGGACCGTGTCGGACCTGCCCCTCCTCGACACCGCCCGGCAGCGGATCGGTGATCCGGAGGCTTCTCAGCGGGATCGCCGCCGTGAGGCCGCAATCGCCGTCGAGCGCGAACGCAGGTCACGCGTCATCGACGATCTGATCGCTGCGGACGACTCGGAGATGCTCCTGATGTCGATCCTCAGGCGACGCGACGCGCAGAACACGCTCGACGACGAGTCGGCGCTGCCGGCGCATCATCCCGACGAGCTCGCCGGACCGTTCGCGCACATCGTGGTGGACGAAGCCCAGGAACTGACTGACGCCGAGTGGCGGATGCTGCTGCGCCGATGCCCGTCTCGCAGCTTCACCGTCGTGGGGGACCGCGCGCAGGCGCGGCAGGGGTTCACGGAATCGTGGCGGGAGCGGCTCGAGCGCGTCGGGCTGGGGAGTATCGACCTCGCCTCGCTGACGATCAACTACCGGACGCCGGAGGAGGTCATGGCCGAAGCCGAGCCCGTGATCCGCGCGGTGCTTCCCGACGCCAACGTGCCGATCTCCGTGCGATCGAGCGGAACCCCCGTCACGTACGGCGCCACCGCGGACCTGGAGTCGATCCTCGAGGGCTGGCTCGCCGCCCATGACCATGGGGTCGCGTGCGTCATCGGCGGCTCGAGCTCCACGCTCGTGCCGTCCGAGCGTGTGCGAATCCTGACGCCCCAGCTGTCGAAGGGCCTCGAGTTCGACCTCGTCATCGTCGTCGAGCCTGAGTCGTTCGGCAGCGGGATCGAGCGCGCCGTCGACCGGTACGTCGCCATGACACGCGCGACGCAGCAGCTCATCGTCCTCTCGAGCGAACGGGAGTGAAGTTCGTCGTGCACGGTGACGGGTCAGCCGGTCGTCCGATCGTCGGAGGCGTCCCGTGCCGTGCTGATGGGGAGTGGCCGAGACCCGCAGACCCGACCGTCGACGCGTAATCCGACATAATGTGCATTATCGGCGTCCGCCGAGAGGGGTCACGGCGCGTCGCCTGCCGGCGGGTTTCTTGGCATCCGTCGCCATCAGTGCTCTCGGCCACCGCCATCTCGGTCGATCCCTCAAAGAGATCGAGACGATGGGATTCGAGCGGGCATGGCCGCAGTGGTGCAGCTCGACGTCGCTGCCGATGCGAACGTCGAATCGAGACGCATCGAGGTACGTGAGCATGTGTCAGGTTCGTACTTCAACGCGAGCCTCGCAGTGGAGAACGGCGTTAGGCACGCACTCACCGACGTGCGATGCGAAACATCGCACGTCGGTGACGTGGCAGCGACTGCTTATGCCGTTCGGGCGGACACTCGATCGCGCCGGCCGAGCAGGACGCCGAGGAGGATCATGCCGATGGCGAGCACGAGGTGCAGCCAGTTGTCGGCGGCGTTCAAGGGCACGAAGTTCGCAGGGTGGTCGCCGGAGAGGAACAGCCCGTACAACCAGAGGACCGCGTAGATCGCCCCGCCCCAGATGAGGTAGTTGCGTGAACCACTGATCGACCTCGCCAGCGCGACGCCCGCGATGCCGAACAGCAGGTGGACGATGTTGTGGAGAATCGACACCTGGAAGACACCGAGGAGCAGCGCTCCGGACTCATGTCCGGCGAACTGCATGGACTCCATGTTCGCGGTCAACCCTGGGATGAACCCCGCGAGTCCGACGACGAGGAAGACGATTCCGACGATGAGAGCGGCTTTCTGAACCGCCGTCTCCGCATACCGCCTCGTGGATGGTGCTTGTGCGCTCATGAGACACTCCTTTCACTCATGATGCTCCTCCTCGAAGTACGAAAGCGGCAGGGGCTTGATTTCTTCGAGTGGCATTCGGTCGGAGGTGCGGGGCCAGGTCTCGTGGCTGCATCCATGGGCCGGCGTATGCCCGAAGCGCCATGCGGTCGCTCCGCCGGCGACGAGGCGAGAACGATAGGCCTGGCCGCACGAGGGCCGAAGGGCTTGACGAGCCGGTGCGGCGCACCGATACGGTTCGGACATGCGGATAGTTTTCACATTGTGGCTGGGCGTGATCGCCGTCGGTCTGCTGTACATGCTCGCGATCCCGATGATCGGACGGTGACGGCATGCGGCTTCGGAACCACGGCCTGAGTATCTTCTTCGGTGCGCTGTTCGTGCTGGCGCTCATCGGGCAGTCCGTCGCGGGACTCTTCGAGTACAACGCGGAGCAAGCGGCGCACGGAGCGTCTTCCGTGACGTGGGGACAGTTCGTCACCTCGTCGGAGTTCGTCGTCGACGTGGCCGAGAACTGGCAGTCCGAGTATCTGCAGTTCTTCCTCTTCATCTTCGCGACGATCTGGCTGGTGCAGAAGGGCTCTCCCGAGTCGAAGAAGCCCGGCGACGAAGGCCTCGGCTCAGACAAGGAGCAGCTCGTGCGCAAGCACGCGCGCCCCGACTCGCCGCTCTGGGCGAAGGTGACCGACTGGCGGCACACGCTCTTCTCCAACTCGCTCCTGGTCGTGATGGGTGCGATCTTCCTGCTCGCCTGGACGGCGCAGGCCGTGGCGGGACTCGTGGTGTTCAATGCCGAGCAGCTCGAGCACGGCCAGTCGCTGATCACGCTGGGCGAGTACATCGTGTCGGCCGATTTCTGGAATCGCACACTGCAGAACTGGCAGTCCGAGTTCCTGGCCGTCGGCAGCATGATCGCCCTGTCGATCTACCTTCGCCAGCGTGGGTCGCCCGAGTCCAAGCCGGTCGGAGCGCCGCACGGCGAGAGCGCCCTCTCCGCCGAATGACGCGGGGACGGGTGCCACCCCAGCGGTGTGACACCCGAACACCGACGAAGGCCGGTGCTGCACAGCGCGGCACCGGCCTCCGTCGTACGGGATTCGAGTCAGCTCTCCCGGGCGAAGCCCGATGTGTCGCCGACGTAGCGGGTGTGATCGGCGGGAATCGGATCGACGGCCGCTGACGCGACCTCGGCGGCGAACTCCGCGACGTTGAAGAGTCGACCGGCGTCCTGCTTCCGCGCCTCGATGGCGCCGGGGTTCGCTCGTTCGAGGAGCGTGGCCGTGATCGTCCCCTCGATCATGTCCCCCGAGACGACGACGAACTCGACGCCGGCCGCCTCGAGCTCCGGCAGCTTCTCGCGGAGCGCGTCCTCCCCTGCACGCTTCGAACGCGCGACGGGCTCGTACTCGGGCATCGTCGGCGTCGTGCGGATGAAATGCGCCTGGTGGCTCGTGACGAAGACGATTCGAGCGCCGTCCCCGAGGTGCGGGAGCCCGCGTTCGACGACGTTGACCTGCGCGTCGCGGTTCAGACGCATCGCGTAGTCGTCGCCCATGCCGGCCTCCATTCCACCCGAGGCGTTCAGCACCAGGAGATCGATCGGCCCCAGCTCGGCGACCGTGCGCTCGAACATCGCCTCGACCGAAGCGGGGTCGGTGAGGTCGGCCCCGACGGCGATCGCGCGGCCGCCTCGGGCGACGATCTCGGCGACGATCTTCTCGGCGCGGGGCGCCTTGCTCCGGTAGTTCACCACGACGGCCGCGCCCGCCTCGGCGAGGTAACGCACGGTGTCGGCGCCGATGCCGCGGGACGAACCGGTGACGAGGGCGACACGGCCGCTGAGCGATCCGGGGGTCAATGGATTGGTCACGGCTGGGCACTCCTCGAGCTTCGGACGACGGTCGTCGCAGACTGGCGCAACGCCGAACCGAGACTACCAACTCCCCCGCAGCGCCCGTGGCACTGCTAGTTTCATGAAGGACGCCGATGAAGGAGACCGAGCTTGGATGTGCTGACCCAATACGCGTGGATCGTGTGGCTGATCCTCATCCTCGCGTTCGCGACGATCGAGGTCTTCACGCTCGAGATGACGTTCCTCATGCTCGCGCTCGGCAGCGTCGCAGGCCTGCTCTCGGGCCTGTTCGGGATCCCCTGGTGGGCCCAGTTCATCATCGCGGCCATCGTGGCCGTCGCGCTCATCCTCGTGCTGCGACCGCCATTGCTCCGGATGCTGCGTCGAGGCGGTGATCCCGCGCGGAGCAACATCGATGCACTCATCGGCGCCGACGGCTCGGTCGTGCGCACGATCACGGCGGCCGGCGGCCAGGTTCGTCTCCAGAACGGAGAGGTCTGGACCGCCCGCCTCTCCCCCATCACCGAGCAGACGGATGTCGCGGTCGGCGAGCGAGTGCTCGTCACCGGCATCGATGGTGCGACGGCAGTCGTCGTGCCGGTTGAGAGGAGTGCTCCCCAGTGATCGACGTGTCCGCAATCATCGTGACGATCGTCGTCGCCGCGATCGTCATCTTCGTGATCGTCGTGCTCGCGAAATCCATTCGCATCATTCCCCAGGCGTATGCCGGAGTCGTCGAGCGGCTCGGCCGGTACCACAAGACGCTCACGCCCGGCCTCAACATCCTCGTGCCGTTCATCGACCGCCTCCGGCCGCTGGTGGACATGCGAGAGACCGTCGTGTCGTTCCCCCCGCAGCCCGTCATCACCGAGGACAACCTCGTCGTGTCGATCGACACGGTCGTCTACTTCCAGGTCACCGATGCGCGCGCGGCCACCTACGAGATCGCGAACTACCTCGGAGCGGTCGAGCAGCTCACGACCACCACGCTCAGGAACGTGGTCGGCGGCCTGAACCTCGAAGAGGCATTGACGAGCCGCGACAACATCAACGGCCAGCTCCGCATCGTGCTCGATGAAGCCACCGGCAAGTGGGGCATCCGCGTCTCGCGCGTGGAGCTGAAGGCCATCGACCCGCCCGTCTCGATCCAGGACTCGATGGAGAAGCAGATGCGCGCCGAACGAGACCGCCGAGCGCTCATCCTCACAGCCGAGGGAACGAAGCAGTCCGCGATCCTCACGGCGGAGGGAGCGCGCCAGGCCGCGATCCTCGAGGCAGAGGGCGATGCGAAGGCGGCGGTCCTGCGGGCGCAGGGCGAGGCGGAGGCGATCCTGACGGTCTTCGACGCCATCCACAAGGGCGATCCCGACCCGAAGCTCCTCGCCTACCAGTACCTGCAGACCCTCCCCCAGATCGCGCAGGGCGAGGCGAACAAGCTCTGGATCGTGCCGAGCGAACTCACCGAGGCGCTCAAGGGCATCGGCCGGGCATTCACGCCGTCGCACGGAGGCGGGTCCGATCCGGAGGCGGGCTCGGCCGCCGGCGGTTCCGCCACTCGCGCCTGACCTGTCGCGGAGCTGTGGCATCCGGCTATCTCGATCTGCCGAGGCCGCGTGTGCTCGCGCACCGCGGACTCGCGGTCGAGGCTCCCGAGAACACGCTGCTCGCGTTCGCCAGGGCCGCGGCGGTCGGCGCTCGGTATGTGGAGACCGACGTGCACGTCTCGTACGACGGCGTCGCCGTCGTCGCGCACGACGCGAGCCTTCGGCGCGTGGCGGCGCGTGACGTTCCGGTCGGGAAACTCACGATGAGCGAGCTCCGGCGCATCGATCTCGGTCACGGGCAGGGGTTCTGCTCGCTCGAGGAGGCGCTGGATGGCTTCCCCGACCTGCGGTTCAACATCGACGTGAAGGTGACGGCTGCCGTCGAGCCGGCGGTCACGGCGGTGGGACGCACTCGCTCCGGGTCCCGCGTGCTGCTCACGAGCTTCTCGGACGCGAGACGGCGTCGCCTCGGGCGAGCCGTTCCCGATGCCGTGACCTCTGCGGGGCGCACCGGCGTCATCCGCTGCGCCCTCGCCGCCACGATGCGCTCGCGGGTTGCGATGACGGCCGCGCTCGGCGGCGCGATCGCACTCCAGGTTCCCGAACGCGCCGGTCCCCTGCAGCTCGTGACCCCGCGCTTCGTCGAGGCGGCGCATCGATCGAGTGCGGAGGTGCACGTCTGGACCGTGAACGAAGCCGCCGATATGACGCGGCTGCTCGATCTCGGCGTGGACGGGATCGTCACGGATCGCGCCGACCTCGCGGTTCCACTCGTCGCCGCGCGAAGCTGAGAATTCCCCGGCAATCACTCAGTGGTCGGAAAGGGAATGCCCAGCTTGATCGTTTATACCTGAAGACGATCGAGAGGAGTACGCCATGGCGGACCGGAGCCTTCGAGGCATGCGAATCGGCGCGCAGAGCTTGCAGAGCGAGGACGGCGTCGTCTTCGCCGACCGTGCCGAATACACCTACCGCTGTGAGGCGTGCAGTCGCGAGACGGTGATGACCTTCTCGACGGAAGCCGAGCTTCCCGAGACGTGGGAATGCAAGTACTGCGGTGCTGCCGCCACCCTCCTCGTCGACTCGAAGCCGGTCGACATCGACCGCTCGGGTGAGAAGGTCGCGCGCACCCACTGGGACATGCTGCTCGAGCGCCGCACCCGCGCCGAGCTCGAGGAGCTGCTCGAGGAGCGTCTGGCCTACCTGCGAGCACGACGCGGGCAGCAGAAGATCGGCGCCTAAGGCGTTCTCTCCAGTTCCACCGTGACCTCGCGCGCGGTCGCGCCGGTGCGCCGGCGCGCGAGGAGGCCGGCCGCCACGAGCGCGATGAGCGAGCTGACGACGATCACGCCCGGCGTCCACGCCCCGAGAACCACCGACGGCGTCAGGCCCGTGCGCCGTTCGACATCGGTCACCATGGCCCCCGGCTCGTCGGCGGGGAGCGAATCGATCGTGCGGCCGGACGGATCGATGACCTGACTCGTGCCGACCGTCGAGATGTTCACGACTGAGCGGCCCGTCTCGATCGCACGCAACCTGGCGATCGCGAGCTGTTGCACGTTCTCGTCCGTGCCGCGGAAGTCGGCGTTGTTCGTCTGGAACATGTACAGCTCGGCACCGTCGCTGGCGCCTTCCCAGATCAGCTCGTCATAGATGACGTCGAAGCAGATCGCGAGCCCCGTCACGACGCCGCCGACGTCGAAGACCGGTGCGTCGGAGCCCGGCGTGTAGCCGCGCTGAATGAGCCCGGTGAGGTCGGGGACGATCGCGTCGTAGAACCACCGATCGGGGATGTACTCGCCGAACGGCACCGGGTGGCGCTTCGAGTGGCGCTCGACCGCGCCCTCCCCCGCCCGCCACAGCAGCGAGGTGTTGAAGAACTCCGCTCCGTTCGTGGTGACCGTGTTGAGCACGACGGGCGCATCCAGTCGTTCGCTCAGCGAGTCGAAGATGCCCGCCACCGACTCGCTCCGCGTCGGGTCGATGTCGGAGCCGCCCTCGGGCCAGAGCAGCACGTCCACGTCGGGCTCGTCGAGGATGGGTCGAGTGGCCTCGAGCTGGGCAGCGAGGATGTCGCCGGGCGAGCGTTCGTCGAAGTACGCCGCCGGCCCGTCGCCCTGCACGCTCGCCACCCGGAGCTCCCCGTTCGGCGTCGTCGCCCACGCCGGGACGAGGGTTCCGACGAGCACGAGTCCGACGATGGTCGTCGCCGACAGCGCCGTCGCGCGTCGATCCCGCCAGCCGCCGATGCGCGCCCACTCGATCGTCGCCGCGACGATCGCGACCATCAGGAAGCCGAGCCCCGTGGACCCGAGCCACGACACGAGCTCGGCGAACGGGCTCTCGGACTGACTGAGGGCGGCGCGCCCCCATGGGAAGCCGCCGTAGGGCATCGTGCCGGTCACGGCCTCGCGCACGCACCAGAGACCAGCCACGAGCGCCGGCAGCAGGATGAGGCGGACCCACCGAGTGTCTCCCGCGCGCGGCACCCACCGATAGGCGAGCGCGATGAGCACCGCACCGCCCGCCACGATCGCGGATTCGAGGATCGACAGCGCGAGCCACGGGATCGGACCGAGGTAGAGCGAGGTCCACGAGACCTGCTGCAGGTAGAACGCGAGACCGAACGCGAACCCGACGAGCGCGGCCGACCAGGATCGGCGTCCGATGAGCCCGACGAGTGCGAACGCGATGCCCACGAAGGCGAGCGGCCAGATGCCGGCTCCCGGAAATGCGAGGTCGTACACGAGGCCGCCGATCACCGCGACGAGCACCGCGCCCCATAGCGGCAGGAGCGGTCGGCGGGCGTTCTCGGGCACCAGATCAGCCTATGCGAACGGCCCGAGGCTCAGGCGACCGAGCCGTAGGCGACCACGCCTCGACGCACCGCGTCGATGGCTGCTCGAGCGGTCGCTCCGAGCTCGGCATCCGCCACGATCGAGATCTGGTCGAGCAGGTCGACCACCTGCTTCGTCAGACGAACGAAGTCGCCCGCAGCGAGCTCGGTGTCGGCGAGCACAGCCCCCAGGGCGGCGCCGTTGGCCCAGGCATGCATCGCCGTGGCGAGCGCCGGTGAGGGCTGTTCGCTCCCCGAGAGGCGGTGATCGCGCTCGAGGTCGTCGAGTTCGCTCCAGACATCCGTCGTCGCTTCGAACGCGGCGCGGAATCGGCCGCGCGGCAGCCGGTACTCGACGCCGCGATCGTCGCGGCGGGGCTCGTAGACCAACGCCGCCGCCATCGCGGCGAGCGAACCCACGTCGAGCCCGTCCCACAGGCCCTGGCGCAGGCACTCGGCTACGAGCAGGTCACGTTCGCCGTAGATGCGCTTCAGGATGCGTCCGGCCGCGGTCGAGACGAGCGAGCCGCGGTCGTCGCGCTCGAGATACCCGAGCTGCTCGAGCACTTCGGCCACGCGGTCGAACCGCTTCGCGACCTGGCCCGTACGGGTGCGGATCTGCCGCGAGAGCTGGTCGTGCTCCTGCTTCAGCCGCCACCAGCGTTCGGCCCAACGAGCGTGCTGTTCGCGTTCCGCGCAGCCGTGGCAGGGGTGGGCCCGCATCGTCTTGCGGGCGGCCGTCAGTTCGCGCTGCAGGCGCTCGCGCTGCGAGTGCGTCGGGTTGCCCTTCGACGTCTGACGTTCGAGCTCGCCGATGCGTCGGCGAATGGCCGCGTACTCGCCGAAGTCGCCGAGATGACAGCGCATCGCCTCTTCGTACCCCGCCATCGAGTCCTCCTGCTTGCGCAGGGTGCGGGCGAGATCGACGACGGCCCGGTCGGCCTGGAACTGGGCGAACGACAGCTCGAGGATCTGTCTCGTGCGCTCTCGCCCGAACTGGTCGACGAGGTTCACGGCCATGTTGTAGGTGGGCTTGAAGCTCGAGTTGAGCGGATAACTGCGACGGGAAGCGAGGGCGGCGACGGCCTCGGGGTCGAGCCCGTCCACCCACTGGATGACCGAGTGCCCCTCGACGTCGATGCCACGGCGACCTGCGCGCCCGGTGAGTTGGGTGTACTCGCCCGGCGTGATCGGCACGCGGGCCTCCCCGTTGAACTTCTCGAGCTTCTCGAGCACGACCGATCGGGCCGGCATGTTGACCCCGAGCGCGAGGGTCTCGGTGGCGAAGACGACCTTCAGGAGCTTGAGCTGGAAGAGCTCCTCGACGACCTCCTTGAACGCCGGCAGCATCCCGGCGTGGTGGGCGGCGACGCCACGTTGCAGCCCCTCGAGCCACTCCCAATAGCCGAGCACGGCGAGGTCCTCGTCGCGGAGCATCCGCGCACGAGCCTCGACGATCGACCGGATCTCATCGCGTTCGGCCGCTTCCGTGAGGCGGATGCCCGAGCGCAGCACCTGTCGGACCGCCTGATCGCAGCCGGCTCGGGAGAAGATGAAGAATATCGCCGGCAGCAGGTGCTTGCCGTGCAGCAGTTCGACCACATCGGGGCGCTCGACCCGGCCCTCCCGTGGCGAGGGTTGGTGGAACCTCCCGCGATCGCTCCCGCGTCGACCGCGCGCCGATCGTGTGGAGATCGAGCGCCCGCCCGAACGGGCGAGACGCTGCAGCTCGGGATTCACACGATTCGTCGCGGCTTGCCCGGAGGAGTCGAAGAGGTCGATGAGTTTCGCCTTCACGAGCACATGCTGCTCGAGCGGCACCGGTCGATCCTCGGAGACGATGACGTCGGTATCGCCACGGACCGCCTGCAGCCAATCGCCGAACTCCTCGGCGTTCGACACGGTGGCGCTCAGGGAGACGAGGCGCACCGCCTCAGGAAGGTGGATGATCACCTCTTCCCACACGGCCCCGCGGAAGCGATCGGCGAGATAGTGCACCTCGTCCATGACCACGTAGGCGAGGCGGTCGAGCAGCGGGGAATCGGCATAGAGCATGTTGCGGAGCACCTCGGTGGTCATCACGACGATGCGAGCGCTCGAGTTGATGTTCGTGTCGCCTGTGAGCAGGCCCACCCTGTCGGCGCCCCACTCCTCGACGAACTCCTGGTACTTCTGGTTGCTGAGCGCCTTGATGGGCGTCGTGTAGAAGACCTTCTCGCCCGGTTCCTGCATGGCGAGGAAGACCGCGAACTCGGCGACGACCGTCTTGCCCGCGCCCGTCGGTGCGGCGACGAGCACGCTCCGGCCCTCGTCGAGCGCTCCGCACGCGGCGTACTGGAACGGGTCGAGGTCGAAACGCAATCGGGAGGCGAATTCCGCGAGCCGCGGCTGTCGCCGTTGCTGTCGAGACAGCGCGTAGCGCTCGGCCGGAGAGAGGCTCATCACCCCTCCAGCCTAGACAGCGCTGCCGAACTCCAGGCGATTCCTGCGCTCGACGCGCTTGTCGTGAAGGTGGGCGATGCCCCAGGCCGCGAAGTACAGCGCGATCATCGGGATGGCGAGCATGAACATGGAGACGACGTCGGCCGACGGCGTCGCGATCGCCGTGAACAGGACGATCACGAGGATCGCGATGCGCCACGACTTGATGAGCGCCGCCGCGCTCAGGATTCCGGCGAAGTTCAGCAGCACGAGGAACACCGGAACCACGAAGGCCACGCCGATCGCGACCACGAGCTTCAGCACGAAGTCGATGTACTCCTTGGCCGTGAGCAGGGACTCGGCCCCGGCGGGCACGAAGCTGGTCATCAGCTTCACGATGTTGGGGAGCACGAACCAGCCGGCAGCGCAGCCGGCGAAGAACAGCGGGATCGCGGTGGCGAAGAACGCGAAGGTGAACTTGCGCTCACGCGTGTTCAGGCCAGGCACGAGGAACGCGAAGATCTGGTACAGCCACACCGGGCTCGAGAGCACGAGGCCGAGCGTGAAGGCGATCTGCAGCCTGAGGTCGAACGCGCTCGAGATCGTCGGGAAGATGATCGCGGTCGTGCCTTCGCCGGCGGCATTGGCCTCAGCGACACGCTTCACCGGATCTTGGATGGCCTCCCAGACGAACAGGTCGGTGAGCACCCAGCCGGCGATTCCGCCGACGACGACCGCCAGCGCCGAGATGAAGAGGCGCTTGCGCAGCTCGATGAGATGCGCGCCGAGCGACATCCGCTTCTCGCGGTTCTTCTGCCCGCGATCCTTCACCGCGGTCATCGGAGTCAGGCGCTCTTGCCGGAGTTCGGCTCGTCGGACTTCGGCGCGGCCTCTGCCTCGGTCGTCGCCGTCGCATCGTCACCCTTGTCGCTGCGGACTTCGCTCTTCAGGATCTTCATCGACTGTCCGAGGCTGCGGGCGAGCGCCGGGAGCTTCGGGGCTCCGAAGAGCAGCAGGATGACCACGAGGATGATGAGTGCGTGCCAACCGGTGAAGCCTTGCCACATGAGTGTTCGTCCGTTCTCGGGGAATGTTGTCGACAGTCTAACGGTCGCCGGTCCGGCGCTCTCGCATCGTACCCGCATCGGAATATCCGGCGAGCCCGGCGGCGGCCCAATCCGCCACGGCGGCGCGAGCCTCCGCCGGCGCGACGACCGTGATGAGGCCCGGCAGTCCGGCGACGAGCCGCTTCAGGCCGTGCACGTGGGCGAGCCGAAGCGTCACCCGCAAGCGCTCGTCGACTTCCTGCGTGCTCGAGTCGGCGAGGTAGTCGGCGATCAGCGGGAGCGCCTCGGGAGAGACGTCGACGACGACGTCGAGGTCGGAATCCGAGCCCTGGAACAGGGTGTCGGGAACCCGACGATGCGAGTGGTCGCCGATCGGCTCTTCGGTGACGAGCAGTCCGCTCATCCGGTCGACGCGGAAATTGCGGACGTCCTCGCGCAAGTGGCAGTACGCCTGCAGATACCAGTCGGCGTCCTGCGAGATGATCCGAAGAGGGTCGGCCCGCCGCCGACGACGCTCGCCTCGGGCGTTGAGGTAGTCGAATTCGAGCTGGCGACCCTCGGCCACCGCCGAGCGGATCGTGGCGAGCGAGGCGTCGGCTTCGGACTCGGCCACGGCGAGCCTACTCGGTGCGGCGGATGCCCCGGCGGTGAGCTTGTCCATGAGCGACGCGAGTGAAGCGCTGTCGGCGTTCTCGGGCGACGCCGAGAGGTACTGGAGGCCGGCGATGAGCGCCGCGGCCTCACGCGCCGAGAGTCGCGGTGCATCGTCGATCGCGACGTGGTGCACGATGACGATGACGTCGTCGTCTTCGAAGGAGTCCCAGTCGATGTCGAAGAGGTCGTTCGGTTGATACGTCCCGGTGGATCCGGGGAGGCCGGACGTGGCGATGAGGCGAACGGCCTCCCGGATCTCCTCTTCGGTCATGCCGAAGTGCGTCGCGGCCTCTGCGACGTCGACGACCCGCTGTTCGAGCAGGTACGGCACGAACGAGAGCAGGAACACGAGCTTGTCGGGCCCCTTCAGCGGCTTCGGGCGGGCGGCCATCACTGCTCCCCACCGCCGCGATGCGCCGCCGCGACCGTCTCCAGGCGCGAGCGCACCGCGTCGCGGAGCGAGTCGGGCGCGAGCACCCGGACCTCGGGCCCGTAGGCGGCGAGCTCGTCGGCGAACACCGCGACATCCGTGTAGTGCATCCGGATGACGCCCGCGTCGTCGTCGCGCAGCACGGCACGCCGGCCCAGTCGTATCTCGGCGTCGCTTCCGGCGGTCACCGCGAGATCCGCGCTGTTCTGCAGGCGCAGCGCGTCGAGTTCGGCGAGGATCCGGTCCTGGATGCCAGGGGGCGGCGCCTCGAAGGTGCGGCCGGGAACGGGCGCCACCGGGCCGATGATGCGCGAGAGGAGGAACGTGCGCGGTTCGCGGACGTCGTGGTCGAAGCCGTGCAGGTGCCATCGGCCCTCGTGCAGCACGACCGCGAGCGGATCGACGGTGCGCTGGCGCGGCGCGGCCTCACCGGGCTTGAAGTACCGGAAGCGCACCGTCTGGCGGCGATCGAGCGCCTGGCGCAGCGGCTCGAACGAGGCATCCCGCACGCGCAGCCTCGGCGCGTAGCCGATGACCGGCTCGCGGGGTTCGATGCCGAGCGAGCGGAGCTTCGTGAGTGCGCGTTGCGAGTCGGCCGAGAGGGAGGCCTCACGCCACACCTCGGCGGCAAGACCGAGCAGGGCGAGTTCGTCGGGAGTGAAACGCACCTCGTCGGGAAGGTCGTACTGGCCCTTCGGGATGCGGTAACGCAGCGCCTGGTTGTCACCGGGACGATCGGGAGACTCGACCGTCTCGAGCGGGATGCCGAGCTCGCGGATGTCGTCCTTGTCGCGCTCGAACTGCCGCTCGAGGTTCGCATTCTGGCCTGCGGGATCGTAGCGTTCGGCGTAGCCGCGCACCGACGAGAGGATCTCGGACTTCAGGAGGCCGGTCTCGGTGGCGAGCAGTGCCAGAACGAGACTGAAGAGTCGGTCTTCGACCGGAATCCTCGACTCCCCCGCGCGCGCTGCTCCAGCCACACGAGCGATCATACTGAACCGCGGCCGGACCTCGGCCGCCGCCGGCAGATCAGATCACGCCCAGGATGTCGATGACGAAGAAGAGCGTGGAGCCGGCGGGAATGGCACCGGCCGCCTGGTCGCCGTATCCCTCGGACGGGGGCACGATGACGCCCACCTGCGATCCCACGGACTGCCCGACGATCGCCTTGGTGAAGCCCGGGATGACCTGCGCCTCGTCGCCGTCACCGACGACGAAGGTCGTCGGCGCGCCGTTCTCCCAGCTCGAGTCGAAGACCTCGCCGTCCGCCCAGGTCACGCCCGTGTACTGCACCACGACGGTGTCGCCGTCTTCGACGACGCCGCCGTTGCCGCGCTTCAGCACCTCGACCTCGGACACCTCGTCGACCGGCGGGTCGGCCTTCGGCACCGTGATGCCCGGGCGCCCGTCGGGCGCGAGCACGACCGCCGGGAAGCCGTCGCGCGTCAGCTGCGGTGCTCCGTCGGCCCGTGCCGGGAAGGCGCGCTGCACGTCGAAGACGGCCACGAGGCTATCGCCGCCGGCCGCGGATTCGGGGTCGCTGCCCGGGCTGATGAGCTCCTCCGAGGGCGCGACCACGACGACCCGCGAGCCTTCGCGTGCGCAGCTGAGGCCTTTCGTGAACGCGATCGGCGTGTCGCCGCCGAGCGTGAGCGGCGCGGCATCGTCGTCGTACCCGACCACCTGCGCCTCTTCACCGGTGCTGCCGTTGAAGAGCGACGCGCCGAGCAGCACGAACTGTCCCTCCTGGAGCAGCTCGCCCTCACCCTCGATGATCTCGGTGCACTGCGTCTCCTCGGGCTCGAGGGGCGTCGGGAACTCGACCCTCGGCTCGCTGCCGAACTCTCCGCGAACCGTCACGGCCTCAGACGACCGACCCGAGCTCGCCGCCGGGGCGGGAGCGGAAGCGCAGCCGGACAGGACCACGGCGACGAGGCCTGCCGTGGCGATGAGGGCGGATGACGAGCGCACTGATCCTCGATTCTTCGATGGGACGCGGAGGGGCGGTGAAAGCCTACCCGCCATTGGCGGAGGGGGCGGTGGAGGCCGAGTCGGGGCCAGCCGACTCGAGGCCGGCCGACTCCAGGCCGGACGAGTCGGGGTCGGACGACTCGGGGTCGGGCGACTCGCCGCCACGCGAGCGCTCGGCCGCGGCATCCGCTGCCCGTACCCGCTTGCGGAGCGCCTTGTCACTCACGGTGCGTTCGCCGAGTGCGCCCGGCGTCCAGATCTCGACGTCCTCGTCGCTGAACTCGGTCTTCGACGGTCGTCGCTTGAGCTCGGGCAGCACGGTGTCGGGGGCGAGCCGTCGAGCCGTGAGCAGGAACCCCGTGTGCGCGATCATGCGGTGATCGGGGCGCACTGCGAGACCCTGCACGTGCCAGCCGCGCACCATCGTCTCGGACGAGTTCGGCTCGGTGTATCGGCCGGTCGCGCGGATCGCCTCGGCCACTCGGGAGAGCTGGGTGACCGTCGCGATGTAGCAGAGCAGGACGCCGCCGGGCTTCAGAGCCGTCGACACCGCGTCGATGCACTCCCACGGAGCGAGCATGTCGAGCACCACGCGGTCGACGGATGCCTCGGGCGCGGCCTCGGGCAGTGCCTCGGCCAGATCGCCGAGCGTGATCGACCAGTTCTCGGGGTCGGCGCCGTGGAACGTCGCGACGTTGCCGCGAGCGACGTCGGCGAATTCCTCCCGCCGTTCGAAGGAGAGCAGCCGACCGGTGGGACCGATGGCGCGCAGCAGCCAGAGCGAGAGCGCGCCCGAGCCGACCCCCGCCTCGACGACCGTCGCGCCGGGGAAGATGTCGGCCTGCGCGAGGATCTGCGCGGCATCCTTCGGATAGACGATCGCAGCACCGCGCGGCATCGACATCACGAAGTCGCTGAGCAGCGGTCGGAGGGCCAGGTACTCGATGCCGACCTGGTTCGTCACGACCGATCCGTCGGGCAGGCCGATGAGCTCGTCGTGCGCGATCGGGCCCTTGTGGGAGTGGAAGAGCTTGCCCGGCTCGAGGGTGATCGTGTGCATCCGGCCCTTGGGTCCGGTGAGCTGCACGCGGTCGCCGACCCGGAAGGGTCCGCTCCGCTCGCCGCGGCTCTCGATCACGCGCTCGCCTTCCGCGCGTCGAGGAGCGCCGCGACATCCGCGACGGACCGGCCCTCGAGGCTGTGCCAGAGCGCATGCGCCGGAGCCTCGTCGAGGGGCAGCATGTTCGGCACGCCGACCGCGATGGCGCCCGCCGCCCACGCCGACGTGAGGCCGGCCGGCGAATCCTCGATCGCCACGCAGTCCCGCACGTCGACGCCGAGCGCGTCGGCCGCGGCGAGGTACGGCTCGGGATGGGGCTTGGCGTTCTCGACGGCATCCCCGGTGACGATGACGTCGAACGCCTCGAACGGAATGGCCCTCACGATGTCGTCGGCCATCGTGCGGATCGACATCGTCACGAGCGCGGTGGGCACGGATGCCTCGCGCAGCGCCTCGAGCAGTTCGCGCGCCCCCGGGCGCCACGGCACCCCGAACTCGGCGAGCTGCTCCTGCACGCGTGCGGTGAGGCGCGCGACGATCGTGTCGGCGTCGAGGTCGACGCCCGCGGCCCGGAACACCTCCGCGGACTCCCAGAGCCCGCTGCCGACCACGCCGAGCGCGTCTTCATGGGTCCAGCGGCCGCCGAACGACTCGATGAGTTCGACCTCCGCCGCCATCCAGTACTGCTCGGTGTCGACGAGGGTGCCGTCCATGTCCCAGAGGACGGCGGCAGGCAGGTGGGTAGTCACAACCCGCAAGTCTACGGGCACGGCCTATTGTGGAGTGGACCCCGCATCGCCGGGGCGGGAAGCGGGGCACCAGGAGTGAATCAGCCGGCCGGTTTCGAGGGCGGAAGGCTGCTCGTCGTCGCGTTCGAGGGTTGGAACGACGCCGGCGAGGCGGCGACCGGGGCGGCGAAGCTCCTCGCGGAGCGGCTCGGGCTCGACGAGATCGCTGCGGTCGACCCCGAGCTCTACTTCGACTACCAGTTCACGAGGCCCACCGTGGTGATGGGCGACGACGGCGTGCGCCGCATCGAATGGCCCGGCGCCGCGATCCTCGGACCGGGCGGCGAACCGCCCGCCGATCCCGAGGAGCGCGTCACGGGTCCGGGCGCGGAAGCCCTGCACGTGCTCATCGGCGCGGAACCGGCGCGCAGCTGGAAGGGATTCGCCGCCGAGCTCATCGACGCGGCGCTCGCCGCCGACATCGAGGGCATCGTGCTCCTCGGCGCGATGCTCGCCGACGCACCGCACACGCGTCCCCTCTCCGTCTTCGCCTCGAGCGAGAACCCAGAGGTGCGCGCGGCGCTCGGCGTCGAGCGCTCGAGCTACGAGGGCCCCGTCGGCATCCTCAGCGTCATCGCCGACCAGGCCGAGCGCGCCGGCATCCCGACCGTCTCGCTGTGGGCCTCGGTGCCGCACTACGTGCACAACGCACCGTCGCCGAAGGCCGTGCTCGCCCTGCTCGGCAAGGTCGAGGAGCTGACGGGCCTCAGCATCCCTCGCGGCACGCTCGAGGCCGAGGCGAAGGCATGGGAGGCGGGCGTCGATGCCCTCGCCGCCGATGACGAGGACATGGCCGGCTACATCACCCAGCTCGAGCAGGCGCGCGACGCCGTCGACGCCCCCGAGGCGAGCGGCGAGGCGATCGCGCAGGAGTTCGAGCGCTACCTGCGGCGCCGCGGTGAAGGACCCGACGGTCGCGCCGACGGGCGGGAGGGCCCGGCCGGACCGCGCTGACGGATGCCGCGGCATCCGCTCAGGCGTTGATGACGCCCGTTCCGAGCAGCACGAAGATGAGCCCGCCGAGCGCGATCCGGTAGATCACGAACGGCAGGAAGCTGCGCTTCGAGATGTAGCTCATGAAGAAGGCGATCACGAGGATCGCGACGACGAACGCGATGAGGGTCGCGGCGGCCGTCTCGATCGGACCGTAGACCGACGGTTCCCCCCAGCTCTTCACGAGCTGGAAGAACCCGCTGCCGAAGACCGCCGGGATCGCGAGCAGGAACGCGTAGCGCGCCGCCGCGGCGCGCTCGTACCCGAGCAGGAGGCCGGCCGTGATGGTGCCGCCGGATCGCGAGACGCCCGGGATGAGCGCGAGCGCCTGGGCGAACCCGAAAGCGATGCCGTGCGGGATGGTCAGGTGCTCGAGCGTGCGGTTCTTGGCGCCGGCCCAGTCGGCGAGACCGAGCACGATGCCGAACACGACGAGCATCGTCGCGACGATCCAGAGGGAGCGGAAGGTCGTCTCGATCTCGTCCTGGAAGAGGATGCCGAGCACGACGATGGGGATCGAGCCGACGATGATGAGCCACCCCATGCGGGCGTCGGGATCGTTCCGGGGCACGCGGCCCGTGAACGAGCCGAACCAGTGCGAGACGATGCGCACGATGTCTCGCCAGAAGAAGACGACGACGGCGGTCTCGGTGCCGAGCTGGGTGATCGCCGTGAACGCGGCGCCCGGGTCCTGTGCACTCGGGAGGAACTCCCCCAGGATGCGCAGATGGGCGCTCGAGGAGATCGGGAGGAACTCCGTGAGGCCCTGCACGAGACCGAGGATGAGCGCTTCGAGCACAGTGGATCCGCCTTTCCGCCTCCGCGGAAAGCCGGAGGAACACGACCGGTCGTGGTCAGTAGTCGAGCAACAGGTCGCGCAGGACCCTGCTACCGAAGGATAGTGCGTCGAGCGGCACGCGCTCGTCGACGCCGTGGAACATCGCAGGGAAGTCGAGGTCGTCGGGCAGCCGAAGCGGGGCGAACCCGTAGCCCGTGATGCCGAGCCGACTGAGCGATTTGTTGTCGGTGCCGCCCGAGAGGAGGTACGGGAACACGGGAGCGCCCGGATCGTGCGCCGCGAGCGCGCGGGTGACGGCGTCGACGAGCGGCCCGCGGGTCGGCGATTCGAGGCCGACGTCGCGGTGCACGAACTGGAGTTCGATCTCTTCGCCGATGATCTCGCGGACCTCCTCGAGCACCGCGTCCTCCTGCCCGGGAAGGGTGCGGATGTCGACGAGCGCCTCGGCGTGGTCGGGGATGACGTTGTGCTTGTACCCCGCCGTGAGACCGGTCGGATTCGTCGTCGTGCGGAGCGTTGCCGTGATGAACCCCGATGCGGATCCCGTCGCGAGCGCGAGCTCGTCTGGGGCGACGTGCCTCGGGTCGACTCCGAGAGCACCCGCGATCGCGCCGAGCAGCTCGCGGGTCGTGTCGGTGAGGTGCACCGGCCACTCGGTGCGGCCGAGGCGGGCGATGGCCTCGGCGAGTTTCGTGACGGCGTTGTCGCCGATGAGCCGCGAGCCGTGCGCCGCGACGCCGCGCGCGACGAGTCGCACCCAGAGGAGCGACTTCTCGCCCGTCTGCAGCAGGTACGCGCGCCTGCCTCCCACCATGACGGAGTATCCACCGACCTCGCTGATCGCCTCGGTGGCCCCGGCGAAGAGCTCGGGATGGTGGTCGACGAGCCAGCTCGCGCCGACGCCGCCGCCGGCCTCCTCATCGGCGAAGAACGCGACGACGACCTCGCGTTCGGGCTGCGCTCCGGCGCGGAGGATGTCCCCGAGCGCGGTGAGCATCATCGCGTCCATGTCCTTCATGTCGACCGCACCGCGACCCCACAGCATGCCGTCGCGGATCTCCCCGGCGAAGGGGTCGACGCTCCAGTTGCGCGGGTCGGCGGGGACGACGTCGAGGTGCCCGTGCAGCACGAGTGCGGGCTTCTCGGCGTTGCGTCCCGGCACTCGTGCGACGACGCTGGTGCGGCGTGGCTCGGGCTCGAACAGCGCCGGAGCGAGCCCGAGTGCGGCGAGCTCCGCCTCGACGTACTCGGCGGCCTCGCGCTCCCCCTCTGCCCTGCCCTCGCCGTAGTTCGTCGTGTCGATCCGGATGAGGTCGCGGGCGATCCGCGCGGTCTCGTCGAGCTCGTCAGCGGGCTGGTGGATTGCGGATGACGGGGCCATCCGTTCACCGTAGCGGCCCCCCGTGACGGCCGACCACCCGCGTTCGAAGCGCCTCGGAATCCGTGCTAATGTCTTCTCTCGGGCCTCCGAGCGATCGAAGGCCGAACACAACGCGCGGGTGGCGGAAATGGCAGACGCGCTAGCTTGAGGTGCTAGTGCCCTAACGGGCGTGGGGGTTCAAGTCCCCCCTCGCGCACGCGTTGTCGAGAAGGCCGGATCATCATGATCCGGCCTTCTTTCGTTTCCCGGACGGTCGGCTCGACGGACTTGCTCTATTCGAACATGTGTTCGAAACTGGGGTATGACCATGACCGCTCCCCCCGTCGCTTCCGCCGCTCCCCCGGCGCGCGTGGAGGAGCTGCAGGCCCGCATCCGCGGGATGCAGGCGACGCGGCTCGACTCGAAGGCCGTGCCGACGCATCCGGCGCTCGAGCCGGTGCTGCCGGGCGGCACGCTCCGGGAGGGCACGGTCGTGCAGGTCGAGGGCTCGACGACCCTGCTCATGGCCCTGCTCGCCGGCCCGAGCGCGAGCGGTCGCTGGGTCGCGGTCGCCGGACTCCCCGAGTTCGGCGTCGAGGCGGCGGCGCGCTTCGGCATCGACCTCGAGCGACTCGTGCTCGTGCCCGATCCCGGGCGGCAGTGGCTCACGGTCGTCGCCGCGCTCGCCGACGTGATCCCCGTCGTGGCGGTCCGGCCGGCCGGCCGGGTCTCGCCCGCCGAGTCGAGTCGCCTCCAGGCCAGACTGCGCCAGCGCGGCACGACCCTGCTCGTGGCGGGCGAGTGGCCGGGCAGCGATGCGCGGCTCGGGGTCGAGGCCAGCGAGTGGCACGGGCTCGAGCAGGGGCACGGCCGCCTCGCCGCCCGCGAGGTCGTCGTGAGCACCGCCGGCCGTGGCGAGTTCGTGCGCCGGGCGCGTTCGCGGTTGCGACTCCCGGGTCCTGCCCTGGAGTTCGCTCCCGTCGACCCGACCGCCTCCGGGCATGCCGAGCCCATCCCCTTCGACGACGTCAGGCGGAGGGCTGCCGGATGAGCGCCGATCCCGGCCGCACGATCGTGCTCTGGTGCCCCGACTGGCCCGTGTTCGCCGCTTGCCGCGAGCTCGGTCTCGATCCGGCCGACCCGATCGCCCTCACCGAGGGAGGCCTCGTCTTCGCGTGCTCAGCCGCGGCTCGCCGTGACGGTGTGATCCGCGGGCTCAAGCTCCGCGAGGCGCAGTACCGCTCCCCCGCCGTCACGGTGCTCGAGTACGACGCGGCGCTCGACGCCCGCGTGTTCGAGCCCGTCGTGCGCGCGGTCGAGGCGACGGTGCCAGGAGTCCAGCTCGTCCGGCCCGGCACGCTCGCGATGCGGGCGCGGGGTCCTGCGCGGTATTACGGCGGCGAGGATGCCGCAGCCGAGGCGTTGCTCGCGACCCTCGCGCAGCTCGGGGTCGTCGGTGCGCGGGTCGGCGTCGCCGACGGGCCCTTCGCGGCCGAGCAGGCCGCGCGGGCGGCGGGCGCGTCGCCCTTCCGAATCGTCGAGCCCGGGGCATCCGCCGAGTTCATCGCTCCGCTGCCCGTGGGGCTCGTCGTCGACGCCCGGACGACGGTCCTGCTGAACCGACTGGGGGTCCGCACCCTCGGCGAGTTCGCGGCGCTGCCCGACGCCGACGTGCGACGCCGGTTCGGCGCGGCCGGTGCCTTCGCCCACGATCGGGCCGCGGGCCGCGAGCAGACGCGGGTCACGGCCCGTACGCCCCCGCCCGAGTTCGAGGTGGAGCAGCACTTCGAGCCGCCGCTCGACCGCGTCGACCAGCTCGCGTTCGCCTTCCGGGTGCGCGCCGAGGAGTTCATCGACCGCATGCGGGCGGTCCGGCTCGTCTGCACCGCCCTGCGCATCGAACTCGATGACGAACGCGGCGGACACTCGAGCCGCAGCTGGCTGCATCCGCACTGGTTCACGCCCGCCGACGTCATCGATCGGGTGCGTTGGCAGCTGCAGGGCGCCGGCACCGCCGACAGTGGACTCGCGTCGCCGATCGTGCGCCTGCGCGTGGTGCCCGAGCGCGTCGACTCCACCGGCAACCACGAGGAGGGGCTCTGGGGCGGGGGCCCCGACGAGCGCGTGCACCACGGCCTCACGCGCGTGCAGAGCATGCTCGGGCACGAGGCGGTCGTGACCGCGACGATCGGCGGTGGTCGCATGCTCGCCGACCGGCAGGTGCTCGTGCCATGGGGCGATCGGCCACCAGAGCGCCGCGACGACGCCCCGTGGCCCGGGAGCCTGCCGGCGCTCGCCCCGGCGAGCGTCTTCCGCGAGCGGCTGCCGATCTCGCTCCTCGATGCGAGCGGCACCTCGGTCGCGATCGATGCCCGCGGCGCGATCTCCGCGCCGCCCGAGCGCTTCGCGGTCGGCGCCGACCGGGCCGTGCCCGTGCGGGCCTGGGCCGGGCCGTGGCCCGTCGTCGAGCGCTGGTGGGACGCCGAGCGCGCCAAGCGCGTGCACCGATTCCAGATCGTCGACGACGACGGCTGCGCGTGGCTCCTCGTGCGCGACGGCGAGGGCTGGTGGGCCGAAGCGAGGTACGACTGATGACGGGGCGACCGATGGGTGCGGTGCGGTCGGTGGTACGACCGACGCCGCGGGCGGGGTGAGCCATGGGCTGGAACAATCCCGGCATCCCCTGGTCGGAGCTCGAACGCAAGCTCTCCGATGAGCGCCGCCCCGGTTCGCCGACGCTCCTCGGCGACGGCGGCGACAGTCCCGCATGGAGCCGGAAGCGCCATCCGTACCGGCCGGCCGAGGGCATCGAGGCGCCGAGCGGTCCCATCGTCCCGTACGCAGAACTGCACGCCCACTCGACGTTCAGCTTCCTCGACGGCGCCTCGAGCCCCGAGCAACTGGTCGAGGAGGCGCACCGTCTCGGCCTCTCGGGGCTCGCCGTCACCGATCACGACGGCTTCTACGGCATCGTGCGCTTCGCCGAGGCGGCCGAGAGCTTCCCCGAGCTGCAGACCGTGTTCGGCGCGGAGCTCTCGCTCGGCCTCACCGAGCCGCAGATGGGCGTCGCCGACCCCGAGGGCGAGCACCTGCTCGTGCTCGCCCGGCGCGAGTCGGGATACCACCGGCTCGCGAGTGCGATCACCGCTGGCCAGCTCGCGGGCGGAGAGAAGGGTCGTCCGGCCTACTCGCTCGAGGAGCTCGCCGAACGCTCCGGCGGCGAGTGGGTCGTGCCCACCGGATGCCGCAAGGGCGCGGTGCGTCGTGCGCTGGCCGAGGGCGGGGCGGATGCCGCGTGGCGCGAGCTCGATCGGCTCGTCGCCCTCTTCGGCCGCGACAACGTCGTGGTGGAGCTCTTCGACCACGGACATCCGCTCGACCAGGAGTCGAACGACGTGCTCGCGGGGCTCGCCGAGCGTGCCGGGCTGCCGCTCCTCGCGACGAACGCGGTGCACTACGCGACTCCCGGCGAGCATCGCCTCGCCTCGGCGCTCGCGGCCGTGCGCGCTCGGCGCAGCCTCGACGAGCTCGACGGCTGGCTCCCGGCCTCCGACGGGCTGCACCTGCGCTCGGGGGCCGAGATGATGCGGCGCTTCGAACGCTACCCCGGCGCCGTCTCCCGTTCGGTGACGCTCGCGCAGGAGCTCGGGTTCACCCTCCGGAGCGCTCGGCCCCGGCTCCCTCGCCAAGAGGTGCCGGCGGGGCACACGCCCATGAGCTGGCTCCGAGAGCTCGTCTGGGCGGGCGCGGCGACCCGCTACCCGGGCCTTCCCGAGCACGTGCGCGAGCGCCTCTCCCGCGAGCTCGACGTCATCGAGCAGAAGGACTTCCCCGGCTACTTCCTCATCGTCTACGACATCGTCCGCGAGGCGCGCAGTCGCGGCATCCTGTGCCAGGGCCGCGGATCCGCGGCGAACTCGGCCGTCTGCTTCGTGCTCGACATCACCGCGGTCGACTCCATCTTCTTCGACCTGCCGTTCGAGCGCTTCCTCTCGGCGCTTCGCGACGAGGAGCCCGACATCGACGTCGACTTCGACTCCGATCGGCGCGAGGAGATCATCCAGTACGTCTACGAGAAGTACGGCAGGCAGAACGCCGCACAGGTCGCGAACGTCATCAGCTACCGGCCGAAGGTGGCGGTGCGCGACATGGCGAAGGCGCTCGGCTACTCGACCGGGCAGCAGGACGCCTGGTCGCGCCAGGTCGAACGCTGGGGCGCGGTCGTGTCGACCGACGACCACGACATCCCCGCCCCGGTCGTCGAGCTCGCCGAGCGACTGCTCACCTTCCCCCGCCACCTCGGCATCCACTCCGGTGGCATGGTGCTCACCGATCGTCCGGTCGGAGAGGTGTGCCCGATCGAGCATGCCCGAAAGGAGCGCCGCACGGTGCTGCAGTGGGACAAAGACGACTGCGCGTGGATGGGACTCGTGAAATTCGACCTGCTCGGTCTCGGCATGCTCGCCGCGCTGCAGTACACCTTCGACCTCGTCCGCGAGACGACGGGCGAGGCCTGGGAGCTCGCCACCATTCCGAAAGAGGAGGGTGCGGTCTACGACATGCTCTGCCGCGCCGACTCGATCGGGGTCTTCCAGGTCGAGAGCCGGGCGCAGATGGGCACCCTCCCCCGCCTGAAGCCACGGCGCTTCTACGACCTCGTCGTCGAGATCGCGCTCATCCGGCCGGGTCCCGTGCAGGGCGGGGCGGTGCATCCCTACATCCGGCGGCGCACCGGCGAGGAACCGGTGACCTTCCTGCATCCGAAGCTCGAGCCCGTGCTCGAACGCACCCTCGGGGTCCCGCTCTTCCAGGAACAGCTCATGCAGATGGCGGTCGCGGTCGGCAACTGCAGCGCGGCCGACGCCGACCAGCTGCGCCGGGCGATGGGCTCCAAGCGAGGGGTCGAGAAGATCGACCGGCTGCGCTCGAAGCTCTACGCCGGGATGGCCGAGAACGGCATCGAACCCGACGTCGCCGATTCGATCTACGCGAAGATCGAGGCGTTCGCGAACTTCGGCTTCGCCGAGAGCCACGCACTGAGCTTCGGACTGCTCGTCTACGCCAGCTCGTGGCTCAAGCTGCACTACCCCGCGGCGTTCCTCGCGGCACTGCTTCGCGCCCAGCCCATGGGGTTCTATTCGCCGCAGACGCTCACCGCCGACGCGCGACGCCACGGGGTCGACGTGCTCCGGCCCGACATCCTGCGTTCCGGCGTGAACGCGGGGCTCGAGGCGCTCGACGAGGGCGAGGGAGGCCGCGGTCCGAGCGGCATGCCCTCGTGCGCCGACGCCGTGCAACCGCCCGTCGGCCCGTTCGACCGTGAGGCACCCGACCGTTCGTCGGAGCATCGCCGTGACGCCGCCTTCGCGGTGCGGCTCGGCCTCGCCGACGTCACGTCGATCGGCGAGGCCGTCGCGGAGCGCATCGTCGCCGAGCGGGAGGCGCGCGGGCCGTATCGCGACATGGCCGACGTCTCGCGCCGTGCCCGGCTCAACGCCGAGCAGCTCGAGGCGCTCGCGGCGGCGGGGGCGTTCGACGGCTTCGGCCTCGCGCCGCGGGAGGCGCTCTGGCTCGCCGGAGAGGCGGCCGAGGACCGAGAGGAGTACCTCGCCGGTTCGATCGTCGTCGTGCAGCCGCCGCTCCTGCCGATGCTCTCCCCCGCCGAGCAGGTCGTCTACGACCTGTGGGCCACGGGCATCTCGCCCGACGATCACCCGATCCGGCACATCCGCGACCGACTCGACGAGCGCGGCGTCATCCGCATCGACCGGCTGTTGCGTACCGAGAGCGGTCGTCGTGTCGAGGTCGGCGGGGTCGTCACCCACCGGCAGCGGCCGGCGACGGCGAGCGGCATCACCTTCTTGAACCTCGAAGACGAATCGGGCACGCTCAACGTCATCGCGAGCGTCGGCGTGTGGACGAGGTATCGGCGGGTGGCGCGCGAGGCGCCGGCGATGATCGTCCGCGGCATCCTGGAACGCTCACCCGAAGGAGTCGTGAACCTCGTCGCCGACCGCTTCGAGCGGCTCATCGTGTCGGCGAGTCTGCGCTCCCGCGACTTCAGATGACCTCCCCCGCCCGCGGCGCGAGCGGAATACAGTGAAGGGGTGACCGCAACCCGGCAGAGCCAGCCGCACGAGCGCTGACGAGCATGCGGCCCCGATCGATCGAGCCGCTCTTCACCCCCGCGTTCATCGCGCTCGGGATCGCCGAGCTGTCCTACTTCTGCGCCGTGGGCGTGTCGATCTTCGCCCTGCCGCTCTACGTCACCGGACCGATCGGCGGCGATGAGGCGGGCGCGGGGATCGCCTTCGGCGTGTTCGCCGTCTCGGCCCTCGTGCTGCGCCCGGTGGCCGGACGACTGGCCGACGTCTACGGCCGACTGCCGCTCCTGATCGCCGGTGCGCTCATCGCCGCGGTGAGCCTCGCGCTCCTCGCGCTCGCTCAGCACCTCGTCGCGATCATCGCCCTGCGTCTGCTCGCGGGCGTCGCCGAAGCAGCCTTCTTCGTCTCCGGTTTCGCGGCGCTCGCCGACCTCGCACCCCCGACACGCATGGGCGAGGCGCTGTCGTACAACTCCCTCGGCCTCTACCTGGGAATCGCGCTCGGCCCGCTCGTCGGCCAGCTGCTCGTCGGACTCTGGGGATTCGCGGCCGCGTGGACCGGCGCCGCCCTCCTCGCGGTGCTCGCCGCCGCCCTCAGCCTGCTGGTCGGCGAGACCCGGCAGGGCGGCCCGCCCGAGCGCGTTGATCGCACGGTGATCCACCGCCCGGCGATCCCGCTCGCACTCGGATTCATGACCTCGCTGGTGGCGATGGGCGGATTCCTCGCCTTCGCCTCGCTGCACGCCGCCCGGGTGGGCATGCCCGCGCCGAGCCTCGCCCTGTTCGTCTACGGCGCCACGGTGGTGGCGTGCCGGATCGCCTTCGCGCGCGTCCCCGACCGCGTGCCCTCGCTGCCGCTCGGCGCGGCAGCGCTCGGCGGCATCGCACTCGGACTCGGCGTGGTCGCGATCTGGGCGTCGACGACGGGACTGATCGTCGGCGCGGTGATCCTCGCGATCGGCGTCTCGTTCAGCACCCCGGCGTTCTTCACCGCCATCTTCGCGACCGCGTCGCCGTCGCAACGCGGCGTGGCATCGGGCACCGCGAGCGCGGCCCTCGACCTCGGTCTCGGACTCGGACCCATCCTGCTCGGGCTGATCGCCGAGCCGTTCGGCCTGGCCGCCGCGTTCGGCGCGGGAGCCGCCGTCGCGGGCGCGGGTGCGGCGTGGACGCTCGCCCTGCGTGCCCGATCGCGCCCCCGCCCGTCCTCGCCCGAGCGCACGAGCGCGCGTCGCGCGTGTCGGCCCCGACGGCGGAGCGGACTCGGTTAGCCTCGACCGGTGCCGATCACGACCCACGACCCGAACGGACCCGACCGCTATGGAGCCGACGTGCTCGCCGGCGATTGGCGCGCACGCGGGCGCAGGGTGATCCCGAAGGTCGAAGCGGCTCGAGACCTCGTCGTCGAGCTCGCCTCCAACGGTTTCTGCGGAGCTGTCGTCGCCGTCGACAAGCAGCACGTGACGCTCGAGGACCGATTCGGCGGTCGACGGATGTTCCCACTCGGACATGGATTCCTCGTCGAGGGCGAACCGGCCGAACTCGTGTTCCCCACGCCGAAGGCGCCGGCCGCACGCATACGCACCGCATCGGGCTCGTTCGCCGTCGAGTCGGCGCCCGCCCGGGTGGCGCTTCCGAGCCGCATTTTCGTCGAGGGCCGCCACGATGCGGAACTCGTCGAGAAGGTCTGGGGTGCCGACCTGCGCGTCGAGGGCGTCGTCGTCGAATACCTCGAGGGGGTCGACGTGCTCGCTCAACACCTCGACGAGTTCCGTCCCGGCCCGGAGCGCCGTGCCGGCATCCTCGTGGACCACCTCGTTCCGGGCTCCAAGGAGCAGCACATCGCCGACGCCGTCATGCGCGGCCCGCACGGTCGCCACGTACTCGTCGTGGGACATCCGTTCGTCGATGTCTGGCAGGCGGTGAAGCCGTCTCGGCTCGGGCGCGACGCGTGGCCGGTCATTCCCCGAGGCACCGAGTGGAAGCACGGGGTCTGCGCGGCCTTCGGCTGGCCCCACGACGATCAGGCCGACATCGCCCGGGCCTGGCAGCGCATCCTCGGGACGGTGCGCGGCTATGGCGACCTCGAACCCGCGCTGCTCGGCCGCGTCGAGGAGCTCATCGATTTCGTGACCGGACCGCCGACACGCTGACCCGCATTCGGGGATCCGAAATGCTGCCAATCCGCGTCGACCCGGCCGTCGCCGCAAGCCCGGCCGATATCGTTGCTGAGGCCGCGCACGCGGCCGCGACGTGACGGAGCGGGAGCGAGCGACGGCGTCCGGGCTCCCGCATGGGAGTGGAGCAGGATGACCGACGAACCGCGACGCGGAACCGCCGCCGAACGTGCGAGATGGCGTCAGTACCTCGCCGACGAACGCGCGGAAGCCGCCGTGTACCGCGAGCTCGCCGCCCGTCGAGACGGTGAGGAGCGCGAGATCCTCCTCGCCCTGGCCGCGGCCGAGGGTCGTCACGAAGCGCACTGGCTCGCCCTGCTCGGCGGCGATGAGGGTCGGATGCCCCGAGCCGACCTCCGCACGAGGCTCCTCGCCGCCTTCGCGCGCCGCTTCGGCTCGATCTTCGTGCTCGCGCTCGCCCAGCGCGCCGAGGGACGCTCGCCGTACGCGACCGACCCCGACGCCACCGCCGCCATGGCGGCCGATGAGCGGATTCACGGCGAGGTGGTCCGTGGGCTGGCGGCGCGGGGTCGGCGCCGCCTCGCGGGCACGTTCCGCGCCGCCGTCTTCGGCGCCAACGACGGCCTCGTCTCGAACCTCGCCCTCGTGCTCGGCATCGGCGCGACCGGGGTTCCCGCATCGGTCGTGCTCTTCACCGGCATCGCCGGCCTGCTCGCCGGCGCGCTCTCGATGGGAGCCGGCGAGTACGTCTCGGTGCGCTCGCAGCGGGAGCTCCTGGAGGCATCCGCCCCCGACCCCACTGCACGTGAGGCGCTCGTCGACCTCGACATCGACGCGAACGAGCTCGCACTCGTCTACCGGGCCCGGGGCATGGATGAGGCCGAGGCACGAGAGCATGCCGCCCTCGTCGTGGCTCGGGTGCATGCCGCGGGCCAGGTCTCGAATCCGACCGATGCGCTCGCGGTCGTCGCCCACGACGACGAAGCCGTCGGCACCGGTCTCTCGGCGGCGGTCTCGAGCTTCCTGTTCTTCGGGTCGGGCGCACTCATTCCCGTGCTGCCCTATCTCTTCGGGCTCGATGGCACCACCGCCATCGTCACCGCGACGGTGCTCGTCGGCGTCGCCCTGCTCGCGACCGGCGCGACCGTGGGCCTGCTGTCGGGCACGTCGCCGTTGAAGCGTGCGCTCCGGCAGCTCGGCATCGGACTCGGTGCCGCGGCCGTCACGTATCTGCTCGGTCTCGCCTTCGGCACGACCATCGGCTGAGGCCTGCCGAATGGGGCCCCGATCCGGTCAGCCGACGAGCCGGTTCCAGCCGTCGCCGTCCACGTGCTCGAAGATGAGGTTCGTCTCGGTGTGCGCCACGGCCGGATGCCCCGTGAGGTGCGCGAGCACGAACTCGCGCAGCTCTTCGGCATCACGAGCGGCGACGTGGATGAGGTAATCCTCGGCACCGGCCATGTGGAAGACGCCGAGCACGCCGGGCAGGTGCGGCACCGCCGCACGGAACGCGTCGATCTCGCTTCGATCGTGCTTCACGAGGCGCACGGCGATGAGCGCCTGCAGCGACACCCCGAGCGACGCGAGGTCGACCTCGACCCGGTAACCCCGCACCGTGCCGAGGCTCTGCAACCGGCGGAGGCGCAACGATACGGTGGATTCGGCGACGCCGACCTCTGCGGCGAGGGCAGCACCCGACGCTCTGGCATTGGTGGAGAGCGCCTGGAGCAGCGCCCGGTCGACGCGGTCGAGTTCGGCTTTCTGCGCCATGATGCGACCTCCGGTCAGTTGGTGTCAAGAATCTTCGAGGTCTACAGCATATCCGAGAGAACATTCGACGCAGGTTGCTGATTGTGACAGCTTCTGCTTCATTCGAAGGATGCAGACATCGTCGTCGCAGTTCGACACCCGCGCCGTCCACGGCGGAATGGACGGGGTCCGAGCGAGCGGTTCCCACGTGCCCGTCATCGACTTCTCGACCACGAATCCGCTTCCGTCGGTCGACGTCGGCGGCCTCTCCTACGAGGAGCTCGCCACCGGGCACGAGCTCGGCGACGGTCGTTCGGCGGTCTACCAGCGTCTCTGGCAGCCGGGCGTCGCTCGCTTCGAGGAGGCGCTCGCGGATCTCGAGGGCACCGAGGGCGCCGTCGCCTTCGCGAGCGGGATGGCGGCGCTCGCGGCGGCGCTCATCGCCGCGGCATCCGCCGGTCGGCCGCACATCGTCGCGGTGCGTCCGCTCTACGGGGGCACCGATCACGTGCTCGAGAGCGGGCTGCTCGGCACTCGGGTGACGTGGGCGGATGCCGCGGGCATCGGTGCGGCGATCGAACCCGACACGGGTCTCGTCGTCGTCGAGACCCCGGCGAACCCCACCCTCGAGCTCCTCGACCTCCGCCGAGTCGCGGATGCCGCCGGCGACGTGCCACTCCTCGTCGACAACACGTTCGCCACTCCGGTGCTGCAGCGCCCGGCCGAGCACGGCGCGACGCTCGTGCTGCACAGTGCCACGAAGTACCTCGGTGGTCACGGTGATGTCATGGGCGGCGTTGTCGCCGCCGACCGGGAGTGGGCCGAACGGCTCCGCCGTGTGCGTGCGCTCACCGGCGGCCTCCTGCATCCGATGGCGGCCTATCTCCTGCACCGCGGACTCCGCACGCTCCCGATCCGCGTGCGCGCCCAGCAGGCGACGGCGGCCGTGCTCGCCGAGCGACTCGCGTCGCATCCGGCCGTCGCCGGCGTGCGCTACCCCGGGCTGCCCGGCCAGGACCCGCAGCGCCTCCTCGGCCGCCAGCTCGACGGGCCGGGTTCGATCATCGCGCTCGACCTCGCGGGCGGGTACGAGTCAGCTGCGCGCTTCACCGAGGCGTGCGAGCTCGTGACCCACGCCGTGTCGCTCGGCGGTGTGGACTCGCTCGTGCAGCATCCCGCCTCGCTGACCCACCGGCCCGTCGCGGGCGATGCGAAGCCCGATGCCGGCGTGGTGCGCCTCTCGGTCGGGCTCGAGCACGTCGACGACCTCACGTCCGACCTCATGGCAGCCCTCGACGCGGCCGCCGAGGCGGGGAGCCTCGCTGCGGCGCCGACGCTCGCCGACGCACGCTGACCCGACCTTCCGTTCACGCCAGCTCGGCGTCGCGTTCCTCGCCCGGCACGGCGGTCTCGTCGTCGACCCGGGGATTTCGAATGCCGAGCCACGAGACGAGGCCGCCGGCCACGAGGAAGGCGGCGGTGCCGAGCGCGGCGCGGTGATAGCCGTCGACATCGAGGCGGGCACCCGCGATGACCCCGATGCTCGCCACGGCGACGAGCCCGGCGATCCGCGCGACGGCGTTGTTCACCGCCGAGCCGATGCCCGCGCGAGCCGGATCGACCGCCCCGAGGATGGCCGAGGTGAGCGGAGCGACCGTCATCGCCATCCCGAGCCCGATGACGAGGATGCCGGGGAGGAGCTGCAGCCAGTAGTCGAGCTCGTCGCGCACGCTGAGGGTCAGGAGATAGCCGCACGCCGCGACGATCGGTCCGACGGTCATGAACAGGCGAGGCCCGAACCGTGTCGAGAGCGCGCCGAACCACGAGCCGGCCACGACGAGCATGATCGTCGGCGGCAGTGTCGCGAGGCCCGCGAGGGTCGCGGAGAATCCGCCGGTCTGCTGCAGGAAGATCGTCATGACGAACGGCCCGAGCGAGAACGCGGCGTAGATGAACACCGTGGCGAGATTGCCCGCCGCGAAGTTGCGTGCTTGGAACAACTGGAGTGGCAGCATCGGAGCCGCGGTGCCGCGCTCCCAGAAGACGAATGCGGCGAGGGCGATCGCGCCGACGGCGAACGGAACGAACACGGCCGGCGACCCCCACCCGTAGCGCTCCTGCTCGATGAGCGCGAACACCGTGCCGCCGAGGCCGACGACGCCGAGTCCGGCGCCGATCCAGTCGATGCGCTCGCGGTCGGGATCGGGTTCGTCGCGGCCGAGTGCGTGCATGATCATGAGCGCGGCCGCGATCGGGACGACGTTGATCCAGAACACGAGCCGCCATGAGGCGAGATCGACGAGTATGCCGCCGAAGAGGGGGCCGATGAGGAACGCGCCGGTCGTCCAGGCGGTCCACGTGCCGATGGCCCGGCCCTGCTCGGCGCGAGGGAACGTCGCGATGATGAGGGCCAGCGAACTCGGCACGAGGAGTGCGCCCGCGGCGCCCTGCAGCGCCCTGGCGATGACCAGGACGAGTCCGTCGGGCGCCACGGCGCAGAGCATCGAGGTCACGGCGAATCCGTACAGGCCGACGCGGATGACGCGGAGCCGGCCGAACGAGTCGGAGAGCGACCCGGCCAGCAGGATCAGCGAGCCGAGAGTGAGCAGGTACGCGTCGACGGCCCACTGCTGCAGCGCCAGGCCGCCGCCGAGTTCCTCGGCGATCGAGGGCAGGGCGACGTTGATGACCGCGCCGTCGAGGAAGGCGATGAACGAGACGACGATGGCGACGACGAGCACCCGCTTGCGACGGTCCATGTGCGCCATGCTAGTCACGGCCTCGGATGCCGCGCCCCGCGCCCGACTCCGCGAGCCGCGTGCCTGGGTCAGCGGCTGCCGAGCCGGCGACGAAGCAGCTCGATGCGCGCCTGCAGCTGGGTCACGCTCGCCTGTGCGACCGCCGGCCCGCCGCAGACCCGCCGCAGCTCCGCGTGCACCTGGGAGTGCGCCTGCCCCGTGTGTCGCGCCCAGAGGCCGACGAGGCTGTTGAGCAACGAGCGCTGCTCTTTCAGGGTGCGGTAGAGCGCGACGGGCTCTGCCTGCTCGGGCGCGTCGACCGCCTGCTTGCGCCGCTCCCCCGCGCGTCGCGACTGTCGCGCCTGACGGTGCCGCAGGAGTTCGGACACCTGCTCGGGTTCGAGGATGCCGGGGATGCCGATGAAGTCGAACTCCTCGTCGCTGCCGGGCTCGGCGAGCGTGCCGAACTCGGTGCCGTCGTACAGGACGCGGTCGAAGGAGGCATCCGAACCGATCGCCTCCCACGTGCCCAGCCCGGCCTCTTCCGACGCGCGCTCCTCGCGGTTCGCCGATTCGAGCAGGCTGTCGTCGAGCCCGTCGTCATCACCGTCGCCGCTGCGACGGTCGAGGGCGTGGTCGCGCTCGAGCTCGAGCTTCGCGGCCAGGTTCATGAGCGCCGGCACGTTCGGCAGGAACACCGAGGCGGTCTCACCGCGGCGCCGCGCGCGAACGAACCGGCCGATCGCCTGGGCGAAGAAGAGCGGCGTCGAGGCGCTCGTCGCGTAGACCCCGACCGCGAGCCGCGGGACGTCGACCCCCTCGGACACCATGCGGACCGCGACCATCCAGCGGCGGGTGTTGCCCGAGAACTCCTCGATGCGCGAGCTCGCCTCCTTCTCGTCGGAGAGCACGACGGTCACGGGCTCGCGGCAGATGCCCTCGAGGATCTTCGCGTACGCCCGGGCCACCGTCTGGTCGGTCGCGATGACGAGTCCGCCCGCGTCGGGGATGCCGTGCCGCACCTCCGTCAGCCGGCGATCGGCGGCGGCGAGCACGGCGGGGATCCACTCTCCGCTCGGTTCGAGCGCCGTGCGCCAGGCCGACGACGTGATGTCCTTCGTGTTGTCCTCGCCGAGCTTCGCCTCCATCTCGTCGCCGGCCTTCGTGCGCCAGCGCATGTGGCCCGCATAGACCATGAAGAGCACCGGGCGCACGACCCCGTCGGCGAGGGCGCGCCCGTAGCCGTAGTTGTAGTCGGTCTTGGAGAGCCGCACGCCCTGGGCGTCGGGCTCGTAGTGCACGAACGGGATCGGTGCCGTGTCGGAACGGAACGGCGTGCCGGTGAGCGAGAGCCGCTTCGTGGCCGGTTCGAACGCCTCGCGGATCGCGTCGCCCCATGACAGCGTGTCGCCGCCGTGGTGCACCTCATCGAGGATCACGAGCGTGCGACCCGAGAGCGTCAGTTCGCGGTGCAGCGCCGGGCGCATCGCCACCTGGGCATAGGTCACCGCGACCCCGTGGAAATGACGGGCCGTCTGCCCGTGGGCGTTGCGGAACCCCGGGTCGATGCGGATGCCCGCACGCGCCGCGGCATCCGCCCACTGGCGCTTGAGGTGGTCGGTGGGCGCCACGACGGTGATGCGGTCGATGACCCGTCGCGCTCGGAGCTCGGCCGCGAGCCGCAGGGCGAACGTCGTCTTGCCGGCGCCCGGTGTGGCAGCGGCGAGGAAGTCTCTCGGCATCTCGGCGAGGTACTGCTCGAGGGCTTCGGCCTGCCACGCCCGGAGCTTGCTCGCCGTGCCCCACGGGGCACGAGCGGGGAACGAAGGTGGGAGGTGCTCGGCGGCCGAGGTGCCCGGCTGATGGCCGGATGGGGTCGCGGTGCTCACTGGATTCGAGGGTAGCGGAGGGCGCCGACATCCTCGAACCGAGCAACCGGCAGAATGGGGGCATGGTCACCCAGCGGCATCCATGGTCACGCTACGTCGCCCTCGGCGACTCGTTCACCGAGGGCATCGGCGACCCCGAGCCGAACGTGCCGGGCGGCCATCGCGGCTGGGCCGACCGTGTGGCCGAGGTGCTGAGCCAGGGCACCGTGGACTTCGCCTATGCGAACCTCGCGGTGCGCGGCAAGCTCATCCAGCAGATCATCGATGAGCAGCTGGAGGCCGCCATCGCCCTGCGCCCCGACCTCGTCACGATCTCGGCGGGCGGCAATGACGTCATCCGGCCGCGCACCGACCCCGACGAGATCGCCGCGCGTTTCGAGTACGCGATCGAGCGCCTCTCCCGTGATCGCGCCACGATCGTCATCTTCACGGGCGTCGACGTGGGCTTCTCCCCCGTCTTCCGCGGCATCCGCGGCAAGGTCGCGATCTACAACGAGAACCTGCGGGCGATCGCGGCGAAGTACGACTGCATCGTCGCCGACCAGTGGGCGCTCACCGAGATCCAGGACCAGCGCATGTGGGCCCCCGACCGGCTGCACCTCAACTCGCTCGGCCACCACACGGTCGCGCGCATGGTGCTCGCCGCGCTCAACGTCGAGAACGACCTCGAACCGATGCGACCTGAGCCGCTGCCGAGTTCGACCTGGCGACAGGCCCGCGTCGAGGACCTCTCCTGGGCACGCGAGTACCTGGTGCCGTGGGTGCTGCGGCGCATCCGCCACCAGTCGTCGGGTGACTTCATCCGGGCGAAGCGGCCGGAGGCCGCGCCCTACTCGCTCTCGGACTGAGCCGCCACGGCGTCGAGCGCGCCGGGGTTCGTGAGCCGCCACCACATGCCGGGATCCTCGAGCGGAGCGTCGAGCACGAGCGGGACGGTCACCTCGCGAGCACCGGCCCGCACGACCGCGGTGCCGACCTCCTCTCCGCGCGTGCCGAGCGCGACGGGCTCGGCATCCACCTCGACCGTGATGGGCGTGTCGCTCCAGACGACGACGGATGCCGCCTCGGCAGTGCGTGCGCGAGACGTCGCGCCCCACGGCGTGGTGTATTCGGCGACGACGCGTCCGGCCTCGAAGACGGGCACCTCCTGGAAGCCGGGGGCGATGCTGTCGAGCAGGGCCGCGATCGCCTCATCGAGCACCGTGTGATTCTCGCCGCCGAGTACGACGCCGACGACGGTGACGACCTCCGAGCCGACGGGGTAGTCGGCCGAGAAGAGGAGGTTCGCCGCGTCGTCGGTCGTGCCGGTCTTGATGCCGTCGACGCCGTGGCTGCCGAGGAGCTTGTTGGAGTTCTTCACGACGCCGATGACCGGCAGTTCCATGCTCGGCATCGCGACGAGTTCGGACACGGTGGGGTCGGCGAGGGCGATCTCTCCGAGCTCGACGAGCTCCTCGGGCGTGCTCACATTGTCGTCCGACATCCCGCTCGAGTCGACGAGGCGCGTGCTCTCGAGACCGTGCGCGTCGAGCCAGGCGCGCGCCGCCGTGAGGAAGGCGTCCATGGAGCCGTAGGCCCACACGGCGAGCGACTCGGCGTAGTTGTTGCCGGAGGCGAGAAGCAGCGCGCCGAGACTCTGCCGTTCGCTGAGCGTCGTGCCCGCACTCACGGGCGCGACCGAGCCGCCTTCGGCGACGACCTCCCAGTAGAGGTCGACATCGGCCTGGGTGTACTCGATCCCCGGCCCCTCCTCACCCGGTGCGAGCGGCTTCGCCTCGAGCACGACGAGCGCGGTCACGATCTTCGTGATGCTCGCGATCGCCATGGGTGCTTGGTCCTCGCTCGCCGCGAGGAGCCCGTCGAAGCCGACCGCGCCGACGGCGTACCCGCCGAAGCCGGGCAGCGCCAGCGGTTGCGCGGTCGTCGGCGCCGCCGAGGGCACCTCGACCGCGGGCGCCGTGTGCGGCACCGGAACCCCGAGCGCGCCGGCGGTGTAGACACCACCGCCGATGAACAGCGCGAGCACCAGCGCGAGGGCGCTGAAGACGACGATGCGCCGGCGGCGGTAGACCGCTCGCCGATCGACGTCGTCGGCGGAGGCGGACGCCGCGGGAGCGGCGAGGGTGGACTGCGGCGCGGACATCGCTTCGAGCCTATTCGTCCACGGCGAGGGCGTAGAGCACGACGGCCGCCGCGGCGGCGACGTTGAGCGAGTCCACACCGTGCGCCATCGGGATCGTGACGACACGGTCGGCCGCGTCGAGGGCGTTCCGGCTCAGTCCGTCGCCCTCGGCGCCGAAGAGGAGCGCGATCCGTTCGGGCGGCGCGGCGGCGAGCTCACGGAGCGAGACCGCATCGTCGGCGAGGGCGAGGGCGGCGATCGAGAAGCCGTGCGCATGCAGCAGCGCCGTGGCATCCGACCACTCCGGCAGTCTCGTCCACGGAACCTGGAAGACGGTGCCCATGCTCACCCGGACGCTCCGCCGGTAGAGCGGATCGGCGCAGCGAGGGGTCACGAAGACCGCATCGGCGCCGAGCGCCGCGACTGAACGGAAGATCGCGCCGACGTTGGTGTGGTCGACGATGTCCTCGAGCACGACGACGCGCCGAGCCTCGGCGAGGAGCGCGGCCGGGTCCGGCAGCACGGGTCGCTCGAACGCGGCGAGGGCGCCGCGGTGCACTCGGTAGCCCGTGATGGCTTCGAGCTGGTCGGGATCGGCGAGATGCACGGGGATGTCGAACGGAGCGAGCGCGGCTTCGAGCCCGCCGAGCCACTTCTCCTCCATGAGCACCGACCGCGGCCGGTGGCCGGCCCGGATCGCGCGGGAGATGACCTTGGCCGATTCGGCGATGTACAGGCCGGCGGCCGGTTCGTGGGCGCTGCGCAGCGACACGTCGGTGAGCCGGGCGTAATCGGCGACGGCGTCGGATGCCGCATCGCGGACTCGTTCGATGTGCATGGGCCTCCTCGCTCCCAGCCTGCCAGTGCGCGAGGCGATCCGGAAAACCGCGGCGTCTAGAATCGGAGCACCGTCGAAGGGAGACACGGTGGGTCCAGGCCTCGAAGTTCCGACCGTGACCGACGCCGCGCTCGACGCGGCGATCGCGCTCATGCGCGATGCTCGCGTCGCGGTGCTCACGGGCGCGGGGGTCAGCACCGACTCGGGCATCCCCGACTACCGCGGTGAGGGCGCGCCGGTGCGCACCCCCATGACGTTCCAGACGTTCCTCGCCTCGGAGTCGGCGCGCAAGCGCTATTGGGCCGGCAGTCACCTCGGCTGGCGCAGTTTCGGCAGCGCCCGCCCGAACGCCGGTCACCTGGCGCTCGCCGAGCTCGAGGCTCGCGGCACCGTGCCCGGCATCGTCACCCAGAACGTCGATGGCCTGCATCGTCGCGCCGGCAGCCGACACGTGGTCGAACTCCACGGCGGCATGGACCGAGTGCTCTGCCTTCGCTGCGGCCAGCACTACGCCCGACAGGCGATCGCCGACCGGCTGGCCGAGCTCAACCCGTCGATCGACCTCGACACCGCGATCCGCACGGCGCCCGACGGCGATGTCGAGGTCGACGACGTCGAGGCGATGCGGATCCCCGACTGCACCGTGTGCGGTGGCACGCTGAAGCCCGACGTGGTCTTCTTCGGCGAGTTCGTCCCGACCGAGACGTTCCAGGCCGCCGCCGCCGTCGTGCAGGGCGCCGACACGCTCCTCGTCGCCGGCTCTTCGCTCGTGGTGAACTCGGGCGTGCGCCTGCTCGAGATCGCCCGCCGACGGCGCATGCCCATCATCGTCGTGAACCGCGGCATCACGAAGGGCGACTCCCGTGCCGCCGTGAAGATCGACGCCGGCACGAGCGAGACGCTCACGGCGATGGCCGAGGCGTTGCGGTCCTGATCGGCGCAGCCGGCGCCGAGCAAGGGCTCACCGACGTCGGCGGAGGCGCCGCGTGCGGGTGCCCGGCGCGACGACGGCCCGCATGAGCTCGAGCAACCGCTCGGCGGACGCGGCCCAGTCGTAGCGGGCGGCAACGGCGACGGATGCCGCCGACCGGCGCTCCCACTCCCCGTCGCGTCGGAGCGCCCGCAGGGCGGCGACGAGCGACTCGGGATCGCCCGGGTCGAAGAAGAGCGCGGCATCCCCGCCGATCTCGCGGAAGATCGGGATGTCGCTGACGACCACCGGCGTGCCGAGCCGCATCGCCTCGACGAGCGGGATGCCGAACCCCTCCGCACGTGACGCGTGCACGAGCGCCGTCGCGTCCGAGAGCAGCTCGGCGTACGCGGCATCCGTCACCCCGTCATGGAAGACGAGCCGTGCCCCCGGAGCGAGCCGGGTCAGACGCTCGCGTTCATCGCGGCTGATGCGGCTCATGAGGTGCAGCTCGTGATCGGGCAGCGCCGCGACGGCGAGCACGAGCGTGTCGACGTTCTTGTACGGCATGTACGAGCCCATGTAGACGAGCCGGTGCACCGTCGGCCGACGGCGAGGCAGTTCGGGGCGACCGAGCTCGTCGGCTGCGTTCGACACCACGGTGACGGGACGGTGGGTGAGGTGATGCTCGCGGATGAGCCCCGCGGTCGTCTCGGACACCGTGACGACGGCGTCGGCTCGGTTCAGGAGCATCCGCTGCGGCCACCACGCCAGGTGGTAGAGGCGCCACAGCAGGCGCACCGGGGCGGGAAGGTCACGGGGCGGGGTGCGGTTCTCGTAGTAGATCAGGTCGTGCAGGGTGAGCAGCAGCTGGTAGTCGCGGCCCCACGAGCCCATCGTCTGCATCGGCGTGAACACGACGTCGGGACGCAGCTTTCGCACCTGCAGCGCGACGAGCGGCTCTCGGATGCTCGTCGGCGGGCTCACGAGCTGCCACGGGTACGGCGGCAGCATCTCGAGCTGCCGGTGGTCGCTCACGAGCATGGTGAGCGGATGCAGCTTGCCGAGTTCGGTGACGATGCCCGCGGTGAACCGGCTGATGCCGTCGTGCTGCCCGATGCGGGTGTAGCGGCAGTCGACGACGATCCTCACGCGGTCGCCTCGCTGTGCAGGAACCGCAGGAGTCGCGCGGCCGCGTCGCCGGGCGTCTCGTAGTGGATGAGGTGTCCGACGTCGGGGATGACCTCGAGAGTCGCGTCGGAGAAGAGCCCGACGAGCCGGCGCTGGGCCTCGAGCGGCGTCACGTCGTCGCGTTCGGCGGCGATGAGCAGGGTCGGCACCCGGATGTCGTGCGCGACCTCGCTGACGTCGTGGCTCACCGAGGCCCGGAAGGCCTCGAGCACGGCATCACGATCGCCGAACGCCGAGAAGTACCGGTCGTGCTGGTCGTGGATCCACCGCCGGAGCGGCTTCGAGCGGGTCTTGGCCATCGTGACGCTCATGACGCGCACGATGAGCCGGTTCCGCAGCAGTCCGAAGCCCGCTCGCACGGGCAATGCGGCGGCGGTGCGGTAGTACAGCACGGCGAGTCGCGTCATGATGCCGCGGGGGCCATCGAGCGCGGGCGCACCGATGGGGTTCACGAGCACGAGGCGCTCGGGAGCCGGCGACAGGCCTCGGGCGACGGCCGTCGCCGCGACGATAGAGCCGAACGAGTGGCCGAGGAGCGTGTACGGGCTCTCGATTCCGGCGGAGCGGAGGAATGCTCCGAGCCAGTCGGCGTACGCCTCGATATCGTGCGGGCGGCCGGCGAAGGTCGCCGAGGCGCCGAACCCAGGCAGGTCGGGCGAGATGACGCGGAACCCCGGCAGCTGTGCGACCACGGGCTCGAGGCCGTGGTGGTCGCCACGGAATCCGTGCACGAGCACGAGCGCAGGGGCATCCGCCGGTCCGTACTCCCACCAGGCGGTCTCGGTGCCGTCGACGTCGATGCGATGCTCGCGAACGGGGATTCGAGCGAGCTGCTCGGCGTACGGGGAGGCGATCATCCCGGCCATTCTACGGCGACGAGCCTGCGCGTTCCGGCCGCCAGGAGGCCGTTGACGGGACACGCGGGCAGGTCGACCGGCTCTGACGGTGGGCACCCCTAGCCTTCGAACCATGGATGCCACGAGCAGCGCCCGCTGGGCCGACACCCTCGCCGTCTTCGACCTCGAGA
>JAPSJT010000179.1 GCA_031178045.1 Agromyces sp.
CCCCGTGCGCGCTGTGCTCTTCTCCGGCTTCGGCGAGCAGCCCGAGCTCGTGGAGGTGCCGGAGCCCGAGTGCCCGCCGCGCGGCGCGGTGATCCGCGTTCGTGCGACCGGACTCTGCCGCAGCGACTGGCATGCCTGGATGGGCCACGACGCGACCGTGGCGCTGCCGCACGTGCCCGGGCACGAGTTCGCCGGCGAGATCGCCGAACTCGGCTCCGAGATCCCGGCCGAGAGCGGCTGGCGGGTGGGCGACCGCGTGACGGCGCCCTTCATCTGCGCGTGCGGACGCTGCCCCGAGTGCCTGGCGGGCAACGAGCAGGTGTGCGATGCGCAGTCCCAGCCGGGCTTCACGCACTGGGGCTCCTTCGCCGAGTACGTCGTCGTCGACGAGGCGCAGCTGAACCTCATCCGGCTGCCCGAGGGGCTCGGGTTCGTCGAGGCCGCTTCGCTCGGATGCCGCTTCGCCACCGCGTACCGTGCGATCGTGTCGCGCAGCCGCCTGGCCGACGGTGAGCAGATCGCGGTGCACGGATGCGGCGGCGTCGGCCTCTCGGCGATCATGATCGCCGTCGCGGCCGGGGTGACGGTCTACGGGGTCGACGTCTCCGATGCGGCGCTCGCGGCCGCCGAGAAGCTCGGCGCGACGCCCGTGCGCGGGGGCGACGGCGCTGCCGATCGCATCATCGAGGCATCCGGTGGCGGCGTCGACGTGTCGGTCGACGCGTTCGGCAGCGCCGCGACCTCGCTCGACTCGGTGCGGAGCCTGAAGAAACGCGGACGACACGTGCAGGTCGGGCTCATGTTCGGCGACAGCGCCCTCGCGGCCATGCCCATGGACGCGGTCATCGCCGGCGAGCTCGAGATCCTCGGCAGCCACGGCATGGCCGCGCACGAGTACCCGTCGATGCTCGGCGCCGTCGCGTCGGGCGACTTCCGCCCCATCGAGCTCGTCGGCCGCACGATCTCCCTCGACGACGTGCCAACGGCGCTCGCCGCGATGGGCGCGGCCGGCGGCGCCGGCTCGGGCATGACCGTCGTGGAGCTGTAGCGGCATCCGCCCTCTTCGCTCGCGAGTGAGCGCCGACGGTGGCCCGGCTTCCGCCGCCGGGCCATCGCGGGTCACAATGAGGCCATGGATCCCGTCGACGCGCTCGAGCAGATCGCCTTCCTCCTCGAGCGCGACCGGGCCTCGGCCTTCAAGTCGAAGGCGTTCCGCCGCGCCGCCGACGTGATCCGCCCGCTCGGCGCCGACGAGATCGCGGCGCGGGTCGCCGACGGACGCCTCCAGCGCACGAAGGGCATCGGCGACAGCACGGCTCGCGTCATCGCGCAGGCCGTTGCCGGCGACGTGCCCGAGTACCTCGCGGCGCTGCGCGCGAAGGCGGGACTCGAGCCGACGGGCGCATTGAGCGGGCTCCGCGCCGAGCTGCGCGGAGATCTGCACAGCCACACCGACTGGACCGACGGCACGACGAGCATGGCGGTCATGGCTCGTGCGGCCGAGGCGCAGGGCCTCGAGTACCTCGCCATCACCGACCACTCGCCGAGCCTGCGCGTCGCCAACGGCCTGAGCGCCGAGCGCCTCGCCGAGGAGCTCGAGCTGCTCGAGGTGGTGCAGGAGGGCGTGCCCGGCATCCGGTTGCTCTCGGGGATCGAGGTCGACATCCTCCTCGACGGCAGTCTCGACCAGACCCCCGAGATGCTCGGCCGGCTCGACATCGTGGTCGCGAGCGTGCACTCGAAGCTGCGCCAGGACTCACGCGAGATGACCGAGCGGATGCTCCGGGCGATCGCCGACCCGCATACGAACGTGCTCGGGCACTGCACGGGCCGGCTCGTCGAGGGGTCGCGAGGCACGCGTCCGCAGTCGACGTTCGATGCCGCGCGGGTGTTCGCCGCCTGCGCGGAGCACGGTGTCGCCGTCGAGATCAACTCACGGCCGGAGCGTCAGGACCCGCCCGACGACCTCATGCGCCTCGCGCTCGAGGCCGGATGCCTGTTCAGCATCGACACCGACGCGCACGCGCCCGGGCACCTGTCATTCCTCGACCTCGGCGCTGCCCGGGCCGAGGCGAACGGGGTGCCCGCCGAGCGCATCGTCACGACGTGGCCCGTCGACCGACTGCTGGAGTGGGCGTCGGCGCGGCGCTGAGCTCGCCGCAGGGTCCGACCTCGATCAGGTCGGCGGCCGCGTCGCCGCCTCCACCACGGCGTCGACCGTCGCGTCGTCGGTCGGCAGATGCGACTCCTCGAGCCGCTGTCGCGCCATCGGTCGGACGGCGTCGGCGTCGCCGTGCCCCGAGTCGGAGCGGATCTGCTCGGCGATCCCGGCGATCTTGTCGCTCAGGCTCGCGTCGTTGCTGCCCTCTTGGATCGGCTCATCCTGTGTGTCCATGTCGGTCAGCGTCGCACGGTCGCACCGCTCCCGCCGCCCCTTGACAGCGCGTATCAGCGGGTGCGTCGTGAGCGCCGTGCCCGCGCCCCGCGAGGGCGGCGCGGGTCGTCAGCGACGGTCAGGGCAGCGTCAGCAGCCGGCGGCAGATCGCATCCGTCGCGATCTCGATCGACGGGTAGCGCTGACTCACGCCGGGGCGCGGACGCATCCACATCATCTCGAATTCACCGTCGACGAACTGGAGATACCCGAGGATCTTCCGGGTGTCGCCGTCTTCGCAGTCGCAGTCGCAGACCCGCCAGGTGGTGTCGCTGAGCGGCACGAGGTCCACCCGGTCCGTGTTGGTCGAGCCGATCGAGTATGTCGACATCATCGTCCTCCTCGGCGCGAGTCCACGTTGCGATCATTCATCCTCCCTCGGCGTTCGGAGCCTCGACAGGGTCTTGACTTCGGAGCGAACATCACTCACTCGTCCGAGCCGGCCCCCGCAGGCCGAGCCCCCGCACTGGGGGAGGTCGCCGCTCTTGCCCTCGGGGGTCGATCGCCGACACGATGGGTCGGGCGGCGACCGCCGCTCCGATGAACGTGGGGGGATTCCGGATGCCTTCGAACGCGCGCGCGCTCCGCCGATCGGGGCGCTCCATCGCCCTCTTCCTCGTCGCGACCGCGATGCTCGCCGCCTGCTCGGCTGCACCGGCATCCGTCGCTCCGAGCGCGAGCACCGAACCGACGCAGGACGCGAGCGGAAGCTGTGTGGCCGATCCCGGGGCCGTCGTGAGCACGTCACTGCCCTCTTCCGCCGTCGACGAGCTCGACGCTCCGCTCGCCGAGCAGCTTCGCGTGGCCGCCGAGTCGGGACTCGCGGAGGCCTCGTCCGACGGCGCCGTCGTCGGCGTGCGCACGCCCGACGGCATGTGGACGGCCGGCTTCGGCCTCGCCGACCGCGCGACAGCGACGGCCATGGCGACGGAGGACTTCTTCCGTGTCGGCTCGATCACCAAGACCTTCACCGGCACGCTCGTGCTGCAGCTCGTCGAGCGCGGCGAACTGAGCCTCGATGACACGATCGACGAGTACGTCGACGGCGTGCCGAACGGCAGCGAGGTCACGATCCGGATGCTGCTCGACATGACGAGCGGCATCGCGAGCTACACGCTCGACCAGCACGTGGCCGAGACCTACCTCACAACGCCGACCAAGGAGTGGACGCCCCAGGAGTTGCTCGACGCGGGGCTGGGCCTCGACCCGCTCTTCGCACCCGGCGCGAAGTTCAACTATTCCAACACGAACTTCATTCTGCTCGGCACGGTGATCGAGGAGGTGACCGGTCGACCCTACGCCGAGGTGCTCCGAAGCGAGATCCTCACACCGCTCGGATTGAACGACACGTCGTTCCCGAGTAACTCCGACATTCCGGCGCCGCACCCGATCGGCCTCACGCTGCAGGGAACGGCGGATGATTCGCGGGAGCCGGTCGACGCCACCGGCTGGAACCCGAGCTTCAGTTGGACCGCGGGGCAGATGATCTCCACCGTCGACGACCTGCTCGAGTGGGGGCACGCGCTCGCGACGGGCCAGGGCGTGCTCAACGAGGAGACGAGCATCGAGCGGCTCACCTCGTTCCCGAGCGAGCAGGGCTACGGATACGCGGTCGGATGCATCGACGGATGGGTCGGGCACACCGGCGAGATCCCTGGCTACAACACGACCGTCTTCCACGACACCGCGAACGACACGACGGTCATCGTGCTCGCGAACAGCGACATCCCGACCGGCGACTGCTCCGTCTCGAAGACGCTCGCCGACAACGACACGTCGATCCCGTGCATGGCGCCGGCGACACGCGTGTTCGTGGCCCTGTCTGAGGCGCTGGGGCATCCGTTCACGCCGGTGCCCGCGAGCTGACCCGCCGGTCGGCTGACTGTTCGCAGTCGCCAGCCTCCGCCCGGCGCCCCGGTCGGAACAATAGTTAGTATACTAATCATTATGGTACGAAAGGATGCGCGTGATCCTGCGGGGCGTCGGATTCCACACGCGGGCCGACCGCATGCGAGGCGTGCACCCGACCCGATGAATCCCTTCGACGGCAAGCCGGGGTTCTTCAACCGGCTGAATCGCATCGTCTACATGTTCACCGGCCCGGCACAGGTCGGCATCGGTCGACCCGAGGAGCCCTATGTGCCACCGGCCGATCCGCGGTGCCCCCTCTGCGGTCGGCCGATGAGCGGTCACCGCATCGATCGCTCGGGCGAGCGCACGCAGGTGCGCTGCCCGGCTCCGCGCATGGAGGTGCGCTGACGGCCTCGTGGGGGGCGCCGAGGCCATCAGCGCACGTCGGTCGACCTCAGCTGGTCTGCTCGGTCACGCAATAGATGACGTGGCTCAACTCCTTGCCGCTCGTGTGGGCGTAGGCCACGCCGGCGACCGGATACCAGATCACGGTGTTGGCGCTGTCGCCGCTGCCTGACTTCAAGACGAGCAGCGTGTACATCATGCGGTCGCCCGGGTCGGGC
>JAPSJT010000180.1 GCA_031178045.1 Agromyces sp.
ACCACCGCGCGGACGCGCTGCTCGATGACGTTGACCGCGGTCGAGACCTCGAGGAGCTTCTGGTCGGCCGTGAAGCCCACCTTGGCCGCGACGAGCAGTTCGTCGGGGCCGAGGTAGAGGGTCTTCATGTGGATGATGCGCTCAGCCTCGGGGCCGGCGAGGATCGCCTGCTCGATCTTGTCGTGGTCGGCGTCGGTCGCGCCCTCTCCGACGAGGAGGCTCTTCGTCTCGATGCCGAGCACGATCGCGACGACGATGAGCAGGGTACCGATGAAGAGCGTGCCGACCGCGTCGAAGAGCGGGTTGCCCGTGAGCACGGTGAGGCCGACGCCGATGAACGCGAAGACGAGGCCGAGCAGCGCGGCGATGTCCTCGAGCAGCACGACCGGGAGCTCGGGCGCCTTCGCCCGCCGCACGAACTGCACCCAGCTGAGCTTGCCGCGCACGTGGTTCGACTCCACGATCGCGGTACGCAGCGAGAACGACTCCAGCACGATCGCGATCGAGAGCACGAGCAGCGGCAGCCACCAGTTCTCGAGCTCGTGCGGGTGCTGCAGCTTGTCGATGCCCTCGTAGAGCGAGAACATGCCACCGACCGAGAACAGGATGATCGCGACGACGAAGGCGTACACGAAGCGCTCGCGACCGTAGCCGAACGGATGCTCCTTGGTTGCCGCCTTCTTCGCCTTGCGGCCGCCGAGGATGAGCAGCAGCTGGTTGCCGGCGTCGGCCACCGAGTGCACGGCCTCGGCGAGCATCGACGCGGACCCGGAGAAGAACCAGGCGATGAACTTCGTCAGGGCGATCCCCGTGTTGGCGAGGAACGCCGCCATGATGGCCTTGGTGCCGCCGGATGCGCTCATGCCCCCAATCCTAGGATGGTCGCATGACTGCAGAGACGCCCTTGACGCTGCCCGCGATCGCCTTCCTCGGTGCCGGCTCGATGGCTCGGGCGATCATCTCAGGCCTCCTCCAGCCCGGGGTCCACGTCGACGGCGGCATCCGCGCGACGAACCGCAGCGCCGAGCGCGCTGCCGAGCTCGCCGGGCTTCCGGGCGTCACCTCCTTCGCGACCGAGACGGATGCCGCGGCGAACCGGTCGGCCGTCGCGGGGGCGAAGCTCGTGGTCGTCGCGGTGAAGCCCGCGATGGTCCCCGACCTGCTCCGCGAGATCGCCGATGCGCTCGAACCCGGCGCGGTCGTCGTGTCGGTTGCCGCGGGCGTGACCGTGTCGACGTTCGAGTCGCTCCTGCCCGGGTCGGTGTCGGTCATCCGCTCGATGCCGAACACGCCGGCGGTCGTCGGACGCGCGGTGACCGGCGTCGCACCGGGAACAAGGTCGAGCGACGCCGATCTCGCGCTCGCCGTCGCGCTCTTCGAGACCGTCGGCGACGTGCTCGTCGTGCCGGAGGAGCAGATCGACGCGCTCTCGACGGTCTCGGGCTCGGGTCCCGCCTACGTCTTCTACCTCATCGAGCAGCTCACGGCGACGGCGATCGACAAGGGGTTCGCGCCCGACCAGGCGGCGCGACTGGTGCAGGGCACGTTCCGGGGCGCGAGCGAGCTGCTCGCGGCATCCGACGCCGACCCGGCCGAGCTGCGGCGCCGCGTGACGAGTCCGAAGGGCACCACCGAGCGAGCCGTGGCCGTGCTCGAAGAGGGCCGCCTGAAGGAGCTCTTCGATCGGGCGACGGATGCCGCGCTCGCGCGGGCCCGCGAACTCGCCGCCGGGGCGTGAGCACTCTCCTCGCCCGGCGCAGGGCCGAGCTGCTCGACGGCCGCGAACGGGCCCCTGAATGAGCCGGTACCGTGTGCTCATGGACGCAGCTGAGCTCACCTCGGTCGTCGCCGAGGTGATCGGCTGGATCGCGCTGGCTGTTGCGCTCCTGTGCCTCTTCGTCGCCCTGCTCATCCGGCTCGCCGACGGGCGCTGGCTGCGTACCGACGCGGTCGTCGTCGACGAGCAGGACGGCGCGACGATCCGGTGGTTCGCCGGGGGGTCGTTCCACGAGCGGCGCCTCGGCGCCGGCGAACGCGCCCATATCGTGAATCCCGATGAGGAGGCCGCGTACTACAAGGAGCGGGAGCCCGATCGGCTGCGACTGCACGAGCCGCCCGTCGGCCGGCGCATCATCCTCATGATCGGCCTCATCATGCTCGGCATCGCGGCCGTGGCCGGAGCCCTGGGGCTCGCCGTGACGCTGTTCGGCGGCTGATCGCCGGCCCGAGGCATCCGACCGCTACTCGAGCGCGGCGAACTTCTCGATGTCGCCCTCGGTGCCCGTCACGATGATGAGGTCGCGGTTCGAGACGACGGTCTTCTCCGTCGCGTACGTGAACGGCTTGCCCGGGCTCTTCACGCCGACGACCGTCACGTTGTGCCGCGAGCGCACGCCCGCTTCGGTGAGCGTCTTGCCGCGGATCGGCTTCGGCGGGTACATCTTCACGAGCGCGAAGTCGTCGTCGAACTCGATGAAATCGAGCATGCGACCACTCACGAGGTGCGCAGTGCGTTCGCCCGCTTCCCGCTCGGGGTAGATCACGTGGTTCGCGCCGATGCGCTCGAGGATCTTGCCGTGCGAGGTCGAGATCGCCTTCGCCCAGATCTGCGAGATGCGCAGATCGACGAGGTTCGCCGTGATGAGCACTGAGGCCTCGATCGACGAGCCGACCGCGCACACCGCCGTCGAGAACTCCTGCGCACCGATCTGCCGCAGGGCGTCGATATTGCGGGCGTCGGCGACGACCGCGTGCGTGACCCGCTCGGCCCACTTCTGCACGAGCTGCTCGTCGTCGTCGACCGCGAGCACCTCCCGGCCGAGCCGGTCGAGCTGGCCGGCGGTCGCCGCTCCGAACCGGCCGAGGCCGATGACGAGCACCGGAGCGTTGTGCTTGATCCGCTCAACCAACGATTGGCCTCTCTTCAGGACGTCGGAACAATTGCCGGCGCTGGCTGGCCGCCAGTGCTGCGGCGAGTGTCACTGTACCAACCCGGCCCATGAACATGGTCAGCGCCATGATGTACTTCCCCTCGGGGGGCAGCTCGGCGGTGAGTCCTGTCGAGAGCCCGCAGGTCGCGAAGCCCGAGATGACGTCGAAGAGCACGTAATCGAGCGGTTGCTTCGAGATCTGGGTGATGGCGATCGTCGAGACGGCCACGATCGTCGCGCCCCACAGCACGACGCTCACGGCCAGGCGGAGGATGTCGCGGGGGATGCGTCGCCCGAAGGCCTCCATCGCGGGGGCGCCGCGGGCCTCGGCGAACGCGGCGAGGAACAGCACGGCGAGCGTCGTGACCTTGATGCCTCCGGCGGTCGACGCGGATCCGCCGCCGACGAACATGAGCATGTCGGTGACGAGCAGGCTCGAGCCGTACAGGTCGGCCATGTCGATCGTGGAGAATCCGCCCGACCTCGTCATCGTCGACATGAAGAACGCCTCGAAGAGCGTCTTGCCGAATCCGAACGCGCCGTAGGTCTTCGGGTTGTCGTATTCGAGCACGAGGAAGGCGAGCGCTCCGGCCACGAAGAGGATCGCCGTCGTCGCGAGCGTGAGCTTCACGTGCACGCTCCACTTGCGCGGGAACCTCCACGTGCGAAGCAGCGCGAAGATCACCGGGAAGCCCAGGCTGCCGAGGAAGACGGCGAGCATCAGGAGCGACTGGAACCAGTAGTCGTCGAAGAACTCGACGGGGCCCGCCGCGTTCGGTGCGAACCCGGTGTTCGTGAAGGCGCTCACCGAGTAGTACGAGGAGTACCAGATGCTCGTGCCGAAGTCGTAGCCCGCGGCGAGCACGCTCGGGATCATCGCGGTCGCGATCACCGCCTCGATGACGAGCGTGCTCGCCGCGACGGTCAGGAGGAGACCGCCGACCTCGCCGAGACGCACGGCCTGCCGCTCCGCCACGGGACCCACGTGGACCCGCGAGGGGTTCGTGTCGCTCGCCGCGATGAGCTTCGCGCGCAGGCCGAGGCGTCGCGAGATCACGAGCCCGAGGATCGATGCGAGGGTCAGCACGCCGACGCCGCCGATGTTCATGCCGAGGAAGATGACGGCGTTGCCGAACGGTGACCAGTGCGTCGCCATGTCCACCGTCGTGAGGCCGGTGACGCAGATGGTCGACACCGCAGTGAAGAACGCGTCGTAGAGGGGAGTACCCCTGCCCTCGCCGGCCCGGGCGATGGGCAGGCTGAGCAGCAGCGTGGTGACGAGGATGAGCGAGGCGAAGATGAGGATGGCGAAACGCGACGGCGAACTCCTGACGAGCGCGTCGATTGCGTCGCGGGCACCGCCGAGCCACGTTCGCGGACCGAAGCCCCGGCGAGCAATGGGCTGTGCTGCCCGCATCCGACCCCCTCAGTCCTCCGACGCGTGAGTCATGGTACTCCCCGCTGGGAATGACTACCCTTGACGCATGGCGGACATCTTCGACGTGGTGGCGGATACGACGCGACGCGACATCCTGGCGGTCCTCCTCGACCGTGAGACCTCATCGCCCGGCTCGAACGGCGAGATCAGCGTCTCCGAGATCGTCTCCACGCTCGGCCTCAGCCAGCCGACCGTCTCCAAGCACTTGAAGGTGCTTCGCGAAGCAGGCCTCGTCGGCGTGCGCGAAGAGGGCCAGCACCGCTACTACCGCCTCGACCGCGGCCCGCTCGAGGTGCTCGAGGACTGGCTCATCCCCTTCGTCTCGACGGATGCCGCAGCCGATGCCGCGACGCTCGCCGGCGTCGAAACGGGCGATATGGTGCCGCTCAGAGACGACCAGCGCGCCTTCGCGTCGGCGATCGGCAAGGCGTTCGCCGAGACCGCGCACAAGGCGACGGCGGTCGTCCCGAAGAAGCGCAAGTAGCTCGTCACGCGCGGCCCGCCCGCCGCGTTGCCCGTGGGCGCCTCAGCGTGTCGCG
>JAPSJT010000181.1 GCA_031178045.1 Agromyces sp.
GCCTTGCCGTCCTTGAAGACGAACTGCGGCCGCTCGGTCTGGTCGGTGACGCAGTTGGCGGAGAGGATCGGCGGCAGGAACTCCCACTCGGTCAGCTCGTCGTTCTTCGCCTTGGCGAGGCCGATGTTGCCGATCTGGTAGGTCGCGCCCGAGGCATTGACCTCCTCGACGGTCTCGGCATACGGGTCGCCCTCGCGGTAGCCGAGGTCCTCGGCCGTGCACTGCGCCGACTCCCGCGGCATCGCCGAGTTGCCCTCGAAGACCATGTAGGTCTCGCCCGGGTGGTCGGGGTCCTCGAAGGTGAACGGGTCGCGGAAGTTGAAGAACTCGTTCTGCTCGCCCGTCTGGTAGTACGTGCCGTCGGCCTGCAGCAGGTCGGTGACCTTGTCGAAGCCCGTGAGCTTCACGCCGTTCTTGTTCGCGTGGACGTGCCCGACGCTCAGCGCGATGCGCGGGTCGTAGGGCTTGCGGTTGCTGCCGTCGGCGTTGCGGTAGAACGCGACATCCGTGAAGAAGAGCTTGATCTCGCCGCCCTTGAAGATGCGCGCCGAGCCCGACCACTGGGTCTGGTGGCTGTACGACTGGTCGGGGAAGATCTCACCGGTCACGCCCTCGTCGAAGACGAGCCCGCCGTAGGTCCAGCCGCCGTTCTCAGGCCGCTCGTCGGCAGGGATGCCGGCCGGGCGGAAGAAGTAGCCGATCTTCGCGAAGACGTGGCGGTCGTCGAAGCCGAGGCTCCGATCGGCGACGAGCGAGAAGATGATCTCCTGCCCGTTGACGCTGTACTGGTTGCCGTCCTCGTCGGTCAGCGGCCAGCTGTCCCAGACCCAGACCTGCTCGTTGCTCATGTCGGGGAAGTCCTGCGGCACTTCCGGCATGGTGAGCGACGCCGGCATGGAGTTCTCCTTCGACCCGGCGGTCGGGTCGGAGAGGCGCTTCAGCTGCTTGGCGTCGGCGCGGGTCCACTTCGAGGTGAAGTCCGACTCGGGGTCGTACGCCTCCTGCGTGTGGACGGTGGGCTCGGGGCCCGGCTGGATGTCGGGCGCCGCGTTCGCCGGCGCGCCGGCGAGGAGCGATGCTCCCAGAACGCCCACCGTGGCGATGCCGCCGGCGAGCAGGCGCTTCATGCGCCCGGCTGATGTTGACGTGTTCACGTTCTCCGCTTTCGTTTCGAGAGTGTCGTGTGGACGATTCCTCGAGAACGTGGCGTTGCGCTTCCCCCGCAGAGCACGTTATGCGCAAGCTGACAACGTTGTCAAGCCGGGCACCCCGACGTGGCGTGCGGTGCGTTCCGCATGAAAATTCGCAGATCAGCGGGCTGGTGCGGATGGTCGCGCTTCCATGGCCGGCGGATACCGCCGTGCGTTTGCAAATCGATTTGCATCTCGTTAGCGTGGCCGACGATTCCTCGAGTGGCGCTTGCGCTTCTCCCCACCTGACAGCTGCGACGGCGCATCGCCGGATCCGACGATCCGCCCTCGCCGGCGGACCAGGGCGGCGGTGCGCGATCACCACGACGGAGGATCATGAACGGAACACCCGAATCGGGCGCGACATCCGCCGTCCGACCGGTGCGCGCGCCGTGGTGGCGACGACGCACGACCTCGATCGTCATCGCCCTCATGGCGGCGACGGCCCTGATCGCCACCGTGCTCGTCGTCGTCGGCACCTTCGCGCCGAACGGCGCCTCCGAGACCCGTGCCCCGACCGCCCCGCCGACGCATGGAGCGGAGCCCGAGCCGCAGTTCACCCGCCCGAGCGACTGGTCGTCGTACCGTCCGGCGGTGCACCTCACGCCGGACGAGCACTGGATGAACGACCCGCAGCGCCCGTTCTGGCTCGACGGCCGCTGGCACTACTACTACCTCTACAACGCCGACTACCCCGAGGGGAACGGTACCGAGTGGTACCACGTGACCTCGACCGACCTCGTGCACTGGCGCGAGGAGGGCGTCGCGATCGAGAAGTACGAGAACGGCCTCGGCGACATCGAGACGGGCAGCGCCGTCGTCGACACGGGCAATACCGCCGGCTTCGGTGCCGGCGCCGTGATCGCGATCATGACGCAGCAGCACGAGGGCGTGCAGCGCCAGTCGCTCTTCGTCTCGACCGACGGCGGGTACCGCTTCGAGCCGTACGACGGCAATCCGGTGATGGACAACCCCGGCGAGCAGCACTGGCGCGACCCCAAGATCGTCTGGGACGACGCCCGCAGCGAATGGCTCATGGTGCTCGCCGAGGGTCACCGGCTCGGCTTCTACACCTCGCCCGACCTGAAGTCGTGGACCTACCGTTCGGAGTTCGCCCGCGACGACCTCGGCATCCTCGAGTGTCCCGAGCTGTTCCGGATGTCGCTCGACGGCGACCCCGGGAAGACGACGTGGGTGCTCGCGGCGGGCGTCAACGGCTCGGCGCACGGCATGACGACCGGCACCGCCTACTGGACCGGCGAGTGGAACGGCGAAACGTTCGACGCTCGCGACGCCGAACCGGCGTGGCTCGATCGCGGCGCCGACTTCTACGCCGCCGTCACGTGGGACGACCCTCGGCTGTCCGAGACCGAGCGTCTCGGCTCCCGCTACGCGCTCGGCTGGCTCAACAACTGGGCGTACGCAGGTGAGCTGCCGACCGAGGACTGGCACGGCGGCATCGACTCGGTCGTCCGCGAGATCCGGCTCCGAACCGTCGATGGGCGACCGACGCTCGTGTCGGCACCCGTCGCCGCGCTCGAGGAGCTCGAGGGTCGTGCCGAGTCGCTCGACGAATTGCGGGTGACGGATGCCGCGAGCGCGCCGGTGCCGCAACCGGCATCCGACGCCTACCGCTTGCGACTCGAGGTCGCACCCGATCCCGACGACCCGGCCGCCGAAGTGCGCCTGCGCGTGCGGGAGGGGCACGGCGCATTCGCGACCGTCGGGGTCGACTTCGAGGAGGGCGTCGCCTTCGTCGCCCGCGACGCCGATGCGGTCGCCGGGTCGATGCCCGAGGTGTACCGCGAGGTGCGCACCGCCCCCGCTCCCCTGCGCGACGGCGTCGTGACCCTCGATCTCGTCGTCGACGTCGCATCGGTCGAGGTGTTCGTGAACGGCGGCGAGCACGTGCTCTCGAGCGCGGTCTTCGGAAAGCCCGGCGCCAACGGGCTCTCGATCGAGTCCATCGACGGCGCGACCGAGGTCGTCTCATTCCGGCTCACGCCGCTCTCCGTCGCTCCCGTCGAGCGGAAGGGCCGCTAGCGCCGCAGGCGCGGGTCGGGCGGCGGAGCGACCGAGCCCCGTTCGACGAGCTCGCACCGGAGGAGCACGGCCTCCGCGTCATCCGACGGCCGCACGCCATCGATGAGGTCGAGCAGGGCGGCCATACCCCACCGGCCCATCTCTCCGTGCGGCAGGGCGACGGTGGTGAGCCCCGGGTCGAGCGCGGCCGCGACGATGCGGAGGTCGTCGACGCCGACGACCGAGCAGTCGGCGGGCACGGCGAGGCCCAGGGCGGATGCCGCCTGGTACACGCCCATCGCCATCTGGTCGTTGAAGCAGAACACTGCGGTGGGTCGTTCGTTCAACCGGCGATCGAGCAACCGCCGGCCCGCCGCACGTCCGCCGGCCGCGTCGGAGCTGCCGCGTTCGACGAGCGGGGCGGTGCCGCCGAGGCCGGCCTCGGCGAGCGCGGTGTGGAATCCCGCCTCGCGGCCGCGGCTGGCGAACGAGTCGTCCGTCGTCATGACGAGCCCGATGCGTCGGTGCCCCTGCTCGATGAGGTGCGCGACGGCGACGGTCGCGATCGAGTGCTCCTCCGGGGCGATGGACGGCACACGCCAGCCGGGCTCGGGCACCGCATCGACGAGCACGACGGGCGTGGAGCCGAGCGCCTCGGGCCGGCGCACCTCCTGGTGGAACATTCGCGCGAGGAGGATGCCGTCGACGCGGTGGTCGACGAGCGTTCGCAACTGGCGGGCCTCGAGCTCGGGATCGCCCTGGGAGTCGACGACCATCAGCACGGCGTCTCGCTCGCGCGCCGCCTCCTGCGCGCCCTGCACGATGAGTCCCGCGAACGGCGTGGTCGCGATGCGGTCGCTCGCGAGGCCGATGACTCCGGTACGCTGCCGCCGCAGTCCGCTCGCGATGCGGTTCGGGGTGTAGCCGAGTTCGTCGGCGGCGCGGATGACGCGTTCCCGTGTCGCCGGTGCGACGCTGCGGGCGCCCGAGAGCGCGTGCGACACCGTGGTGGGCGAGACGCCCGCGCGAGCGGCGACGGCGGCGATGCTGACGTGTCCGCCGGCACCGTGGTCGGCTGCGTCGGGCTCAGGCGGTGGTCGTCTCATGGGGACCGAGCCTACGGTGGATGTCGCCGCCCCGCGCACCCGCGCCCGTTCTCGGCTCCCGCATCCGCGCGGAGCGCGGCGCACGGAGCGACGCGGTCAGCGCAGCGCGCCCGCCCGGTACGCCGCCTCGGTGCGGGTCGCCGCCCCGAGCTTGCGGAGGATCGCCGACACGTGCACGCTCGCCGTCTTGCCGCTGATGAAGAGGCGCTCGCCGATCTGGCGATTGCTGAGCCCCTCGGCGATGAGCTCGAGCACCTGACGCTCGCGCGCCGTGAGCTCGGCCGTGGCTGCGGCGTCGGCGTCGGATGCCGCGGAGCCGGCGATGCCCACGGCGTTCACGCCGAACCCCGCTCCGCCGCCGACTCCGTCGAGGGTGATGCCCGCCGCATGGGCGACGCGCAGCACTCGGTCGCGCACCGCGATGACGCCCGAGCTCTCGGCGACGTCGAACGCCGCCTGCAGCGACGCACGCGCCCCGGCGCGATCGGCCGCGGCCAGCTCGGCCTCGCCCTGCCGAAGCAGCGCGTACGGCGCGAGGAAGCCCTGCGCCGTCGGCGCCGACGCCGCCTCGAC
>JAPSJT010000182.1 GCA_031178045.1 Agromyces sp.
ACGTCGGGTGCGGCGGTCGCGTCGGTGGACGCACCGGCATCCGTCGCGCCGGCATCCGTACCGGCAGCGACCGGTGCAGGTTCGGTGGCCCGTGCAGCAGGCTCGGCGACCACTCGCTCGGTGCGCGACGCCGACGCAGCGGGCTGCGCCGCGCGTTCCGCCTCGACCGCCGGTGCGGCGGCGCGCCCCGCGCCACCGCTCCCGCCCGCTCGGGTCGTCGCGGCACCCGCCGCCGGGACATCCGTCGCGGCATCCGTCACGCCGACGCGACGCTCGAGGCGCTCGACGCGCGCGAGCGCGCCGCGCTCGGTGTCGTCGCTCGATGGAACGAGCACGCGCGCGAGCATGAGCTCGAGATGCAGCCGCGGCGAGGTGGCGCCGGTCATCTCGGTGAGGGTCTGGTTGACGAGATCGGCGACGCGCGAGAGTTCGGCAGAGCCGAACGCCGCGGCCTGCGCGGACATGCGGGTGAGTTCGTCGGCCGGCACCCCGCGCAACACGGCGGCCGCAGCCTCGGGCGAGGACGCCGCGACGACGATGAGGTCGCGGAGGCGCTCGAGCAGGTCTTCGACGAAGCGGCGCGGGTCTTGGCCCGTCTGCACGACCCGATCGGCGGCCGCGAAGGCCCCCGCCGCATCTTTCGCGCCGATCGCGTCGACGACCTCGTCGAGCAGGGCGCCGTGCGTGTAGCCGAGCAGCGCCACGGCGCGCTCGTAGTCGATCGTCGATCCCTCGGAGCCGGCGATGAGCTGGTCGAGCAGCGAGAGCGTGTCGCGCGGCGACCCGCCGCCCGCCCGCACCACGAGCGGCAGCACGCCCGGCGCAACCTCGACGCCCTCTTCGGTGCAGAGCTGTTGCACGTACTCGAGCATCGGCCCGGGCGGCACGAGCCGGAACGGGTAGTGATGCGTGCGCGAGCGGATGGTGCCGAGCACCTTGTCGGGTTCGGTGGTGGCGAAGATGAACTTGACGTGCTCGGGAGGCTCTTCGACGAGCTTCAGCAGCGCGTTGAAGCCCTGGGGCGTCACCATGTGCGCCTCGTCGAGGATGAAGATCTTGTACCGGTCTCGAGCCGGTGCGAACACCGCACGCTCACGGAGGTCGCGCGCGTCGTCGACGCCGTTGTGGCTCGCCGCGTCGATCTCGACGACGTCGAGCGAGCCGCTGCCGCCCCGGGAGAGCTCGACGCAGCTCGGGCACACGCCGCACGGTGAGTCGGTCGGCCCCTCGGCGCAGTTGAGGCATCGTGCGAGGATGCGCGCCGACGTGGTCTTGCCGCAGCCTCGAGGCCCGCTGAACAGGTAGGCGTGATTGACCCGGTCGGTGCGGAGGGCGGTCATGAGCGGCTCCGTCACCTGCGACTGGCCGATCATCTCGGCGAACGTCTCGGGCCGGTAGCGGCGATACAGGGCGGTGACCACGGATCAATCGTAGTTGCCGCGTCGGACACTGCGGCCGGCGGCTTCGACTATCGCCGGGTCAGGTCTCGGAGCAGGGTCTGCGCGGCCTGGTGTCCGGCCATGCCGTGCACGCCGGGACCGGGCACCGCCGACGACGAACCGAGGTAGACGCCCGGCACCGGCGTGCGCCACGGACGAGGCGCGAGCACCGGGCGAGCGAGCATCGTGCGCAACGTCAGGAGCCCCGATCCGATGTCACCGCCCACGAGGTTCGCGTCTCCGCGCTCGAGCTCGACCGCCGTCGTCACCGTGGACGCGAGCACCGCGCTGCGGAAGCCGGGCGCGAACTCCTCGATGCGTGCGGTGATCTGCTCGGTGGCGTCCATCGCGGAACCGTGCGGCACATGGGTGTACGCCCACACGGTGTGCCTTCCGGCCGGCGCCCGGGACGAGTCGAAGAGGCTCGGCTGGGAGAGCAGCACGTAGGCCCGCTCGGGAAACGTGCCCTGCGTCACCCGGCGTTCGGCGTGCCAGACCTCACGCGCCGAATCGCCGAGGTGCACGGTGCCCGCCGAGCGGAGACGTTCGTCGCTCCATGGCACGGGATCCGACAGTGCGAAGTCCACCTTGCACAGCCCGTTGCCGGGGCGAGTCCCGGCGTTCGCGTATCGTCGCAACGCGCCTGCGGCCGAATCGGGCAGCATGTCCGAGACGAGCCCCGGCAACGCACTCAGCGCCACGTCGAGCACGACGGCGTCCGCGTCGCCGAGTTCGCCCACTGAGCGAACGCGAGCGCCCGTCTCGATGGAGCCGCCGTTGGCGACGAGGTCGGCGGCGAGTGCATCGACGATCGCCTGCGACCCCCCGATCGGGATCACCCAGCCCTCACCGTGCGCGAGAGCCGCCAGCACCAGTCCGGTCGCGGCCGACCCGAGCGACGGCATCGGACCACTCGCGTGCGCCGCGACGCCGGCGAGGAGCGCGGGTGCAGCCGCATCCGTGAACCGTCGCCGACCGAAGCCGGTGCCGTGTTCCAGGACGCGCAGGCCCAGCCGCGCGGCGAGCAGCGGATGCCTCGGCGGGATCATCGGCGAGAGCGCCGTTCGTACCAGCTTCTCGCGATGCCTCACCAGCGGTTCGAAGAGCCGCCGCCATGCCCTTCCGTCAGTGCCGAGCTCAGCGGCGGTTCGATCGAGCGATCGCCACGCGATCGCGGAGCGCCCATGCATGGCCTGCGCGTAGGAGGCCTCGGGCACCGCGAACCGCACGCGTTCGGCCAGGCCGAATTCCCGGAAGAACGGAGACGCCAGCGCCATCGGGTGCACGGCGGAACCCCAATCGTGGCGGAAACCGGGCTCCGTCAGCTCCATCGTGCGCGCGCCCCCGCCGATCGTCGCCTCGGCTTCGTAGACACGCACGCGTACACCGGCACGTGCCAGTGTCACGGCGGCCGCGAGTCCGTTGGGCCCGCTCCCGACGACTGCGACGGAAGTCACTCCCTCGCCTACGCCTCGGACTCGCCGGCACGGTCGAACGCCGGCCGGGCCGTGCCCGACCGAGCGGTGATCTTCGCGCGTGCCGATCGCCACGTGCTGTCAACCCATGCGAACGCTCGAGTCCAGGAGGTGTCGCGCACGAAGAGCAGGTCGAGGGCGATCATCGCGATCGAGAACGGCCACAATCCCAGCAGCAGGCCGATGCCGAGGTGCATCCCCATGATGACGATGAGTGCCGCGTACCGAGTGGTGGGCCAGATGAGCAGGACCGGGAACAGGAGCTGCACCCAGATGGAGATCCAGGATCCCACGTACACGAACGGCGTGATGTGCCACGCCAGGTCGCTCAGCTCTGGGAACACCCGGAAGACGTCGAGATTCAGCGCGTAGTAGAGGGCGCTGCCGTTCAGCCACTCGTCGCCCATCACCTTGAAGACGCCCGAGTTCACGTAGACCAGGATGATCTGGTACGCGCAGAGCACGAGAGCCGTGTTGTGGGCGGCCGCGAGCACCCAGCGCGGGATACGCTGCACGATCGCCCTCGGATAGAGGGAATCGACGCCTCGCTTCCGTCGCAACCAGGCATCGAGCGACCAGTGCCTGGACAGGTCGGCGAAGATGCAGAAGAGGAGCGTGATGCGCATCACCACGTCGCCGCCGTTGGTGAGGAACACGCTGTTCGTCGACAGGCCGACCCAGAAGAGGAGGAGGATCGGGGTGACCACCCGGGTGCCGAATCCGACGATGAAGAGCAGAACGAGCGCGATCAGGATGCCGTAGGCGAGATCGAAGGCCGCCGCGTCGCTCTTCGAGAAGACTCGGAAGATGCCCGGATACCCCCGGATCTCGACCGCGGGATCGACCCATCTGGATGCGACGCCCCAGAGGTAGTGACGGTCGGCAGCACTGACGAGCAGGAACCACAGCATCGCGACCCCGTAGAGGATGCGCAACGCGGAGAAGCTGTACGTCGCGTGCTCGGTACCGGTCGTCCATTCGACCACTCGGGCTCCGAGGGCCGATGCCGACCAACGGCTGCCAGCGGAATGCGAACTCATGATGCGTCTCCGTATCGCGCGATGACCTCGTCGAACACCGCGAGCGCGTCCTCGCGGATGAGGTCGTCCGCCTGCCGCCACCCGAACCGCAGGATGGTGGCCTCGTGCTGGGCGAAGTCGTCGAAGCGGTGATCGAAGTCGTTCGGCTGTTCGCGGTACACCTCCCACCGGATTCGCTCGATCTCCTTGTCGAACGTGGCGGTGGCGAAGTAGGTGGCGTACTCCTTCACCATGTAGTCGTAGCGCAGGAGGTCGATGACGGCGCCGCGGTTCTCGCCGAGCGCTTCGAGTTCGTCGATCAGCTCATCGGAAGGTCGAGCGCGGTATCCGCCGTCGTGCCGCTCGATGAACGTGTTCTGGACGATGTCCTGCTGTTCGTCGTTCAGCTTGCGGAAACGGGTGAGGTAGCCGCCCAGCGTGTTCCAGGACGACTTCTGGATTCGCGACGGGAGCGGATGGCCGCTCACCGCGCCGAATTCCACCTCGGTGATGCTCACCCAGTCGCTCTTCACGAGCTGTCCGTTCTCGTCGCGCCATTGCGCCTGAATGCGGAGCTGCGGATTCGACTTCGCGATGTTCGGTGCGAAGACGTTCCACTTCTGGGCGAAGTACGGGGTGGCGGCCCGGGCGACGCCCGACAGGGCGCCCTTCACCGGATCAGGCGCCACGAATGCGAGGGTCACGATGACGTATGCGACGACCACGAACAACGACACCGCGGTGGCGATCACGCGGCCGCCGGGGCTCTTCGCCATGTTTTCTCTGCCTCTTCTGTGGATCTCAACGGCAACGCGTGTGGCCGCGCCGCTAAGCGGCACGGCCACACGTCGTCAGGTTACGCGATCAGCTCTCGGTGCGAGACCGACGGATCGCGAACAGCACGGCTCCGGCCATGAGGAGCGCTGC
>JAPSJT010000183.1 GCA_031178045.1 Agromyces sp.
GATCCGGTCGCTGCGGCAGGCGCTCTCCTCGAACGTCGTGCGGAGTGCTTCCGAACCCTCGACCTCGCCTGTCTCGACGACGTCGTGCAGCCGGGGTCCGCGGCGGAGACCGAGGACCGCGCCGCGCTCGTCGCCGCGCGCGACGGCGCGGCACTTCCCGAGATCGAGTTCGACCACTCGGCGATCACGGTCACGACCGAGATGGGCGGCGCCGTGCTCGTGAGCGCCCCCCGCTCAGCGACCGGACGCGAACCGGCCTCGCTCCTCATGGTGAGGGGCGAGGCCGGCTGGCGACTGCGGGAGTTCTTCGGCTAGATGCCGAGGTCGGCCTCGAACGCGCCTTCCTCGAGACGCTCCTTCACCGCGGTGAGGAAGCGGGCGGCATCCGCACCGTCGATGATCCGGTGGTCGTACGACAGCGCGAGGTAGACCATCGAGCGGACGGCGATCGCGTCTGCGCCGTCCTGCGTGATGACGACGGGCCGCTTCACGACGATGCCGGTTCCGAGGATCGCCGACTGCGGCAGGAAGACCACCGGGGTGTCGAACAGCGCGCCACGCGAGCCGGTGTTGGTGAGCGTGAACGTGCCGCCCGACAGCTCGTCGGGCTTCAGCTGGTTGTTGCGGGTGCGGTTCGCCAGGTCGGCGATCTGCGCGGCGAGGCCCGCGATGTCGAGTTCGCCCGCGTCACGGATCACCGGAGTGAGAAGGCCCCGCTCGGTGTCGACCGCGATGCTCATGTTCTCGGTTGCGGGATAGACGATGCTGTCGCCGTCGACCGTCGAATTGATGATCGGGTAGGCCCGTAGCGCCTCGGCAGCCGCGAGGGCGAAGAAGGGCAGGAACGACAGCTTGTTGCCGGTCTTCTCGAGGAACGCGCCCTTGACGCGGTCGCGGAGGCGTGCAATGCGCGTGACGTCCACCTCGACGACCGAGGTGAGCTGCGCGGTCGAGGTCATCGAGACGACGGCGCGTTCGGCGACGACCTTGCGGAGTCGGGTCATCGGCACCGTCGTGCCGCGCAGCGGCGAGGTCTCGAGCTGAGCACGGGCGGGCGCGGCAGGCGCCGCCGCCGCGGCGGGGGCTGCCTGCGCGGAGATCACGTCCTGCTTGCGGATGCGTCCGCCCACGCCGGTGCCCGTCACGCTCGCGAGATCGACGCCCTGCTCGCTGGCGAGCTTGCGGACGATCGGCGTGACGTAGCCGCTCGGGCCCGCGTGGGCACCCGACGGCGCGGCGGGAGCCGCGGGTGCTGCCGGCGCCTGCGCTGCCGGTGCGGCCGCGGGTGCTGCCGGTGCGGCCGCGGGTGCTGCCGGCGCGGCTGCCTCTGCGGGGGCGGCCTCGGTCGGCGCAGGTACGGCCGGGGCGGCCTGCGCCGCCTCGGGAGCCGGTGCAGGCGCGGGAGCTGCGGGTGCCGCCTCGGCGGCGGGTGCTGCTGCGGGAGCGGGTGCCGCTGCGGGAGCGGGTGCCGCCGGAGCCGGAGCCGGCGCCGGAGCGGCCGGAGCCGCAGCAGCGGGCGCAGCCTCAGGAGCCGGCGCGGGCGCAGCCTCGGGAGCCGGCGCGGGCGCAGCCTCGGGAGCCGGCGCAGCCTCCGCCGCCGGCGCGGCAGCCTCGGGCGCGGGCGCCTCAGCGGGCGCGGCACCGGAGCCGTCGCCGATCGTCACGAGCGGCGTACCGACTTCGACCGTCTCGTCCTCTTGGACGAGGATCGCCTCGATCACGCCCGCGACGGGCGACGGGATCTCGGTGTCGACCTTGTCGGTCGACACTTCGAGCAGCGGCTCGTCGACCTCCACACGGTCGCCGACGTTCTTCAGCCAGCGGGTGACCGTGCCCTCCGTGACACTCTCACCGAGTGCCGGGAGGCTGACGGATTCGCTCATGCGCTTGTCTCCTTCACAGCGTGTGACGCTTTCTACCTTATTGCAGTCGTGTTCGGGGTGGCCGGATCAGAGCGCGTGGAGCGGCTTGCCGGCGAGCTTCAGGAACGCCTCGCCGAGCGCCTCGTTCTGCGTCGGGTGGGCGTGCACGAACGGGGCGATGTCCTCGGGGTAGGCCTCCCAGTTCACCGCGAGCTGCGCTTCGCCGATGAGCTCACCCACGCGAGCGCCGATCATGTGCACGCCGACGACAGGACCATCGTTGACGCGCACGACCTTGATCGAACCGCTCGTCTCCAGAATGTGGCTCTTTCCGTTGCCGGCGAGGTTGTACTCGTAGGCCGAGACCTGGTCGGCGCCGAACTTCTCGGCAGCCCGCGCCTCGGTGTAGCCGATGGACGCGACCTCGGGCTCGCAGTAGGTGACCTTCGGGATGTTCACGTCGTCGACGACGATCGGGTTGAGACCCGCGATCTCCTCGGCGACGAAGATGCCCTGCTGGAAGCCCCGATGTGCGAGCTGGAGGCCCGGCACGATGTCGCCGACGGCGAAGATGCCCGGGACGTTCGTCGCGAGCCGCTCGTCGGTGATGACGAAGCCGCGATCGATGTTGATGCCGACCTCTTCGTAGCCGAGACCCTGCGTCACCGGCCCGCGACCCACGGCGACGAGGAGGAGCTCGGCCTCGACGGTCTCACCGTTCTCGAGCGTGACGACGACGCCGTCGTCGTGCTGCGTGACGCCCTGGAAGCGGACGCCGAGCTTGTACTCGATGCCTCGCTTGCGGAAGGCTCGCTCGAGCTGCTTCGAGATCGACTCCTCCTCGTTGGGCACGAGGTGGGGGAGCGCCTCGATGATCGTGACGTCGGCGCCGAACGACTTCCAGACACTGGCGAACTCGACGCCGATGACGCCGCCGCCGAGGACCGCGACCTTGCGGGGAACGAAATCGAGCTCGAGCGCCTGCTCGCTCGTGATGACGCGACCGCCGATCTCGAGTCCGGGAAGCGAACGCGAGTAGGACCCCGTCGCGAGGATGATGTTCTTGCCGACGATGCGGTCGTCACCGACCTGCACGGCGTTCGGCGCGACGAGCCGGCCCTCGCCCTGGATGACCGTGATGCCTCGCGCCTTGATGAGTCCCTGCAGTCCCTTGAACTTGCTCGAGACGATGCTCTCGCGATACGCGGTGACCGCCGGCACGTCGATGCCCTCGAACGTCGACCGGACTCCGAACCTCGACGATTCCCGCGAGTTGTCGGCCACCTCTGCCGCGTGCAGCAGGGCCTTCGTCGGGATGCATCCACGGTGAAGACACGTACCGCCGAGCTTGTCCTTCTCGATCAAGCCGACGGTGAAGCCCAGCTCGACGGCACGCAGCGCCGCTGCATACCCTCCGCTGCCGCCACCGAGGATGACAATGTCAAAGTTCTGCTCGGACAACCGCAATCTCCCTTGCGCACGTGATCTGCGACACGGACCGCCTCCGGCTGGTGTCCGGGGCAGGGTGTATGGGCGACGATCTCGCCCATACGACCTTACTACCCAGCGGAGAGGTCCTCGCCCAGCCGCACGAGCGTGCGGACGGCCACGCCCGTGGCCCCGGTTCCGGTGTGTCCCCAGCCTCCTCCGGCGTTGTATCCCGGGCCCGCGATGTCGAGGTGTGCCCACGGGATGCGGTCCTCCGTACCCTCGCGCGTGCCGACGAACTCCTGCAGGAAGACGCCCGCGAGCAGCATCCCGGGCACGGTGGTGCCGAGCTTGGCGTTCGCGAGGTCGGCCGTGTCGGACTTCAGCAGTGCGAGCAGGTCGGCGGGCAGTGGCATCGGCCATGTCGCTTCGCCGACGGCCTCCGCGGCGCCGCGCACTCGGGCGACGAGTTCGTCGTCGCCCATGAGTCCCGCGATCCGATTGCCGAGCGCAACGACCTGGGCGCCGGTCAGGGTCGCGACGTCGACGATCGCATCGGGCTGCTCGAGGCTCGCCGCGGCGAGGGCGTCGGCCATCACGACGCGGCCCTCGGCATCCGTGTTGACGATCTCGACCGTCGTGCCGTCATGCACGCGCAGCACGTCGTTCGGGCGGACCGCCGTGCCGGACGGCATGTTCTCCGCAAGGCACAGCCATCCCGTGACCCGGAGCGGAACGCGCAGTTCCGCTAGTGCGACCATGCTCGAGAGCACCGCAGCGGCACCGGCCATGTCCATCTTCATCCCGACCATCGACGCGCCGGGCTTGAGCGAGAGGCCGCCCGAGTCGAACGTGATGCCCTTCCCGACGAGTGCGAGGTGCACGGATGCGTCGGCCGGAGCGTACTCCAGACGCACGAGTCTCGGACCGCGGCTCGAGCCGCGCCCGATCCCGAGGATGCCGTTGAAGCCGTCGGCTTCGAGCGCAGCCTCATCCCACACGCGCGATCGGATGCCCGCGGCATCGGCGGCCTCGACGGCGATCTCGGCGAACCGCTCGGGGAACAGGTCGAGGGGAGGCGTGTTGACGAGGTCCTTGGTGCGGGCGACGGCCGCGACGACGGCCCTGATGCGATCGAGCGGCACGTCGGCGACGCCCGCGTGGAGCGTCACTCGTTCGATCCGCGGCCTCGCCTGGGTGCGGTACTCGGTGAACGAGTAGGCGCCGAGCAACGCGCCTTCGAGGAGGGCTTCGGCGGAGGCCGCATCGGCGACGGGGATGGCGATCGCGAGCGACGCAGGGCCACCGCCGAGTTGACGCGCAGCGCTGCCCGCCGCCAGACGAAGGCTCGCGGCATCCGCCCGCGCGCCCACGCCGACGACCGCGACGAGCTCGGGACCCTCGCCGCGCGACGGTATCCGTACGAGCTCGTCGGCAGCACCCCGGAATCCGAGGGAGGGGAGGAGGGGCGCCACCCACTGGTACTCCTCGGGCGCGAGCAGCTGCGGGCCGTCCGAGCCGGCGGTGGCGGCGAGCAGGACGACGTCGGCGTCGGACTGGGCG
>JAPSJT010000184.1 GCA_031178045.1 Agromyces sp.
GCGAGGTTCACGCGCAGCGGCAGCTCGCGTCGGCGCGCCGCCTCGATGTACGCGTCGACGTCGTCGGGCTCGACCCACGCATCCTGCACCCAGGTCACGCCGCGCGCGAGGTAGTACTCGCCCGCGCACCGCAGGGCGGCGAGGCGCTCCTCCACCGGCCGCGCCGGCGCCGCGGCGGTCACGAGGTCGACGGCCCCCCACTCCCGCAGGATGCCGAGCGGGCTCCCGTCGGCGCGGCGCGGGATCTCACCGAGCGCGGGTTCAGGGGTGTCGGCGTCGATGCCCGCGAGCTCGAGGGCCCGGGTGTTGCACCAGACCGTGTGGTAATCCCACGCCCGCAGCATCACGGGCCGGTCGGCGACGGCCTCGTCGAGCCAGCGCGCATCGAAGAGCCCGCCCTCGGCGAGGCTGCCGTCGTACGAGCCGCCGAGGATCCATTCCGCGTCGGGATGCTCCTCGGCCCACCGCCGCACCTCGGCGACGATCTCGGCGACCGACGTGCACGCCCGCACCGCAGGACCGGCGGTCTCGAGTCCGCCGAAGAGCGGGTGCGCATGGCCGTCGCCGAACGAGGGCATGAGGAAGCCGCCGCCGAGGTCGACACGCTCGACGGATGCCGCCTCGCCTCGCTGCAGGGCCGCCGCCGCCTCGCGCGCTTCGTCGCCGAGGGCGGCGATCCGCCCATCGCGCACGAGCAGCGCGTCGCTCGTGGGGCGCTTCGCGCCCGTCCAGATCGTTCCGCCGTCGAAGAGTCTCGAGGTCACTGCACCATGCCTTCACCAGTCGTACGAACACTGTTCGTATGCGAGTGGTGAGCACGTTACACTCTGGGCTCAGGACGACGGAAGACCCGAGGTGCGAATCGTGACGACCGTCACTCGCGAGCAACTCGTGCAGGTCGCGCTCGACCTCGTCGACGAGGCCGGCGCGGACGCGCTGTCGATGCGGGCGCTCGCCGCACGAGTCGACCGCCGGGTGTCCTCGCTCTACAACCACGTCGCGAGCCGAGGCGAGCTCATCGAGCTCATCCGCGCCCGCATCGTCGCCGGAATCGACACCTCGGCGTTCGAGACCGAGTCGTGGGATGTCGCCGTCGCGGCGTGGGCGCGGTCGTACCTGCGCGCCTTCGCCGCCCACCCGAACCTCATCCGCCTCCTCGCGACCACGCCGATCCGCGACGTCTCGACCTTCGAGATGTACGACACGGTGATCGGTGCGCTCGTCGAGAGCGGCTGGCCCATCCAGGACGCCGTCGCGGTCATGCGCACGGTCGAAGCGCACGTGCTCGGCTCGGCACTCGACATCGTGGCACCGAGCGACATGCTCGCCCAGTCCTCGGTGCCCGCCCGCCTGCGGATGGTGCACGCCGCGCTCGACCCGCAGCACGCGGAGTCGTCGAGCGCCACCTCGGCGTTCCGACTCGGGCTCGAGGCCCTCATCGACGGACTCCGAGCACAGCGCGCAGGAAACCCGCGTCATCGCCTGTCGTAACGCAACGAATCCACGTACACTCCGAGGATGGACAATCTCGATCGTGCCATCCTCGACCTGCTCCGCCAGAACGCGCGGGCGGGCTACGGCGACATCGGGTCCTCGGTCGGCCTCTCGGCGTCGGCCGTGAAGCGCCGCGTCGACCGTCTCGTCGCCGACGGCGTCATCCGCTCGTTCACGATCCAGGTCGACCCCACCGTCGACGGCATGTCGACCGAGGCGTACGTCGAGCTGTTCTGCCGCGGCACCGTCGCACCCGACGAGCTGCAGCGCATCCTGCAGGGCGTGCCCGAGGTCGTCTACGCGGGCACCGTCACGGGCAGCGCCGATGCGATCGTGCACATGCGGGCGCGCGACATCACGTCGCTCGAGGACGCGCTCGAACGCGTGCGCATCGCACCGAACGTCGATCACACGCGCAGCGCCATCGTGCTGTCGCGACTCGTCAACCGGAACCGCGACTGAGGCGAACGCCGCGATGACGGATGCCGCGAGCACGACCTCGAGCGAGCTGCCGCTTCCCGACGAGGTGCCGACCGACCCGCCCGCGCCGAACGCGCTCGACGACGAGGGGCGCAAGCACGGCCTCTGGCAGGTGCGCTTCGCGAACGGCGACGTGTCGGAGGAGGGCGAGTACGTGCACGGCGTGCAGCAGGGCCGCTGGCGCACCTGGTATCGCAACGGACGACTGAAGTCGATCGGCGAGCGCGTCGACGGCACCCTCGACGGCCACTGGCGCTGGTGGCGCGAAGACGGCGGTCCCCTGCAGGAGGGCTCATTCGTGCGGAACGCCCAGGTCGGACCGTGGCGGCGCTGGTACGACACCGGCTCGCTCATCGACGAGGGCGAGTACGCCGACGGCAGGAAGGTCGGCCTCTGGCGCACCTATCACCCCGACGGGTCGCTCAAGCAGGAGAAGCGCCACCGCGGCGGGTCGGATGCCGCCGGCGAGCGGACCCCGTCGTGAAGCTCGCGATCGACCCCGAGGCATCCGCCCCGCCCTTCGAGCAGGTGCGGGCGGCGATCGTCGCAGCCGTGCGCTCCGGAGAGCTTGCGCCCGGCGCGAAGCTGCCCACCGTGCGTGCGCTCGCCGAAGAGCTCGGGCTCGCCGTGAACACCGTCGCGAAGGCGTACCGCGAGCTCGAGTCCGAGGAGGTCATCGAGACCCGAGGTCGCAACGGCAGCTTCGTGTCGGCGCACGGCGATCCGAGCGAGCGGATGCTGCAGCAGGCGGCATCCGAGTACGCGGCCGTCGTGCGCCGGCTCGATGTCGACCCGGCTGCCGCTCGCGCTGCCGTCGAGGCAGCGCTGCGCCGGTGACGCGCGCCGGTCAGCCCTCCGGGATCGGCTGCTTCGGCAGCTTCCGCACCTTCGCTCGCCGACGCCGCCGCTCGGGGATCATCGAACGCATCTCCTCGAGCTTCCCGAAGCAGAGCAGGCGGTCCTCACCCTCGAGCACGACGCCCTTGCGCGGATTCGGGATGACCGTGGTGCCGCGGTGCAGCGTGAGCACCGTGATGTCGCGCTCCCAGAGCCCCGACTCTCCGAGGGTCCTGCCGACGAGGTCGGCGGCGCCGTGCACGACGAGCTCGGCCACGCCGTAGCCGGTCGACACCGACAGCCGCTGCCGCACGTCGATCTCGGGGAACGCCACCTGGTTGGCGATGAAGTCGACGATCGCGCCCGCGACGTCGAGCTTCGTCGCGGTCTCGATGCCCTCGAGCCCCGGTGAGGAGTTCACCTCCATGACGAGCGGCCCCTCGTCGCCCTCGAGCATGTCGACGCCGGCGACCCGGAGACCCATGATCTGCGCCGAGCGCACCGCCGCCTGCTCGTAGGCGGGGTCGAGCTCGACCGACTCGACCGTGCCCCCGCGGTGCACGTTCGAGCGGAACTCGTCGCCGCTCGCCGAGCGCCGCATCGCCGCGACGACGCGGTCGCCGACGACGAGCGCGCGGATGTCGCGGCCGCGGCTCTCGGCGATGAAGCGCTGGATGAGCACGTTCTGCTTCGTCGAGTGCAGGGTCTCGATGATCGCCTCGGCCACCTTCACCTCGGGGGCGAGGATGACGCCGATGCCCTGCGTGCCCTCGAGGAGCTTGATGACGACGGGTGCACCGCCGACGCGGGCGATGGCGGGCCGCACGTCGGCGCGGTTGCGCACGAAGGCGGTGGCGGGCATGCCGATGTTGTGGCGGGAGAGGATCTGATTCGCCCGCAGCTTGTCGCGCGAGTTCGTGATGCCGTTGGCGGTGTTCGGCGTGTACACGTCCATCTGCTCGAACTGGCGCACCACGGCCGTGCCGAAGTACGTGACCGAGTTGCCGATGCGCGGCAGGATCGCGTCGTAGTCGGAGAGGCGGCGGCCGCGATACTGCAGGTCGGGCTCGGTGCCCGAGAGGTCGATCGCGAAACGCAGGGTGTCGAGCACCTTCACCTCGTGCCCGCGCTGCAGGGCGGCCGCTCGAAGTCGCTGAGTGGAGTACGCCTGCGGGGCGCGCGAAAGGATCGCCAGTTTCATCGTGTGCCCCTGAGAAGATGGTCGAGTGGAAGAGCCTCCCCATTCAAACACCATCGTCGGATGGCGCGAGTGGGTGAGCCTGCCGGGGCTCGGCGTTCCCTGGATCAAGGCGAAGCTCGACACCGGGGCTCGCACCTCGTCGCTGCACGCGTTCGACCTCGAGGAGTACCGCCGCGACGGGATCGGCATGGTGCGCTTCGGCGTGCACCCGTGGCAGGACACCGCGCAGGACGCGGTCATCGTCGAATGCGCCATCCACGACCGGCGCTCGGTGCGCAGTTCGTCGGGACACACCGAGGAGCGCATCGTCGTGCTCATGGACATCGTGCTGCTCGGCCGCACGATGACCGCCGAGGTGACGCTCACGAATCGCGACGAGATGGGCTTCCGCATGCTCGTCGGCCGCGAGGCCCTGCGTCAGGGCTTCATCGTCGACTCGGCGCGCTCGTTCGTCGGCGGGCGAGCCCCGCGCCCGATCCGCCGCCGCAACCGCGGCCGCGAGGTGCCCGCGGGCTCCTGAGCGCGATGGTCGGGCTCAGATGACCCCGTCGGTCAGCGACGTGGGGTTGCCGAAGCGGTGATTCGTGATCGACACGGCCTGCTCGTGCAGGAACGGCAGCAGCTCCACGCGACCCGACGGCGTCACGGGGTGCGACCACACCGCGACATCGGGTGATCCCCCGAGCGCGTCGAAGAGCGCGGATGCCCCGCCGCCGACGAGGCGCACGCGCGACGTCGTGATGCCGCCCCCCGCCGCACGGGCGAGCCACGCGGCATCCGTCTCGCGGACGATGCGGATGTCGCGCGCCGCAAGGATCGTGCGCACGCCCT
>JAPSJT010000185.1 GCA_031178045.1 Agromyces sp.
TGCGCGTCGGCCATGCGGAACTCGATCGTCGGCAGGTGCTCCGAGAGCCGCACGTCCCACGCGATGAGCGCGAGGTCCTTCGTGCCGCCGATGCCGAGCAGGCGCCGGATGCGACGGTCGTAGTCCGCGGCATCGAGGAATGCAGGCGGGCAGCCCGCAGTCGTCCAGCGGCGCAGCATGATGGTGCGCCAGCTCTCGTGCCCGGTGTCGTGGCCGCGCCAGAGGGGCGAGTTCGCCGAGAGGGCCGTCAGGAGCGGCATCCACGGCCGAGCCGAGTTGAGCGCGATCACGCCCGCCTCGCGATCGGGCACGCCGATGTGCACGTGCAGACCGCTCACCTGGTGGTCGGCGATGATGCCCGACATGTCGTCGACGATGCGGTGGTAGCGCTCGCCCTCGGTGATGGTCGGGAACGACGCGGTGTCGGGGGGCGTGCCGACGCTCGCCGCGACGACGCCGAAGTCCGCGGCGATCCGCGCCACCTCGGCGCGGAACGCGAGCAGCGCCGGCCGGCCCTCCTCGAGGGTCGAGAAGACGGCCGACGCGTGCTCCACCTGCGACGCGAGGAACTCCTTGTGCGTCACATCGCGCCACTCGGGCATGCTCGACAGACGCTCGAACGCCTCGCGCCCGATGTTGGCCGGACGCAGGGTCACGGGGTCGAGGAACTGGAACTCCTCTTCCACACCGAACGTCCGCATGCCCACCCCCTCGACCGCCGGCCCCGCCGGGTACTGGAACTCTCGCTACCGGGGAGGGGGCATGTCAAGCCCTTCCAATCGGGCGGGGACGAACGGGGCGACGACTACAGGTCGAGCACCTCGAGCGACACGTCGACATCGTCGCCATCGTCGATTCGCTCGGCCGTGCGCACGGCCTTCTTCACCGGCAGCACGTAGCTGCCCGACTTCGAGTCGGGGAAGACGGAAGTCGACCACGTCGTGCCGCCGACCGTCACGCGCACCCGCACCGAGCCGAAGCCGCGGGGCATGCGCGGTACCTCGCGGATGTCGGCCGCCGCCTCGTCGGGCAACGTCACGAAGAACCAGCCGCCCTGGGCGCTCCATTCCCAGAGTGGTGCCGTGAACCGGAATCGCATGCTCGCATGGTACGGCCCGCCGATGACACACCACGTTCTCGGCGAACCCCGCTTACGCTGGATACCCATGAGCCGGCTGCCGACTCCCTCTCCCCCCGCCCTGCACGCCCCGCACACTCGACCGCCGCGCCGTCGCGCCTCGGTCGGGCTCGCGCTCGGCCTCGGGTTGCTCGTGCTGTTCGCCGGCATCCGGCTCTTCGCTCCCGATGCGACCGGCGACCTGCTGTCGAACTCGGTGCAGGACTTCTTCACGCTCTCGATCAGCGTCGTCATCGAAAGCCTCCCGTTCGTCTTCCTCGGCATCCTGCTCTCGATCGCGGTGCAGGTGTGGCTGCCCGAGGGCTTCCTCCTCCGGCACCTGCCCCGCAACGCCGTCGCGCGACGTGTGACGATCTCACTCCTCGGCGTGCTGCTCCCCGTGTGCGAGTGCGGCAACGTTCCGCTCGCTCGCGGCCTCATCCTGCGCGGCCTCACGGTGGGCGAGTCGATGACGTTCCTCCTCGCGGCGCCGATCCTCAATCCCGTCACGATCATCACGACGTATCAGGCGTTCGGCTGGGACGACGGCATCCTCGTGGCCCGTATCCTCGGCGGCTTCGTCATCGCGAACCTCATCGGCTGGATCTACAGCCGGCACCCGAGTCCCATGAGCCTGCTCACGCCGACGTTCCAGGCGAGCTGCGCGCACGCGCACGACGAGGTGCGCTCCTCCCGCACCCGACGAAGCGTCGACATGTTCACGACCGAGACCGCCGCGATGCTGCCGGCGCTCTTCGTCGGCTCGGCGGTGGCGGGCCTCATCCAGGTCGCCGTCTCTCGCGACCTGCTCGTCACGCTCGGCCAGAACCCGGTGCTCTCGGTGTTCGCGCTCATGGCGCTCGCCTTCGTCATCGCGATCTGCTCGAACGTCGACGCGTTCTTCATCCTCGCCTTCGGCTCGACGTTCATGCCCGGCGCGGTCGTCGCGTTCCTCGTGTTCGGGCCGATGATCGACGTGAAGATGCTCGCACTCATGCGCACGACCTTCACCGCGCGAACGCTCGTGCAGCTGACCATCATCGTGGGGCTCGCGAGCGCCGCGCTCGGGCTGGGGGTGAACGCCGTTGCGTAGTCGACTCATCGCCCGCTGGCAGGGCATCCTGCTCTCGCTCATCGGCATCGTCGCGACCGTGTGGCTCGCCGCGACCGACCGGCTCGGGCTCTACATCCACCCGCGGTACTTCTGGTTCACCGTCATCATGGCCGGCATCGCCGCGGTGCTCGTCGTCGCCGCCTTCGCCTTCGCGCCCCTGCGAGAGGCCGAGCACGAGCACGAGCCCGGAGCAGAGCTCGGTGGCGAGGACGGACCCGACCACGAGCCAGCGCACCGCCACCGATCCGAGGCGTCCCGTGCCGGCCGGCTTCGCGGCGCACTCGCCGCGCTCATCGTCGCGGGCGCGGCGATCGCCCTGCTCGTGCTGCCGCCGACGACGCTCACCTCGAGCACCGCGACGCAGCGCAGCATCAACAGCACGGGTTCGACGCTCGGCGGCGAAGCGCCGACGCTCGTCGGCGGCGACACCTCGCAGTTCAGCGTCAAGGACTGGGCGCTCCTTCTGCGCCAGAATCCCGACGCCGAGTACTTCGCCGAGCAGGACGTCGCGGTCACGGGGTTCGTGACCCCGTCGCCGGATGACCCCGAGAACGTCTTCTACGTGGCGCGATTCGTCGTGACGTGCTGCGCGGTCGACGCGCAGCCCGTCGGCGTGCCCGTCTACTTCCCCGACTGGGAGGAGAGCTTCGCGGCCGACCAGTGGGTCGCGGCATCCGGTGCCTTCGTGCCGAATGAGGGGTCGACGAGCGCCGAGCCGCTTCTCCTCTCGCCCGACGACGTGACCGTGACCGAGCAGCCCGAGCAACCGTATGTCTTCTGAGTCGCACACGTTCCGGCGCCGACTCGTCGGCTCCATCGTCGCGCTCGCGGTGCTCGCGGGCGGATTCGCCTTCGCCGGCGTCGTGCAGGGTGCTCAGCTCGAGTCGGGCGAGATCGACGCCACCCGGGCGACGCGCCTCGCGGGGCAGCAGTTGACGCTCACCGTCAACCAGCCCGTCGCCGAGTTCGATGCGACGGGGGTCGAGGTGGAGCCCGCGGCATCCGTCACCGCCGAGGCCGACGACCGCACGATCGCGATCACCTTCGACGAGCCGCTCGACTACGACGCCGAGTACACCGTGCGCGTGCCGGGCGTCATCGGCGCGTACCAGGGCACGGCATCGACCCTCGAGTACCGGTTCACGACACCCGACGAGCCGGTGTACAGCCTCGTGCGCCGCAGTGCCGATGGCGAGGAGGACGCGGTGCAACGCACGTCGTTCGCCGATCCCCAGCCCGAGGTCGTCTTCACGGCGCCGCGCATCCAGGAGTTCGCGCGCGCCGGCGACGTGCTCGCGGTCGTCACGATCGACGCGCAGGAGCACAATGCCCTGCACCTCGCGCAGGGCGACCAGGCCGAACCGCTCGAACTCGCGATCGCGCCCGAGCTGACGATCCGCGATCTCGCCGCCTCGACGACGAACCCGGTCCTCGGCTTCATCGCCGACACGCCCGCGTTCGACGGCGTCAAGCAGTACGAGTCGGCGCTGATGACCCTCGACGTCTCGGGCGCCGGTGCAGCGACGCCCGAACCCGTGCTCGGTCTGGATGGGGCGCCGATGCGCGTCATCGACTGGGTCTTCGTGCCCGGCACGACCTCGATCGTCGTACAGGACTTCGAGCAGTCGCTCTTCCTCGTCGACGTGCTCGGCGCTCGACCCCCGACACCGCTCGGCGTGCACGCCGAGATCCGCGGCTTCGTGCCGGGCACCACCGACCTCGTCGTCGCCGACCCCGACCGCGGGGCGGTCATCGACCTCGGCGACGGCACGACGACGACCCTCGAACTGCGCTCGGCCGAGCTCGCCGAGAACGTCTACCCCGGCAAGATCACGATGCTCGACGACCGCGCTCGCTATCTCATCTCGCTCGTCGCCGCCCGCGTCGAGGGCGGGCAGAATGCGCGCAGTTCGATCCTCGCCGAGGTCGACGACGAGGGCGAGCTCGTCGAGGTGTTCGCTCCGGCCGCCGAGTCGAGCCTCATCCGCGACTACTGCGTGTCACCGAACGGCCGCTACGCCGCGGTCGCCACGTCGCCCGAGGAGAGCCGGCCCGACGGCTACTCCAACAAGCCGGGCTACGCCGACACCATGACCTCGATCGTCGAGATCGCCACCGCCCGCACGGTGCTGAGCCTCCCGGGCGGGTTCTCGGACTGGTGCTGACGCCTCGGACCGGTGCTGACGCCTCGGACTGGTGCTGACGGCCCGGACCGGTGCTGACGGCTCAGCGCATCGAGAACGCGACGATGTTCGACACGACGCTCGAGACGATCGCGAGTGCGACGAGTGAGCCCGTCACGATCCACGCGACGCGCTTGTGCTCCTCGTACCCGACGAGCGGGCGGCCGTCTCGATCCCGCTGGGCACCGAAGAGCACGAGCAGAAGGTCGACGAGCACCCAGACGCCGAGCCCGCCGACCGTGAGCAGCTTCGCGATCGCCGTGCCGGTCTTTCCGAGATAGAACCGGTCGGCGCCCCAGTAGCCGAGCAGCATCGCGAAGAGCCAGGTCGCGACGAAGGTGCGGCCCTCGGTGCGGTACGGCTCGTATGAGAAGCCGGCGGATGCCGCGCCCGGCGCCAGCGGCAGGGT
>JAPSJT010000186.1 GCA_031178045.1 Agromyces sp.
CCGCCGGCCGTCGGCGGCCGGGTCATCCACGTCATCGACGGCTCGGAAGCCGCCTGCGGCAGCCCCCAGACCCGGAGCCACCCGTAGAGCTGGCCGGACTGCTGCGCCTGGGTCGTGGCGATGTCGTAGGCGAGCAGTCGGATGTCGGGATCCGACGTGCGGTCGCGCACGAGCATCGCGAGCTCGGTGCCCTGCTGGTGATGCACCTGCATGTCGCGGGCGAAGCCGGCCTCGACGCTCGTGGTCGAGGGCGCGGCGCTGCCGAGGGTGCTGAGCCGGCCCGCCGAGAACGCGACGACCGCGACGACGACGAGGGCGACGGATGCCGCGACGAGCACCGCCACGCCGCTCACGCGCCTGCGCGAGCCGCCGTCGCGACCGCCGGCGCTCGCCGCGTCGGGTCGCTCGGTCTCGGCGGCCGGATCAGCCATGATCAGGAGACCTTGCCGGGCCCATCGACCGCGCCGGTGCAGAGGGCCCCGGGCTCGGGCACGTTCTGGTTCTGCCAGTACTCCTCGAGGAACTCCGGGATGCGGGGGTCGTCGGCCTCGTCGACCTCGAGCTGCACATTCCAGCCGCTCAGCACGATGGGCGAGGGGAGGTCCTCGTACGGCGAGAGGATGACGTAGGTCGACGGCAGGAAGCCGCGAAGCGTCTCGAGATCGGTGTCGCTCAGGCTCGGGTCGTACGTGATCCAGACGGCGCCGTGCTCGAGCGAGTGCACGGCGTTCTCGTTCGGCACCGGCTCGGTGTAGACGCCGCAGTTGAGCCACGCAGGATTGTGCGGACCACCGGCTGGCGGTGCCTGCTCGTAGTCGACGGCGCCCTCGACGTGCTCGGACGCGTTCGAGAAGGTCTGCACGCCCTCGATCTCGGCGCCCTCGCCGCCCTTCCCGTATGAGGCGGGCCGCGGCGTGAGCACGATCGTCGTGACGATCAGGGCCACGATCGCCGCACCGCCGACGACGGCGCTCCAGATGCCGACGAGTCGATTCCGCCGGCGCCGGGCCTCCTTCTTGCGGAACTCCTCGAGCTTCCGCTCGCGCTCGGCGGCGCGCTGCTGCTTGACGGACTGCTGCTTCTGCTGCTGCTTCGCCTTGGGCGGGATGGGCGGGGTCTCGCTCACGCGGAGGCCTCTCTCGTGTTGGTTGTTCCTTCAATCATACGAACGCATGCGGCTGTGAGAACGCCGTACCCGGGCGTGCGATCGCCCCGCGGCGTCCGAAGAATCCGTCCGGCGCGTGCGCAGCGTCTCCCGCTAGGCTGATCGGGTGAGCTCTTCCATGCTGTGTTGTCGTCGCTGAGACAGGCGACCCCTTTTCAGCGTCGCGCACCGCATCCGGCGCCAAAACGCACCAACACGAGGAATGAACACGGCATGAAGTACGCAGAGACCATCGTCGATCTCGTCGGGGACACCCCGCTCGTCAAGCTCCATCGGGTCACCGAGGGGGTGACGGATGCCACGGTGCTCGTGAAGCTCGAATACTTCAACCCGGGTGGCTCCGCGAAAGACCGCATCGCGGCCCGCATCATCGACGCGGCCGAGCGAGAGGGCAAGCTGAAGCCCGGCGGCACGATCGTCGAGCCGACGAGCGGCAACACCGGCGTCGGCCTCGCGCTCGTCGCCCAGCAGCGCGGCTACAAGTGCATCTTCGTGTGCCCCGACAAGGTCGGAGAAGACAAGCGCAACGTGCTCACGGCGTACGGCGCCGAGGTCGTCGTGACGCCCACCGCCGTCGCACCCGACAGCCCCGAGTCGTACTACGGCGTCTCCGACCGCCTCGCGCGCGAGATCCCCGGCGCGTTCAAGCCCGACCAGTACTCGAACCCGAACGGACCGCGATCGCACTACGAGACGACGGGCCCCGAGATCTGGCGCGACACCGACGGCCGCATCACCCACTTCGTCGCGGGCGTCGGCACGGGCGGCACGATCTCCGGCACGGGGCGCTACCTCCGCGAGGTGTCCGACGACCGGGTGCGCATCATCGGCGCCGACCCCGAAGGGTCGGTCTACTCGGGCGGCACCGGCCGGCCGTACCTCGTCGAGGGCGTCGGCGAGGACTTCTGGCCGTCGGCGTACGACCCCGCAGTGCCCCACGAGATCATCGCCGTGAGCGACGCGGAGTCCATCCGGATGACCCGGCGCCTCGCACGCGAGGAGGGGATCCTCGTCGGCGGCTCGAGCGGCATGGCCGTCGTCGCGGCGCTGAAGGCCGCGGCATCCGCCGGCCCCGACGACGTCTTCGTGGTGCTGCTGCCCGACGGCGGACGCGGTTACCTCGGCAAGATCTTCAACGACAAGTGGCTGCGCGCGTACGGGTTCTCGAACGCTCCCGCCGGTCACACGATCGCCGAGCTGCTCGCCGCGAAGGCCGATCGGATGCCACCGCTCGTCTTCGTGCACCCCGGCGACACCGTGCGAGAGGCGATCGACACGATGACGGCCTCGGGCGTCTCGCAGCTGCTCGTGCTCTCGGCCGAGCCGCCCGTCGTGCTCGGCGAGGTCGCCGGCGCCCTGCATGAGGAAGAACTGCTCGACCTCGTGTTCTCGGGCAAGGCGAAGCTCACCGACAAGGTCTCGAGCGTCATCGGCGAGCCGCTGCCGCTCATCGGCGTCAACGAGCCCGTGGCATCCGCTCGCTCGGCCTTCACGACCACGCCCGCGATGCTCGTGACCGACGGCGGCAAGGCGCTCGGCGTCATCACCCGCACCGACCTGCTCACCTACCTCTCGGCCTGACGGCCGCGCACGGAAGAACCGCACATGCACCTCGACGACGCACGCTTCGACACCCGCGCCATCCACGCGGGCCAGGAGTTCGACCCGACGACGGGCGCGGTGATCCCGCCCGTCTACCTCACCTCGACCTACGTGCAAGACGGGATCGGCGGCCTCCGGGGCGGCTACGAGTACTCGCGCGGAGGCAACCCGACCCGCACCGCGCTCGAGACGCAGCTCGCGGCGCTCGAGGGCGGCATCCGCGGCCTCTCGTTCGCGTCGGGGCTCGCCGCCGAAGACGCGCTGCTCCGCACCGTGCTCGCGCCCGGAGACCACGTCGTCATCGGCAACGACGTCTACGGCGGAACCCACCGGCTCGTCCGCCGCATCTTCGGCGCCTGGGGCGTCCGCCACACGACCGTCGACACGAGCGACCTCGACGCCGTGCGCGACGCGATCGAGCTGGGCACGACGAAGGTGCTCTGGGTCGAGACGCCCTCGAATCCGCTCATGAAGATCTCGGATGTCGCGGCGCTCGCCGAGCTCGGCGACGAGGCGGGGCTGCTCGTGGTCGTCGACAACACCTTCGCGTCGCCGGCGCTGCAGCAGCCCATCGGCCTCGGCGCGGACGTCGTCGTGCACTCGACGACCAAGTACCTCGGCGGCCACTCCGACGTCGTGGGCGGCGGCCTCGTGTTCGCGGCGGGGCAGGAGGAGCTCGCCGAGCAGGTCGGGTTCACCCAGTTCGCAGCGGGCGCCGTGTCGAGCCCGTTCGACGCCTTCCTCACCTCGAGGGGCATCAAGACCCTCGGCATCCGGATGCAGCGGCACAGCCGCAACGCGCTCGCGATCGCGCGCCGGCTCGAGGAGCATCCTGGCATCGAGCACGTCTATTACCCCGGACTCGAATCGCACCCGGGGCACGCCCTCGCCGCGCGGCAGATGTCGGAGTACGGCGGCATGCTGTCGATCTCGGTCGCAGGCGGCGGTGCGGCGGCGCGCCGCTTCGCCGAGTCGACCCGGCTCTTCCAGCTCGCGGAGTCGCTCGGCGGCGTCGAGTCGCTCGTGAACTACCCGTCCGAGATGACGCACGCGTCCGTGCGCGGCACCGAGGCGGAGGTGCCCGAGTCCATCGTGCGACTCTCGGTGGGCATCGAGGACGTCGACGACCTGCTCGCCGACATCGACGAGGCGCTCGCGCGACTGTAGGCATGCGCCGCGCTGCGTGCGTCCGCGGAGCCGGGCGCGGCACGGCGCTGCGGTGGGAGAATGGAGCAACGGCGCGCGGCACGTCACCGGCGCCGGGGAGCCGGGCTCATGTCTGCAGCACTCATCCTCACCCTGGTCGTCGTCGGTGTCGTCGCGATCCTCCTCTTCTTCATGTCGGTGCGCATCGTGAAGCAGTACGAACGCGGTGTCGTGCTGCGCTTCGGGCGCCTGCAGGGGGTGCGCGACCCGGGAATCCGGTTCATCATCCCGATCGTCGACGTCATGACGAAGGTGTCGTTGCGGATCGTCACGCTGCCGATCCAGTCCCAGGGCATCATCACGCGCGACAATGTCAGCGTCGGCGTCTCGGCCGTCGCGTACTTCCGCATCGTGGATCCCGTGAAGTCGGTGATCGCGATCGAGAACGTGCACTCGGCGATCGACCAGATCGCCCAGACGACCCTCCGCAAGGTCGTCGGCCAGCACCACCTCGACGAGACCCTCTCCGAGACGGCGAAGCTCAACGCGGACATCAAGGAGATCCTCGAAGAGCTCACGGCCGAGTGGGGTGCGGAGGTCACGCTGGTCGAGCTCAAGGACATCCTGCTGCCCGACTCGATGAAGCGGGCGATGGCGAAGCAGGCCGAGGCGGAGCGCGAGAAGCGTGCGAAGATCATCGCCGCCGAGGGCGAGGCGCTCGCCGCGGCGAAGCTCGGCGATGCCTCGGACACGATGATGTCGCATCCGCTCGCCCTGCAGTTGCGCACGCTGCAGACGCTCGTCGAGGTCGGGGTCGACAAGAACACGCTCGTCGTGTTCCCGGCACCGCTCATGCACTCGATCGGCGAGGTGACGAACTTCCT
>JAPSJT010000187.1 GCA_031178045.1 Agromyces sp.
GCTAGCCCTTGGTGGCCCCCGCGAGCAGCCCGCGCACGAAGAAGCGCTGCAGGCTGAAGAACACGATGAGCGGAATCACGAGCGACACGAACGCCGCCGCCGTCAATCGGTGCCACTCCTGCCCGCGGGCGCCCGCGAGTTCGGCCAGCCGCTGGGTCAACGGCGCGACATCCGCCGTGCCGCCCGAGAACACGAGCGCGACGAGCAGGTCGTTCCAGACCCAGAGGAACTGGAAGATCGCGAACGACGCGAGGATCGGCACCGAGAGCGGGAGGATGATCCGAAGGAAGATCTGGCCATGGTTCGCACCGTCGACACGCGCCGCCTCGATCAGCTCGTTCGGGATCTCCGAGATGAAGTTGTGCAGCAGGAAGATCGCGAGCGGAAGACCGAAGATCGTGTGCGCGATCCAGACCTGCAGGTACGTCTCCTCGGGGAGGATCGGGATGGCGTCGTGCAGCGCCTCCTGGACGGGCGTGAGCGTCGAGGTGAAGATCTGCAGGAGCGGGATGAGCGCCATCTGCAGCGGCACGATCTGGAGGGCGAAGATGATGATGAAGATCGTCCCGGCGCCCTTGAACGGAATCCACGCCAACGCGTAGGCCGCCATCGCCGCCAGCACCGTGGCGAAGACCACGACGGGAATCGTGATCGCCAACGAATTCACGAAGTAGGCACCGAGTTGCGGTGCCGATGAGCTCGAGGAGAAGAGCACCTCGCTGTAGTTGTCGAACGTCCAGCCCCAGTTCTCGAAGATCGTCCACCAGCCGCTCGTGTTGATGAGCTCGGCCGGGCGGAACGACGAGATGAAGAGCCCGAACGTGGGAATCGTCCAGATCACCGTGATGATGATCGCGACCACCGTGGCGGTGCGCGAAGTGAGCCGCTTCTTGACCCGCATCGCCTGCGTGCCGTCGCGGTTCAGGCCGGGCTCGTACTTGGTCGCGGCCTCGAACGTGTCTTCCTTGGTCTTCCTGTCGGCGGGCACCGGCAGGTCGACGATGTTGTCGCTCATCGGATCTCCCTTTGCTTCCGGATGACCCGGATGTTGTAGACGACGATCGGCACCACGAGGATGAACAGCACGAGTGCGAGGGCCGCGCCGCGGCCCGGCTCACCCGAGCGGAACGCCTGGGTGTACATCTCGTTCGCGATGACGCTCGTCTCGAAGTTGCCGCCGGTCATGGTGCGCACGATGTCGAACACCTTGAGGGTCGCGATGGTGATGGTCGTGACGACGACCACGAGTCCGCCTCGGATGCCGGGAACGGTGACGTTGCGGAACCGCTCCCACGCGTTGGCGCCGTCGAGTTCGGCCGCCTCGATCTGCTCGGTGGGGATCCCCTTGATCGACGCCGACAGCACGACGACCGCGAAACCGGTCTGCACCCAGATCATGATGACGATCAGGAGGAAGGTGTTGGCCGGCACGCTCTGCAGCCAGAGCACCGGCTCGGCGCCGAACCACACGAGGATCTGGTTGAGCAGGCCGATCTGGGGCCGCTCGCCCGGCCGGAACTCGTAGACGAACTTCCAGATGATGCTCGCGCCGACGAACGAGATCGCGACGGGCATGAAGACGAGCGACTTGTAGATCCGCTCGCCCCGGGACCGGTCGATGAGCACGGCGTACGCCAGACCGATGATCGTCGAGACCGTCGGCACGATGATGACCCACAGCACCGTGTTCACGAGCGAGCTGAGCGCTTCGGGCTGGGTGAACATCCAGACGAAGTTGTCGAGCCCGATGAACTCCCCCGCCCGGTTCGCGAACGCGTCGAACGTCGTGCGGATCGCCGGGTACACCAGCCCGAGCGCGAGCAGGAGGCACGCGGGGAGCAGGAAGAGGAGCAGCTGCAGCACGTCTCGACCACGCTTGGGAGCGCGGTCGATGAAGAACAGGATGAGACCGATGACGGCGATGAAGATCGCCAACCCGGCCACGATTTGGACGATCTTCCCGATGAGATCGGCGGTCGTCATATCGACTCCTCCTCGTTGAGCGGACGACGGAAGCCCCTGAGCGGAGCCGGGGATGGTGGCCGGGGCCGCGTCGATGACGCGACCCCGGCCGGTTCATTGAATTACTGCGGCCAGCTCTGCTCGACGAAGGTCAGCGTGTCGGCCGTGCTCTTGCCGCCGATCCAGTCGACCATGCCGGTCCAGAACGTGCCCGCGCCGACTGCGGCCGGCATGAGGTCGGATCCGTCGAAACGGAACACGGTGTTGGGATCCTGGAGGATGCCCACGGCGTCCTTCAGCAGGTCGCTCGACGCGTTCTCGGGGTCCAGGCCCGAGTTCGCGCTGATGACACCGCCGAGGCCGACCCGGATGTTGGCCCAGGTGTCGCTCGAGAGGAACGTCTGCACGGCGACCGTCGGCTCGTTGTCGTCGAACGCCGCGACGATCTCGCCACCGCCCGTGACCGCGTTCGCGTCGGCCTCGGTGCCGGGGAGCAGGAACGCCCAGACGTCGCCGTCTTCGGCCACCTCGGTGCCCTCGGGCCAGAAGCCCTCGTAGAACGAGGCCTGGTGGTGCATCGCGCAGAGGTCGTCGAGGATCGTCAGACCGGCTTCGCCGAAGTCCAGCGTGGCGATCGAGTTGACGCCGCCGAAGCCGCCGTTCACGTGGTCTTCGTTGCGGATGAACTCGCCGACCGAGTCGAGCGCCTCGGCGATCGCGGGGTCGTTGAACGGGATCTCGTGCGTGACCCACTGGTCGTACACCTCAGGGCCGGCCTGGCGGAGGACGAAGTCCTCGACCCAGTCGGTGCCGGGCCATCCGGTGGCCGCCTCGGAGCCGAAGCCGACGCACCAGGGCTTGTCGACCGCGCCCGAACCGGCGATCTCCTCGGTCAGCGCCGTCAGCTCGTCGAGCGTCGTCGGCACCTCCCATCCGTTCTCCTCGAACATCGACGGCGAGTACCAGACGTAGCCCTTGACGCTCGCCATCAGGGGAGCACCGTAGAGCGTGCCGTCGACGGTGCCGTAGTTCGCCCAGTCCTCGGACCAGAACTCGGCGACGTTGTCGGCGACGGACTGCGGCGCCGGAACGAGCGCGCCCTCCTGCGCGAGCCGCGCCACGAGGCCCGGCTGCGGGGTGATGGCGAGGTTCGGCGGGTTGCCGCCCTGCACGCGCACGTTGATCTGCTCTTCGAACTGGCCCGAGCCCTCGTAGACGATGTCGATGCCGGTGCAGGTCTCGAAGTCGGCCCACGACTCGTTCAGGCGGTCGGCCTCGACCTCGAGGATCGTGCCGTAGACGTCGACCTCTTCGCCCTCGAACGACCCGTATGTCTCTTCGTACTCTGAACAGTCGACGTCGGCTTCTTCGGGTGCGGCGTCCCCGGTGCAGGCGGTGAGGGTCAGGCCCAGTGCTGCCGCAGCTGCGAGCGGGATCAGCAGACGGCGATGCCGTTTCGAGATCATTTCTCTTCTCCTCGTTGAGTGTGTGGCAGGACTGCCAGTGTGGTGCATGGTCAGCCGGAACCGGTTCCAGACTCCACGGTAGGACACGGGCCGACGGCCCCACAAGTGATGCCCGGTCACGAATCGGTCACCGCGCGTGAGAGCGCTCCCTCGGACGATTCCGGGGTGCGGTTCGATCGGCGCGCGGACAGCGCGCTCCGGAGGCCGTGTGCGGAACCGGTTCCACCTTGCGCCCGGGCGGCAGTACACTCTGGTCGCAGACGGTGCCGTCTGGCGGGGCGAACAAGGGAGGCGATGATGCCGGCCATCGCGGATGTCGCGCGCCTCGCCGGGGTCTCGAAGGCGACCGCCTCGAGGGCGCTCAGCGGGCGGGGCTACGTCGCCGCCGAAACCCGGCGCCGAGTGCAGGCCGCCGCCGCCCAGATCGGATTCATCGCCTCACCCGATGCCGCGAGCCTCGTCACGGGCCGCACCAAGAACGTCGGCGTCGTCATCCCGTTCGTGAACCGCTGGTTCTTCGGCGAGGTGCTCGAGGGCATCGAGCGAGCGCTCCTCGCCGCCGGGTACGATTTGACGCTCTACAACCTGGCGCCGGTGGGCCCCGAGCGCGACCGGGTCTTCGACTTCTTCCTCGCCCGGAAGCGCGTCGACGCGGTCGTGGCCGTGGGCGTCGACCTCACCGATCGCGAGGTCGCGGTCATCGCGCGACGTGAGAAGCCCATCATCGCCCTCGGCGGCACAGCCCCGGGTGCACCCCGGCTCGCGATCGACGACCATGCCGCGGCGGCGCTCGCGACCGAGCACCTGCTGCGCCTCGGGCACACGCGCATCGCGCACCTGGCGGGTGCAGGAGCGGGCGCGGCGGCGCGCAGCGTGCAGGGCCAGCGGCGCGCCGGGTTCCTGCAGACCATGTCGGAGGCCGGGCTCGCACCGCGGGGTGGCGTCGAGAGCGTCGTCGTCGAGTCCGAGATGAGCCTGCCCGGCGGCTATTCGGCCGCCCTGCAGCTGCTCGGGCACCCCGGCGACCGGCCGACCGCCCTGTTCGCGGCATCCGACGAAGTGGCCTTCGGGGCGATGCGCGCGGCCGAGCGTCTCGGAATCCCCATGCCGTCGGACCTCTCGATCATCGGCATCGACGGCCACGAGTACGCCGAGCTCTTCGGTCTCACGACGATCGAGCAGTATCCGGGCGAGCAGGGACGCCTGGCGGTCGAGGCGGTGCTGCACCTGCTCGGCGAGGGCGACGAGGCGGATCCGCTGCCCGCGTCGGGGGCTCCGCTCGCGACGCGGCTCGTCGTGCGCTCGAGCACCACGGCCGCGCCGCGCTGAGGAACGCGCCGGTCGGC
>JAPSJT010000188.1 GCA_031178045.1 Agromyces sp.
CTCGGTAGGATGACCTCGGGTCCGCGCCTTCGGACCCGGTCGGCCCCCTGGTGTGTCGAGGCGGTCACTGTACGACCCGCCGACCAAGTCGACGAGGGGTCTCGTTCGTTCCGCGTTCCCAGTTCCCAGCGGGCTGGTCTGCACGGATCATGCGATCGACCGCCGCGGCTGGCAGACGCGTACTGGCCAACGGTAGTTGCAATGCATATTGATCAGCGCGCTGGTCGGCACGGTCATTGCAAACGCCGAGCGACCGAGGATGCTGACGACTGACGCTAGGCCGAACGAGCCAGGACGAGCTGAATCGAGAAGGTTCGACCGTCGTCATCGCGTGCAGGGTTTCGATTCATATTCCGCCAGCGGCACGTGCTCATGATCTGATCAGGCTCAATTTGTAGGGCGGACGGGACTTGAACCCGTGACCGATGGATTATGAGTCCACTGCTCTGACCGGCTGAGCTACCGCCCCGCGCCGCGGCTCACTCGGGAAGAGTGGCCGGCGCGACATCGGTGACCGGGTCGGTCACCGGTTTTCCACGATACAGGCTCTCGAACGTCGTCAGCGTGCGCTGGATGTCGTGCGCGGCGATGAGACGGATCGACGCCTCCTTCATCGCGCGGTACTCCTCGGGGGATGCCTCGAGCACCGTGCGCAGCTTCGCGGCGAGGTCGTCGGGGTTGCTCGGCTCGAAGAGGTAACCGTTCTCGCCATCGTGCACGAGGTGGGGCAGCGCCATCGCATTGGCGGCGACGACCGGCAGGGCCGAGGCCATCGCCTCCATCGTCACGATGCTCTGCAGCTCGGCGATCGAGGGCATCGCGAGCACCGACGCGCGGTGGTAGGCGCCACGCAGCTCCTCGTCGGTCACGTATCCCGTGAACGTCACGCGATCCGCGATACCGAGTTCGGCCGCGAGGTGCTCGAGGTTGCGCTTCTGGTCGCCACCGCCGACGATCTCGACCTTCGCGTCGAGCTCAGCGGGGAGCAGCGTGAGCGCGCGGAGGAGCACATCGATCTGCTTCTCGCCGGTCACTCGCCCGACGAAGAGGATGCGGTTCTCGGTGCGGGGTTCCCAGCTCGGCGAGTACTTGTGTGCGTCGATGCCGCACGAGATCGCGTGCACGCCCGCGAGCCCCGTGTGCTTCTCGAGGAACTGCGCAGCCCTGCGCGTCGGGGTCGTGACGGCCTCGGCGCGACCGAACGTGCGCCTCGCGGCCTTCCAGGCGAGCCCCACCGCCCACTCCTGCCATGCCTCTGGCAGCAGGGTGAACTCGAGCATGTTCTCGGGCATGAAGTGGTTGGTGCCGATGATGCGGATGCCGCGCTTCGCGGCCTCGACCGACAGCCCTCGTCCGACGATGATGTGCGACTGGAAGTGCACGACGTCGGGCTTCACGTTGTCGATGATGCGCGCGCTGTTCTGCTTGATGCGCCAGGGCAGCGCGAAGCGGAGCCAGTCGTGGGGGTACCAGCGCCAGCTGTAGAGCCGGTGCGCCGTGATCTCCTGACCCTCGTGCACCTCTTTCCAAGTGCCGTGCTTGCGGCTCGCCGCAGGTGCGACGACGTGTACCTCGTGGCCACGCTCGACGAGTCCTGCCGCGAGACGCTCGGCGAACTTCGCGGCGCCGTTCACGTCGGGCGCGAAGGTGTCGGCGCCGATCAGGATCCGGAGCGGCCGGTCCGCGTCGGTGCGGTCGGGCGCGGCTGGGGTTCTCGCACCTGGTGTGTCAGACACGTGGTGTTGTTCCTCACAGTTCGTTGGGATCGGGGGCGATCGGCCCCATCGAGTTCGCGGCGCATGGGTGGGCGCGGGAACTGCATCCGACCATAGTCTACGCACCGCCGCCGATCGCCCGCTGGATGCGCATGTCGCCGTGTCGGGCTCAGAGCCTCGTCTGCGGGTGATTTCGCGCGAGCATGAACACCCCCCACACCGCCACCACCCCGGCGATGACGAACACGAAGTTCGCCCAGAGCGGCGCTTGCGAGGCCTCGCCGAGCACGATGATGCCGATCGCGACCGCCACCATCGGATCGACGACGGTCAGGCCGGCGATCACGAGGTCGGGCGGGCCGGTCGCGTAGGCGTTCTGCACGAAGTACGCGCCGAGGCCGGTCGCCGCGAGCAGACCGATCAGGCAGAGCACGGTGAGCCACTCGAACTCGCCCTGCTCCAATCGGCCGAGCACGACCTTCGCGAGCGTCGCCACGAAGCCGTACAGCACGCCCGCCATGATGACGTAGAAGATGGCCCGGATCTGGTGGCGGAGCATGCCGAACGCCACGCCGGCGATGGCGAGCACGATTGCGAGCACGATGAGGATGGTGACGAGGTGCTGGTCGGTCACGGGCTGATCGACGGCGGTGAAGGCGGCGACGCCGACGAAGAGCAGCACGCCGCCGACGCACAACACGATCGCGATGATCGACTTGTGCTTCAGCTTCACGTGACTGACGCGCGAGTTCACGATCGACGTGATCACGAGCGCGATCGCCCCGAGCGGCTGCACGACGATGATCGGGGCGAAGTAGAGACTCCCGAGTTGGAATGCGATCGCGAGCGCGAGCATCAGCGAGCCGAGCACCCACGACGGGCGGGCGAGCAGCAGGGCGAGTTGGCCGAAGTTCAGTCCCTTGCCGAGCGTGTCGGCGGTGCGCGCTTCGACCTTCACCACCCCGCGGTGCTGGAACTGCGCACCCAGCGAGAGGAACACCGCGCCGACGAGCGCGAGCGGGATGCCGATGAACTGGGTGGGGTCGAGTGCGATCTGCTCGGTGAAGTCGCTCAGGTCCGGATCCACGCAACGACCCTACCCGGTGGGCGGCGGATATCCTTGCCGAATGGCCGTGCTCCCCATCAGAATCACCGGCGATCCGGTGCTGCATTCCCCCGCTCGACCGGTCGACCGCATCGACGACGACGTGCGCTCGCTCGTTCGCGACCTCTTCGAGACGATGGATGCCGCGCCGGGCGTCGGGCTCGCCGCACCGCAGGTGGGGGTGCCCCTTCGCGTGTTCACGTACGGCTGGGTCGACGAGTCGGGCACCAGGTGGCGGGGCGCGGCGATCAATCCCGAGCTCTGGATCTCCCCTCCCCCCGCCGGTGACCCCGATCTCGACGAGGAGTCGGAGGGATGCCTGTCCTTCCCCGGTGAGCGCTTCGGGCTCCGTCGCGCCGAGCGCGCGATCCTCCGCGCGACCGACCTCGAGGGCGAGCCGTTCGAGATCGCCGCCGAAGGGTGGCTCGCACGCATCTTCCAGCACGAGTACGACCACCTCGACGGCACCCTCTACACGGACCGACTCGGTGAACGCGACCGGCGACTCGTCGCCAAGATCACTCGCAAGCTCGGCTGGGGTGGCCCGGGTGCCTCGTGGATGCCGGGAGTCGACCACCTCGAGGGGTGACCATCGCGCGCGCGGCTGGCTCAGGCGAACGCGCGGATGCCGGCAGCGACGAGCGCCGCGACGACGACGACGACGATGAACGGCACTCGAAGGGCGAAGAGCGCGGCTGCGACGATGACCGCCGGCACCCTCGCGTCGAGCACGATCTGCTGTCCGGCTGCAAGGCTCTGCACCGCGATGAGCGCTGCGAGGAGCGCGACCGTCAGCAGGTCGGCGATACGTGCCGGCCGCTCGCGCTCGAGCACGCCCGCGGGCACGAAGTAGCCGCCGAGCTTCAGGGCGAGCGTCGCCGCAGACGCGACGAGGATGATGTGCCAGGTCGTCACGCGCGCCTCCCCCGCGAGAACAGGTCGAACCAGCCGACCACGACGGCGACGACCGCGGCGATGAGCACGGGCAGCCCCGGCATGACGACCGGTGTCGCGAGCGTCGCCACGATCGCCGCGGCGACGGCGACGGCGCCCGCCTGGAATCGCTTGAGGCGCGGCCACAGGAGTCCGAGGAACGCCGCCGCGGCGGCGGCATCCAGTCCCCACGCCCTCGTATCCCCGAGCGCGTCGCCGATCAGCGCACCCGCGAGAGTGGTGAGGTTCCAGCCCGCGAAGATCACGATTCCGGTGACCCAGAATCCGAGGCGAGCGGCCCGATCGTCGGAGCGCGCGAGGGCGACAGCCGTGGACTCGTCGATCGTGATCCACGCTGCGGCGATGCGCCGGAACATCCCGCCGCGGTCGACGAGGGGCTTCATCCGCATCCCGTAGACGACGTTCCGGATGCCGAGCATCGCCGCCGTGGCGATGGCCGAGCCTCCCGCCGCCGTGCCGCCGCCGGCGAGCACTCCGACGAGCGCGAACTGCGATCCGCCCGTGAACATGACGAGGCTCAGGAAGCACGTCTGCCAGACGTCCAGTCCTGCGGCGACCGACAGCGCACCGAACGAGATGCCGTACGCGGCGGTTGCGATGCCGACGCCGAGACTGTCGCGAATCGCCGCGCGGCGAAGGGCCGCGGCATCCGCGCCCTCGCCCGAGGCCGGCTCGGTGTCGAAGCGTTCGGGCTCGGGCGCGGTCGACGCCGTCTCGTGTGCCACGCGTCCTCCCATGCCGACGGCGCCCTGTCCCATCGAGGACCGCAGCCTGGTGCGGCTCCCGCCCCACCACACTAATCGGGCCCGAACGCAGTCGCGCGCACCCCATAGACCATCGACCACGCCGCGACAAGGTGGGCGAACTCCACCCGGCTCCGCGCGTACCATCGTGCTCTCGAAGGCCTGCGCTGCGGGCGGAAGGAGCGGTCGATGCCCGATCACGACGACGCCGAGGCGCGCGCACGCATCGCTCGGAT
>JAPSJT010000189.1 GCA_031178045.1 Agromyces sp.
TCGACGTCGATGACCCCCGAGATCGACGAGCGGATGCTGCGGTAGAGCTCGCCGGCGCGGGCGGCGTCGCCGCGCCAGAGCAGCGCCCAGATGCGCGCGCGCTGGAGGTAGACCGTGAACGGCACCGACGGGTCGAGCGCGAGGGCTCGCTCGATGAGCTCTTCGGCGCGCTCCCACTCGCCGAGCGCGAAGAGCGGATCGACGGCGTTCGAGGCGAGGATGACGCCGGAGCTGCGCTCGACGCCCTGCTCGCGGGACTCGGCGAGGCCCTCCTCGGCGAGCCGCACGGCCTCGTGGTGGTTGCCGATGAGGTAGTGCAGGTCGGAGGCGTTCACCCAGTACCGGAGCAGCGCCGGGCCGTCGCCGTCGGCGAGCTCACGGGCGCGCTCGATGAGCTCGAGCCCGCGCTGCACCTCGCCGCGCGCGGCACGCGCGACCGCCCCGATGTTCGTGGCGATCGAGGAGTAGCGCGCCGATCCGATCTCGGTCGCCACGGCGACGGCCTGGTCGGCGAGCTCGACCGACTCGTCGAGGCGACCGTCGATCATGAGCCGACCGGAGAGCGCCGTGAGCACCGTGGCTCGCAACTCGCTCGTTCCGGAGTCGCCGAGCGCCTCGAGCGCCTCTTCGAGCACCGGGATCGAGCCGGGCCGGCCGACGCTCGCGAGGTACAGGGCCTTGTCGCGGAGCAGGCGCGGGTAGTTCGGGTCGCTGCGGGGGCATTCGGCGAGCGCCTCCTTTACGAGCGCCAGGCCTCGTTCGTCTTCGCCGGCGTTGCGCAGGTGCGACGCCGTGCGCCCCATGAGCTCGAGCTTGCTCATGCCGGCGGCGCCGACGGGGTCGGGGACGACGTCCCACAGGCCGAGGGCGCGTTCGCCGAGCTGGGCCGCCGTCGCGTACGCGGCGGCCGCTCGGGCCTCGCGCATCGCCTGCATGGTCGCGGGAAAGGCCCGCACGGCGTCGTGCGCGCCGAGCCAGTGGAACGAGATCTCGGCGGCGAGCCGTCGAGTGCCGGCCGCGGCGGCGGCCTCGTACGCCTCGGCATAGCGCGAGTGGAACCTCGTGCGCTCCCCGGGCAGCAGATCGGCGAGGATCGCCTCGCGCACGAGCGCGTGACGGAAGGAGTAGTCGTCGCCGTCGATCGTGAGCACGCCGGCGAGCACGCTCTCGCGCGCGGCCTCGTCGAGCTCGTCGGCGGTGCCGTCGTAGACGGCCGAGAGCAGCGCGTGCGAGACCCGCACGCCACCCGTCGAGATGAGCCGCAGCAGGTGCTGAGCCGGTTCGGACAGCCGCTCGTACCTCGCGAGCAGCAGCTCGCGGAGCGTGTCGGGCAGCTCGCCCTCGTCGCGGCATCCGTCGAGCCCGACGAGCTCTTCGACGAAGAACGGCACGCCGTCGCTGCGTCGGAACACCGTGTCGATGGCGTGCTCGCTCGGGGTCTCGCCGACGAGGGCCCGCGTCAGCTTGCGCACCTGCGCGCGGGAGAGCCGCGAGAGGTCGCGCCGTTCGACCCAGCGGTCGCGCTCGGCTTCGGAGAGGAACGCCCGCAGCGGATGCCCCCTCGTCACGTCTTCGGTGCGATAGGTGAGCACCGTCAGCACGCGGCTCGAGCCGAGCGCCCGCATGAGGAAGCGCAGCAGCGCGAGGCTCGCGGCGTCGATCCAGTGGAGGTCTTCGATCACGAACGCGATGGGGCGCTCGCGAGAGAACGTCTCGAGCAGCACGGCGATGGCTTCGTGGAGCTGCGCCGTTCCGGCTCCGGGTGCCGCCGGCTCGGCGGGCGCGACCGGCTCGGCATCGGATGCCGCGAGCTCGGGCAGCAGGGCGACGAGCGCAGCCCGCCCGGGGCCGACGGCGTCGAGCACGCGCTCGGCACCCTCTTCGGCGACGAGGGTGCGCAGCGCCGTCTTCACGGGAGCGTACGGTGCCGCGACGCTGCCGAGATCGACGCACTGCCCGGCGAGCAGGCGCACGTCGGCCGGGAGCGCGCGCTGGAACTCGCGGACGAGCCGCGTCTTGCCGATGCCCGCCTCACCGCCGACGATGACCGTGAACGGCGAGCCCGCCCGCACCTCGTCGAGGCGCGCGTTGAGCCTCGCGAGGTCGGCGTCGCGGCCGATCATCGACGGCGCTGACGTGGTCACCATCTCATGGTGCCACGCCCCGCCGACAGCCGCGCCCGGGTTCGGGACGACTCCCGAGGTCGGGCCGACGCCCTCGCGCGGGCTCCCAGGCGCACCGACGCCGGAGCCGGCAGGAGGACCGGCCCCGGCGAGGGAATCGAGCGTCACCGCAGGGCGAGACGCGCCGTGCGGTGGTGGCCGCGCTGGCGACGCGGCGAAGCGACCGCCGCGCGCGAGCCCGCGGCATCCGCTTCGCGCTCCTGCACGGCGAGCAGCAGTTGCAGCCGCTGCTCAGCCCGGAGCGCGTCGGCGCGGTGCATCGTCAGGGCGGTGTAGTCGGCCGTGAACTGCATGAGTTCCTCCAAGGTCTTCACGATGTGTTCCATCGGATGCCTTCAGCGTGCTCGCTAAGGCACCTCACCCTCATCGGGCGATCGACCTATTTCGAGCGCGAGGGTGCTCAGGGCACCTCAGACGGGAGGTCGAGGCGTGAGCCGGCCGGGCCGTAGGGGGCCCGGCCGTGCCGGTCGACGTGATGCGTCGGGCGGGGGGCGCGATGAGTCGTCGGGTCGCGAGGCTCAGTGCTGGAGCGTCGGGATCCGGCGGTAGCCGTCACGACGGAACTGCACCACCGCGGTGGTGATCGCCGACACGGCGAGCACGCCGAGCATGAGCATGGTTGCGAACATCGCGCACCTCCTTTCCATCAGGGAAGCCTGTACTCGGGGCGGTGCGCCGTCGTCAGGGCGAGCACCGAATCGGGCACCGGGGTGCCCATGGGCGTGAGCGCGGAGGCGACGGGCGTTCCCCACGTGCGTTCGAGGGGAACGACACCCGCCCAGGTCGAGTGGTCCTCGCCGTCGTCGGCGCTCTCGGATGCCCCGGCCGCGCGCACCTTCATCACGACGTCGTCGAGCCGGAGGCGCAGCACGCGGGTCGCCGCGGTCTCCTTGCGCAGCATCGGCCGCACCTCGGCGGCTCGGCCGGGCATGAGGCGTTCCGACAGGGCGAGGAGCGCAGCCTCCGCCTCGTCGTCGCCGACCGGCTCGAGCACCCCGTAGGCCACCGCGCTGCGGTAGTTCATCGAGCTGTCGAAGAGCGAGCGGGCGAAGACGAGCCCGTCGAGCGCGGTGACGGCGAACGCGACCGTCGCCTGCTCGGCGGCGGCACGCAGGGCGAAGCCACCTCCCGTCGAGCCGTGCACGAGCACGTGCTCGCCCACGCGCGCGTAACCCATGGGCACGACGATCGGCTGCCCCGCCACGACCGCAGCGAGGTGACCCACGAGCTCGCCGTCGAGGAGCTCGAAGAGGGCGTCGCGGTCGCTCGTCTGCCGTTCGGCGAGGCGACGGATGCGCCGAGGCGCGTCGGTGCCGTCTGGATGTGCGGATGCCGCGGGGCGGGCGGTCGAGGGGCTGGTGTTCGTCGTGGTCACGCTGCTAGTCTCGCCAGCAAACTGGTCGCCTCGGCAGTCCAGTTCTCACCAGTTCGAGCAGACCAGTCGGACGGGCTCGCGGCAGCACGACGTGGAGGTACGCCATGGACGGACCCATCCTCGCCATCGACCGAACGGCGGCCGCGCCCGTCGGCGTGCAGCTCGTCGACGGACTGCGCCGCGGAGTGCTCGACGGGCTCCTGAGGCCGGGCGACCCCGTGCCGTCGACGCGCGCCCTCGCGGCCGAGCTCGGCGTCTCTCGCAGCGCCGTCGTCGCCGCCTACGAGCAACTGTCCGGCGAGGGCTACCTCGAGATGCGGCAGGGCGCGCCCACCCGGGTCGCCGCGCTCGCTGGGCGACCCGGCGCCGCGACCCCCGCGACGTCGAGTGGGCGTCGTCACCGGGGCCCCAGCGCGGCGCTTCCCTCGAACGGCGCGACCACGGTGCCCCACGGGACCGACTCGGTGCCGATTCCGGCCGCCCGCATCGACCTGCTGCCCGGGCGGCCGTCGACCTCGCGCGTCGACGTGCGCGCATGGCGGGCGGCGTGGCGGCACGCGGCATCCGTCGAGATCCCGGCGGAGTCGCCGCCGCTTTTCGGGGTCGTGCGGCTGCGCACCGAGATCGCCGACCACCTGCGCCAGGCCCGCGGGGTCGCGTGCGACGCCGACGACGTCGTGGTCACGGCCGGAACGAGCGAGGCGCTCGCGCTCGCGGCATCCGCCCTCACCGAGCTCGCCGGCGGGCCGCCGCTCGTCGCGGTGGAGCACCCGGGGTACCCGTCGGCGCGACGCACGATCGAACGCCGGGGTGCCAGGACCGAGCCGATCGCCGTCGACCTCGACGGCATCGTCGTCGACGGGCTGCGACGGATGCCGCATCCGCCCGACGCGGTCATGGTCACGCCGAGCCACCAGTACCCGCTCGGCGGGCGACTCCCCGTCGCGACCCGGCTCGGGCTGCTCGAATGGGCGCGCGAGACGGGCGCGCTCGTCATCGAGGACGACTACGACAGCGAGTTCCGCCATCTGGGACCGCCGATGCCGGCACTCGCCTCGCTCGACGAGCACGGGCGGGTGCTGCTCGTCGGGAGCTTCTCGAAGGTGCTGACGCCGTGGCTGCGGCTCGGCTACCTCGTGCTTCCGCCGCGCGAGGCGAACCCCGCCGTGCGGGAGGCCGTCGCGCGGG
>JAPSJT010000190.1 GCA_031178045.1 Agromyces sp.
CGGTCGCGGTGGTCGCGATCTCGACCGGAATCCCGGCCTCGGCGACGAGCACGAGCGTGGGGTGCTCGCCGTCGAGCACGGTGAGCGGCGACGCGGTCGCCCAGTCGAGCCGCACACCGCCGATCTCGAGGTGCACGGGCCAGTGCGCGATGGTGCCGGCGGGCACGTCGATCGGCGCGTGCGGAAGCACGATGCTGCCGGCGTCGAGGGTCACCGCGAACTGCACCCCCGGCACCGTCGGCAGCGGCACGTGCGGCTGCTGCCAGGTGAGGAAGAGCCATCCGGATGCCCCGTCGCTGCGCAGCGCCCAGCGCAGCGTCTCGGCGTCGTCGACGCTCGAGGGCAGCCGCTCGGGCAGCGTCGACGGCATCGTGGCGAGCCGCTCGCCGAACGCGGCGAGGAACGCGTGCTGGCGCCGGAGCTCGGCATGGCTCGCGGCCAGCCGGCCCGCAGCACCGATCGGTGCGTGGAAGTCGTAGTCGAACTCGGGCAGGTCGTTGGGATACGAGGTCGCGTGGGACTCCTGCAGGCCGGGCCCCGGGTTCGTGCCGCCCGCGTACATGTAGTAGCCCTGCCAGCCCGAGCCGTTGCCGATCTTGTTGTGCGCGACCGCGGCGACATCCGCCCCGCTCAGGAGCGGACGCCGGTGGTAGGCGGTGGCCATGCCCCCGCCGAGTTCGCACGTCGCCGCCGGGAACGACGCCGACGGCAACCGCGGCGTCTCGCCTCGGCGACCGATGCCGGGATGATCGCGCAGGTCGGCGCCGATGCCCGGGTCGTCCCAGGTGTGCGAGAAGAAGAAGTGCTCGCGGAACGTGGTGTCCCAGTCGTGGTCGGCGTCGACCCAGAACCCGTCGCCGTACCCGCCGTAGAGCGGGAGCACTTCGCCGGCCGGCAGCTCGGCGCCGCCCCACGCCGTGGCCGTGAAGATCGGAGCGACGAGGCCGTGCCTGCGAGCGAGCGACTTGAGCGTGGCCAGGTGCCCCGGCTGGTCGTAGAGCTCGTTGTCGAGCTGGATGGCGATGACGTTGCTCGTCGGCCCGCAGAGGGAGGCGAGCTGTGCGCCGAGCGCGGCGAACCACGGCTCCACGAGCGCGAGGTATCCGGGATCGTCGGTGCGGTGGGCGACGGGCGCGTGCTGCACCCAATCGGGGAAGCCACCGTTGCGCACCTCGCCGTGGCACCACGGTCCGATTCGCAGTACGACGTCGAGCCCCACCTCGGACGCGCAGCGCACGAACGCCGCGACGTCGAGGCCGCCGTCGAACCGCGGGCGCCCGCGCTCGGGTTCGTGATGGTTCCAGATCACGTAGGTCGCGACCGCGGTGACACCGCCCGATCGCATGAGCCGCAGCCGTTCCTCCCACTCGGCCCGCGGCACGCGGCTGTAGTGCAGTTCACCCGTCACCGGGATCGCCGGGCGCCCGTCGAGCTCGACGTAACGATTGGTGAGCGCGATGCGCTCGTGCCGGTCGACCTCGTTGCTCATCGCCGGCCGGGTGAGCGGCTCGTGCCAGGGCTCGTGCCTCACGGCGAGCGGCGCGGTGGCGCCCGACGGCGCGGTGGCGCCCGACGGCGCGGTGGGCGCGGGCGACGCTGCCGCGTCCGATTCCGTGAGGGCAGGCGAGGGAACGGATGTCACGACGGAGTGCTCCTTCAGGATCGAACGCGCGAACTGTGCGCGGTCACAGTTCTAACACAGCCACACTGCGCTGCGCCAGCTAGAGACTCAGGAGTTGACACGAAAGCTGGCCTGTGCGTTACTGGGATCGCTCACAGGCACAGCGTGGTCCTCCGGTCGCGCGGCGCCGCGAAGCATCCGCAATCACAGCTTTCGACAAGGAGGACGAATGCGTGCAGCATTCCGCACCGGCGCCATCGCAGCCGTGGCAGCAGCAGCGCTCATCATGACCGGCTGCTCGGCCGGCGGGGGCGCAGAGGGATCCGCCGACGACCCGATCGAACTCACCTACTGGGCGTGGGCGCCCAACCTCGACAAGGTCGTCGACCTCTGGAACGACCAGCACCCCGAGATCCAGGTCACCGTGAACAAGCAGGACGGCGGCGACCCCGCGATCACGAAGCTCCTCACGGCCATCAAGGCCGGCAGCGGCGCGCCCGACCTCATCCAGGCGGAGTACCAGAAGATCCCGACGCTCGTCTCGTCGGATGCGCTCGCCGACCTCTCGGGCACCGCAGCCGCCGACCTCTCGGGCGACTTCCCCGACAGCGTGTGGGACTCGGTCACGCTCGGCGGCGACGCGCTCTACGCGATCCCGCAGGACACCGGGCCGATGATGTTCTACTACCGCGACGACATCTTCACGCAGCTCGGGCTCACCGTGCCCACCACGTGGGACGAGTACGCCGAGACCGCCCGGGCGCTGCGCGCGGCCGACCCGACGAAGTTCCTCGGCACGTTCTCGGCGAACGACGCCGGCTGGTTCGCCGGACTCTCGCAGCAGGCGAAGGCCGAGTGGTGGTCGATCGACGGCGATGCGTGGGGCGTCGGCATCGACGCGGAGCCCACGCAGCAGGTCGCCGACTACTGGGGCGGCCTCGTCGAGGAGGGCGTCATCGACAACAAGCCGATGTACACCCCCGAGTGGAACGCGGGCCTGAACGACGGCACCCAGGTCGGCTGGCTCGGCGCGGTGTGGGGTCCGGGCGTGCTCTCGGGCAACGCCGCCGACACCGCCGGGCTCTGGAAGGCGGCGCCGCTGCCCAACTGGGGCACCGAGGTCTCGAACGGCAACTGGGGCGGCTCGTCGACGGCGGTCACGTCGCAGTCGAAGCACGTCGACGCCGCCGTCGAGTTCGCCACCTGGCTGAACACCGACCCCGAGGCCGTCAAGGCGCTCGTCGAGACCGCGGGCATCTACCCGGCCGCAACGGATGCCGCCGCCGAGGCGCTCACCGAGGCGCCCGAGTTCTTCAGCAACCAGCCCGACTTCTACGACGTCGCCGCCGAGGCCGCACAGGCGGTCGCACCGTTCCAGTACGGACCGAACGTGAACGTCGCGTTCAGCGCGTACAACGACGAGTTCGCGAAGGCCGCCGAGGCGAAATCCCGCCAGGCGTTCCTCGACGCGGTCGCCGCGATGCAGCAGATCACGGTCGACGACCTCGAGTCGAGCGGCTTCACCGTCGCCGAATAGGCGCTCCATCGGCCGAGGAGCGTCACGCGCGGGCGCGGCGCTCCTCGGCCCGCAACCTCGAGGCCACCGAGGAAGGAACCACGAATGACCGCCACGGTCGACACCGCACGCCCCGCGGCATCCGCTCGCCGAAGCGCCGCGCGCCGCCACCTCACACCCTGGATGATGCTCGCCCCCGGCATCGTGCTGTTCACGGTGTTCATGGCGGCGCCGATCCTCTACACCCTCGTGCTCTCCTTCCAGAAGGAGATCGTGAAGGGGCTCGGGCTCGGCTCCGGCGCGAAGTCGCGCACGTTCGCCGGTCTCGAGAACTACGTCACGACGCTCACGAGCCCGGAGTTCCTCGGCAGCGTCGGGCGCGTGCTCGTGTACGGGGTCATCCTCGTGCCGACGATGCTCGGCCTCGCGCTGCTCTTCGCGCTGCTGCTCGATGCGCGCCGAACGGGCAGCAAGGGATTCTCGCGAGTCTCGATCTTCCTGCCCTACGCGGTGCCCGCCGTCATCTCGTCGCTGCTCTGGGGCTTCCTCTACCTGCCGGCCGTCAGCCCGTTCTACTGGATCTTCGAGCAGCTCGGCGTGAACGACGTGCCGTCGATGCTCTCGCCGGGCCTCGTCGTCTTCGCGATCGCGAACATCGGGCTCTGGGGCGGGGTCGGCTTCAACATGATCGTGATGTACACCTCGCTGAAGGCCGTGCCGACCGAGATCTACGAGGCGGCGCGCATCGACGGGGCCTCCGAGCGGCAGATCGCCCTGCGCATCAAGGTGCCCATCATCATGCCCGCGCTCATCATGACCGCGTTGTTCTCGATGATCGCGACGCTGCAGGTGTTCGCGGAGCCGACGACGCTGCGCCCGCTCACGAACAGCCTCTCCACCACGTGGTCGCCGCTGATGTTCGTGTACCGCGACGCGTTCACCCGCGACGACATCTATTCGGCCGCCGCGACCTCGGTCGTCATCGCGGTCGCGACGTTCGCCGTCTCCTTCTTCTTCCTCCGCGTCGTGCAGCGGCGCGCCTTCGGTCAGGAGGACTGAGCCATGACCGTCACCACCGACACCCGCGCCGCCGTGCTGCCCGAGCTCAGCGAGGCATCCGTCGATCGCCGCCGCCGTCGGGCGGCAGGCCGCCGCACGCCGAAGGCGGGTGCAGACCAGCGGATGCCGCTCGCCCTCGGCTCGACCGCGGTGCTCCTGATCGGCGCGCTCTACTGCCTGCTGCCCGTCGCCTGGGTCGTGATCGCGTCGACGAAGGATGCCTCCGAGCTGTTCTCGACGTTCACCTTCGCGCCGTCGACGCACCTCTGGGACAACATCGTCGAGCTCACGAACTACCGCGACGGGCTCTACTGGCGGTGGATGCTCAACACCGCGCTCTACGCGGGCGTCGGCGCGCTGATCTCGACGTACGTGTCGGCGCTCTCGGGCTACGCCCTCGCGAAGTTCACGTTCCCCGGCAAGGGGGTCGTCTTCAAGGTGCTGCTCATGGGGGTGCTCGTGCCCGCGGTCGTCGTCGCCATCCCGCAGTACCTGCTGCTCGCGCAGGCCGGGCTCACGAACAC
>JAPSJT010000191.1 GCA_031178045.1 Agromyces sp.
CCGCCTCCATCGCCGGAGCGTTCGCCGGCATCGCGGGCATCGGCTGGCGCCTCATGGCGAGCGTTCCGCCGTGGGCCGATCGCAGCGGTGACGCCGGCGGGCCACCCGCCGAGCTCGAGGTCGGCGCAATCCTCGTGCCGGTCGTCGTCGCGCTCGGCAGCACCGCGGCACTCGTGCTGCTGCGCGGACTCCGGCGGTTCGCCGCGATACCGGTCGGCGCCGCCGCGAGCGCGGCGCTCGCGGCCGCGGGCGTGGTCGCGGAAACCAGCATCGCCGTCGCGATCCTCGTCGCACTCGCCGGGGCCGCGCTCGCCGTGGCGGCGACGACGACCGTTCGGCGTGTTCCCGGACTGCTTCCCACTCTCGCGGTGTTCGGCATCGCGGCCGCGGGATTCGCCTGGTGGATCGGATTCGCCGACGCGGCGGTCTGGCCTTGGGCCATGCTCGCCGCCCTCGCACTCGTCATCGGCGGTCGCATCCTCGCTCCCCGGATCTGGGCTGCGGGCGCCGTGTCCGTCTCGTCGGCGATGCACGTCGTCGTCGGAGTGGTCATCGCCGTGCTGATCCTGTCCTCGCTCGCGCCATGGCTGGCGGCGATCGACGCGTCGCCCACGGAACCGTGGAGCGATCCGTGGATGTGGCTCGGAAGCGGCGCCGCGCTCCTCCTCGCCGTCGCCCTGTTCGCACCGCCGCTCACCCTGGTCGACCGGATCTCGGCGACGCTCCCCCTCCTCGTCGCCGGCGTCACGGCGTCCCTCGCCGTGGCAGTGGGAACCGACGCCACGCTCGCGTGGCTTCCCGCCGGATCGATTGCTCTCATCGGACTCGCCGGGCTTCGCACGGCTCCACCCGCGATCCGACTCGCCCTCGCCGCCACGACGCCCCCGTTGCTCGCCGTCTCGCTCACCGCCGCCTTCGCCGAGGCGGGACTGTCGGTGGAACTGGTCGCTCCCGCCGCTGCGGCACTTCTCGCGGCCGCGCTCGGGCATCTCGTGCTGACCCGGGAGGCGAGCGCGACGAGGATCACCTGGGTGGTGTCGGTGCTCGTCACGAGCCTCGTGGCGCTCGTGGTCGGGTGGGCGATCGACGAGCGATGGCTCGTACTGCTCGTCCTCACTCCGGTTCCCCTCCTGCTCGCCGCACTCGATGGCGATCCCGTACGAGCCGATCGCCCGTCTCGTCACCTCGCGTGGGCGAGCCTCCCGCTCGTCGTCGGGGCGGCCTGGACATGGCTCGCCGGCGAGGCGGTCGATGATGTCGAGGCCTACACCCTTCCGCTCGCAGCGGCGCTCGGGCTGGCGGCCGCCCTCATCACCTGGCGCCGGGCGGCTCGAGACCTGCGATCGATCGGACGCACGCTGCTCATCGCCGTCGCAGCCGGCGTGGCCGTGCTCCCGAGCGTCGCGTCGAGCGGCGAGTCCGAGCTGCGCACCCTCGTGCTCGTCGCCGCCGGCGCCGTGGTCGCGGTCGCGGGCTTCTTCCTCCCCGATGCCGCGCGCGGGGTACCCGCCAGACTGATCGCCGTCGCGACCGGCTGGGTCGCACTCACCGGAGCATCGCTCGTCCGCGGCGCTGCAGTGTCCCTCGACCCGGTTGGCGCGATGCCCGTCGAGTTCTGGCCGGTGCTCGCGCTCGTCGCCGGCGTCGCCGTCGCGATCGCCTGGGCGGACACGATGGCACGGCCCACCCGACTCGCCGAGGTCGCACTCGCGGCATCGGTCGTCGCGGCGTCGGTTCCCACACTCCTCGCCATCGTCGCCGGCGACGTGGCGGTGCTGCGGTCGGCCATCCTGTTCCCCCTCCTCGCCGTCGCGCACATCGTGTCGGTCGCCGGCACCCGACGACCGTTCGCCGGGCAACCGCTCGGCTGGTGCACCCTCTCCGTACTCGTCCTCGGTGGCGTCGCCGCACTCGGGCTCGCCCGCCTCGACCCGTTCGACGTCGTGACCGTCTCGATCGCGTCGGCGCTCCTCGGAGCGGGCGCGGTCCGCATGCTGCGCTCGGGCCGCGTGGGCAGCTGGCCCGCCCTCGGACCCGGGCTCGCCGTGCTGCTCGTGCCCGCGCTCATCGCCGACCTCACCGATCCCGAGCTGTGGCGGGTCGTCGCCCTCGGCGTCGTCGCCGCGGCAGCGGTGCTCCTCGGAGCGATGAAGCGAATGCAGGCACCACTCCTCCTCGGCAGCGCGGTGCTGCTCGTGCACGCGCTCTGGCAGCTCTGGCCGTGGATCACCGACATCTACGAGGCCGTGTGGTGGTGGCTCTGGCTCGGCATCGCCGGAGTGCTGCTCGTCGTGCTCGCGGCGACGTACGAACGGCAGCTCCGGCTCGCGAGGGGTGTGGTGCGCTCGATCGCGGCCCTGCGATAGCCGCGAGGCGGCACCGTCACGAACCGACGCCCGGGGTGTACTACGATGTTCCAGTGCCCGCACGCGGGCGCTCGGGGATGTAGCTCAATGGTAGAGCCTCAGTCTTCCAAACTGATTACGCGGGTTCGATTCCCGTCATCCCCTCCATGGCCGTCTTCGGCTGCATTCCACCTCAGGTCAGCCGAGCCTTCCCTTCCTTGAAATACCAAGGCATCTGCGTAGCGTTGAACCCGACATACGCTTCAGGGAAGGTGGAACAGATGACCGACACCAAGACCGCTCCGCAGACGCCGAAGACCGGCGCGAACGCCGACGTCGCCGCCGGCGTCGCCCAATTCCTCACCCCCGTCGTGCACGAGCTCGTCGCCCTCGTCGTCAACGGCAAGCAGGCGCACTGGCACGTCCGCGGCGTCAACTTCATCGCCGTGCACGAGCTCCTCGACGACGTCGTGGCGCACGCCCAGGAGTGGGCGGACACCGCGGCCGAACGGGTCGTCGCGCTCGGCCTGCCGATCGACGGCCGCCTCGCGACGGTCGCGTCCAAGAGCGGCGCGGCCAACCCCAAGCTCGGATTCCAGCCGTACGACGAGGCGATCAACGACGTCGTGGCCCAGATCGACCTGGCCACCGAGAAGGTCGACGCGGCGATCGAGGGCCTCGCCGACCTCGACCCGGCCAGCCAGGACGTGGCGATCGAGATCCGCCGCGGCCTCGACAAGGACCGCTGGTTCCTCTTCAGCCACGTCGCCGTGAAGTAGCGACACGATGGCGGGCTGACGGGCCCGGGTGCAGAATGCCGCTATGACGGCGGATGCACCCGGGCCCGACCCGTATCCCGCGAGCGCTGGGGATCGTCTCAGTGACGCGCAACGATCGCTGCGCGCGCAACTGCTCGCGACCGAGCATTGGAGTCTCCTCGCCTCCCGCTCGACGACCCAGAGCGAGGTGCTCACGCGCATCGCGATCTTCCTCACTCTCGTCTCGGCCGGGCTCGTCACCCTCGGCGTCCTCGGCAATGCCACGGAGTTCCGCGGCTGGTTCGGCGTCGCTGCGCTGGGCGTGCTGTTCCTGCTCGTGGTGCTCGGGGTGATCACACAGCAGCGCGTCATCAACGTCGGTCTGGAAGATCTCGCCTACGTGCTCGCGATGAACCGGCTCCGCGGGGCGTACCTCGACCTGGATCCCGGCCTCGAGCGCTACTTCCTCCTGTCGCCGCACGACGACCAACCCGGCTCTGCGCGAACGTACTATCCCTTCGCGGTGCGCGACGCCACGCAGGTCTTCGCGAGCTCGATGATGCTCATCATGCTCGTCGAGGCGGCCCTCGTGGGCCTGTTCATCGGGAGTCTCACCTTCGCCGTCAGCGGCGTCGTCGGATGGGCGATCCTGATCGGCGTCGTCGGGGTGGTCGCGTCGTTCGGAATGGGCTTCATCGGCGGCTTTCGCGGATATCGGGACGTCTGGCGCGTGCACCGTCCGCTCCGCCCGACGCCCACGGCGGCACCGGGCCCGGATGCCGCGGGCTAGCGCTGCAGCCAGGTGAGCACCGCGAGCACACGGCGGTGGTCGGTGCCCGAGTCCTCGAGGCCGAGCTTCTGGAAGATCGACGTGACGTTCTTCTCGACGGCGCCGATGCCGATGTAGAGCTGCTTCGCGATACCGGCGTTCGTGCGGCCCTCGGCCATGAGCGCCATGACCTCCCGCTCACGCGGCGTGAGCGTCTCGAGGGGGTCGCTGCGCCGTGAGAGGAGCTCACGCACGACCTGCGGATCGAGCACCGTGCCGCCTTCGCTCACGCGCTGCACGGCGTCCTCCAGTTCGTCGAGCGAGGCCACCCGATCCTTCAGGAGGTAGCCCATGCCGCCGTCGCCCGAGGAGAGCAGCTCGTGCGCGTAGGTGCCCTCGACGTACTGGCTCAGCAGCAGCACGCCGACTCGCGGCATCCGTCGGCGCAGCTCGATCGCGGCCCGCACGCCTTCGTCACGGAACGTGGGCGGCATCCGCACATCGAGCACGGCGACATCGGGCGACGTGCGCTCGACCTCGGCGAGCAGGGAGTCCGCGTCGCCGTAGGCGGCGACCGTCTCGAACCCGGCCTCATCGAAGAGGCGCACGAGCCCCTCGCGCAGCAGCACCGAGTCCTCAGCGAGCACGATGCGCAGGGGGCGGCGCTCGGCATCCGTCATGCCCCCACCATATCGGCGCGGGCATGACCGGAATCACTCGGCGGCGGATGCCTCGACCGGCACGAACGGCACGTGCGCGCCGATCGTGGTCGGCCCGCCCGTGGGGCTGTCGATCACGAGCATGCCGCGGAGACCGCGCACGCGCT
>JAPSJT010000034.1 GCA_031178045.1 Agromyces sp.
CCGCGAAGAATCGCACGACGTGCGCGACCATGAGGGTCGCGTCGCTCGCGGCATCCGCCGCCATGACGGCCTCAGCGCCCGGGAGGTCGAGGGCGACGGGCTTCTCGAGCAGCACGTGCCTGCCCGCGGCGAGCGCCCGCACCGCGAGCTCGGCATGCGACGGCGTCGGGGTGCAGATCGAGACGATGTCGACCTCGGGGTCGCCGAGCACGTCGTCGAGCTCGGTCACGACCCGCGCCAGCGGCGCGTACGGCAGCGAGGCGCGCGGACGCCGCGCGCAGACGTACCGGATGCGGTCGCCGAGTCCGAGTCGCGACCACGCCTCGGCATGGGCGCGGCCCATGTTCCCCGCGCCGACGATCGCGATCCCGTGCATCAGCGCAGTGCTTCGTTGATGACCGCCGGGTCGAAGAGATGGTCGAGCACGAGTCGACCGGCACCCGAGATTCCGGCGAGCCCCTTCGTGCGGCTCACGACGATCTCGAGGTAGTCGGTCGCCATCGGCAGGCACTCGGTGTAGATCGCCGAGCGCACGCCCGCGACGAACGCCTCGGACAGGCTGAGATTGCCGCCGAGCACGAGCCGCTGCGGGTTGAAGAAGTTCACGATCGTCGCGAGCACGCCGCCCGTGCGGGTGCCCGCCTCGCGCAGCATCTGGGTCGCGAGCGGGTGCCCGTCGCGAGCGAGGGCGAGCACCGCGGGCGTGTCGGCCACGTCGACGCCGGCGAGGCGGAGGCCGGCCACGATCGCCGCGCCGCCCGCGACGACGTCGAGGCATCCCACTCGCCCGCAGCTGCAGAGGGTGGCGGGCGCGTTCGGCACCGAGACATGGCTGATGTCGCCGGCCATGCCGCGGAACCCGCGGTAGAGGGCACCCGACGCGATGACGCCGCATCCGATGCTCGACCCCGCCGCGAGGAAGACGAGGTGCCGCACGCCGTCGGGAGCGCTCGCGTATTCGCCGAGCGCCATGAGGTTCGCGTCGTTCTCGGCGATGGCCGGCACGCCGCTCAGCTCGGCGAGCCGCGCGCCGGCGTCGACTCCGTTCCAGCCCGGCATGCGTGACGGCGAGACCATGCGGCGACCAGGGTGGTCGACCGGCCCAGGCAGGCCGAGACCGATTCCGCGCAGCTCCTGGCCGGGTGCCGCCGCCTCGTCGACCATGGCCGCGGCGACCTCGGCGACCCAGCGGAGCACGCGTTCGGGGCCCTCGGCGATGTCCATGTCGAAGTGCCGCTCGGAGAGCAGCTCGCCCGCCATGTCGAAGAGCCCGAACGAGCCGTGCCGCGCCCCGAGGTCGACGCCGACGACGGCGCCCGTCGTGGGATTGACCTCGAGCTGGGTGGGCCGACGTCCGCCGCGAGAGCTGCCCGGACCAGCCTCGCGCAGGTACCCACGGGCGACGAGCTGCTCGACTCGGGCGGTGACCGTCGACGGAGCGAGGCCCGCGATGCGCGCGATCTCCGCCCGGGACGACGAGGCACCCGAGCGCACGAGGTTGAGGATGCCGCCCGGCGACGAGTCGAGGCTCGCCGTCGTGTCGAAGGTGGAGGTCATCGTCGCTGGAGTCCAATCCCTCGCTCTGAGTCGTGGTTGCACTGTACTGTACCGAGTTTGTTCGAGATTGGAGCAAGTAAATCCAGAATTGCGGATTAGTGATGGAACTTAGTAGCATCACCAACCATTGGTCGACGACGATTGAGGATCACATGGCCGAACATCCCGCACACCCCGCCCAGGACCGCGCCGCCACGTCGGCGGCCATGGTCAGCCTGCGGTCGGTCGACAAGCACTTCGGTTCGCTGCACGTGCTCCGGGGCATCGATCTCGAGGTCCGCGCCAGCGAGGTGGTCGTCGTGGTCGGACCGTCGGGTTCGGGCAAGTCCACGCTCTGCCGCACCATCAACCGGCTCGAGACCATCGACTCCGGCGAGATCCGCGTCGACGGGGCGGCGCTGCCGGTCGAGGGCGCAGGGCTCGCGAGGCTCCGCGCCGATGTCGGAATGGTCTTCCAGTCGTTCAACCTGTTCGCACACCGCACCGTGCTCGACAACGTGACGCTCGCGCCGATCCAGGTGCGCAAGGCGAAGCGCCGAGATGCGGAGGCCGAGGCGATGGTGCTGCTCGACCGAGTCGGCATCGCCGACAAGGCGCACCACCTTCCGGCGCAGCTCTCGGGAGGCCAGCAGCAGCGGGCCGCGATCGCGCGCGCGCTCGCCATGCAGCCCAAGGTCATGCTCTTCGACGAGCCCACGTCGGCACTCGACCCCGAGATGGTCGGCGAGGTGCTCGACGTGATGGTCGGCCTCGCCGCCGAGGGCATGACCATGATCGTCGTCACGCACGAGATGGGCTTCGCCCGCCGCGCCGCCGATCGGGTCGTGTTCATGGACGAGGGCCGCATCGTCGAGCAGAACACGCCCGCCGCGTTCTTCGATGCGCCGCAGACCGACCGCGCACGCGCCTTCCTCGCCTCCGTGCTCACGCACTAGCGCCCACCAGCCAGCACCACCGCAACCGCACCAGAGAAAACAGAAAGGTAACGCCATGCCAGTCACCTCCATGCGCAGCAAGCTGCCCGTGGCCGGGGCCCTCCTCGCCGCGTTCGCACTCACCCTCGGCGCGTGCTCGAGCGGCTCGGGCTCGAGCGCCGTCCCGCAGGAGAACGCGGGCTCGGGCGCCGACGCCGAGAACTCCGCGGTCTTCGCCGACGCACCGGTCGCCGACGACGAGCTCATCCTCCCCGGCTCCACCATGGAAGCGATCCGCGAACGCGGCAAGCTCGTCGTGGCCGAGGCGCTCGACGCACCGCTGCTGTCGCAGCAGGACCCCGCGAACCCCGACAGTGTCACGGGCTTCGACGCCGACCTCGCCAAGCTCCTCGCGATCTACATCCTCGGCGAGCCCAACGTCGAGATCGTGCCGCCGGCATCCGAGACGCGTGAGGCGCTCCTCGCCAACGGCACCGTCGACGTCGTCTTCAACACGTACACGATCACCGAGGAGCGCGCCGAGCAGGTGTCGTTCGCCGGTCCGTACTTCAGCTCGGGCCTCGCCGTCGCCGTGAAGAGCGACAACGACGACATCAAGGGGATCGAGGACCTCGGCGGCAAGACCGTCATCGTCGGCGCCAACACGCCCGCCGTCACCGCGGTGCCCGAGGAGCAGCCGACGGCGACGCTCGTCGACTTCGCGACCGACCCGCAGGCGGTGCAGGCGCTCATCCAGGGTCGCGGCGACGCCTACGTGCAGGACTACACCCTGCTCGCGAGCAACGCCGCCGCGAACGACCAGATCAAGGTCGTCGGCCAGCCCTTCACGACCGAGCCCTACGGCATCGGCCTGAAGCACGGAGACACCGACTTCAAGGAGTTCATCAACGAGTGGCTCCTGAAGATCCAGGAGGGCGGCCAGTGGGGCGAGGCCTGGAAGGCGAGCCTCGGCACCGTCGTCGAGTCCGACATCCCGACGCCGCCGGCGATCGGCTCGGTCCCCGGTTCCTGATCGGCAGGCGGCAGCGCCAGCGAACGGCATGTGATGGATATCCTCATCGAGAATCTCGAGCTCCTCCTCCAGGCGCTCGGAACCACGCTCATGATGGCGGTCGTGGCCGGCATCGGCTCCCTGATCCTCGGGGTGCTGGTGACGGTCGCACGGGTGAGCCCGATCCCGGTGCTCCGGGCAGCCGCCTTCTGCTACACGCAGTTCTTCATCAACGTGCCGCTCCTGGCGCTGCTCATCCTGGCGGTGTTCGCACTGCCGGATGCCGGTCTGCTGCTGCCGCTGACCCCCACCGCGATCATCGTGCTCACGGTCTACGAAGCCGCGTACGTGGCGGAGGCCGTGCGCAGCGGGGTGAACACGGTGGGGGTCGGCCAGATCGAGGCGAGCCGCGCGCTCGGCCTCTCCCTCGGCCAGTCACTGCGCCTCGTCGTCATCCCCCAGGCGCTCCGCGCGGTGGTCCAGCCGCTCGGCAACGTCATGATCGCCCTGGCCATGAACACGGCCCTCGCGGCGGCGGTCGGCGTCGTCGAGCTCACCTCGCGGGTCAACAAGGTCAACCTCGTCCACGCGCAGCCGATCGAGATCTTCACGGGCGCCGGCCTCGTCTACATGGCGATCGCGCTGGCCATCGGCCTCGCCACCGGTTGGGTCGAACGAAAGGTGGCGATCGTCCGATGACCGCGGCTCGCACGAATCCGGCTTCATACCTCTACGAGCCCCCCGGCCCGCGCGGCCGTCGCAACATCCGCATCGGCTCCACCGTCAGCGTGCTCGCCCTGCTCGGCGTGCTCGCCCTCGGCCTCTGGCAGTTCGGGTCGCACGGCCAGCTCGACGCCGACAAGTGGCTGCCGTTCACCGAGTGGGCGATCTGGGAGTACCTCCTCGTCGGCCTCGGAGGCACCCTCCTCGCCGCCGCGATCGTCGCGGTGCTCGGTTCGCTCTTCGGCATCGTGCTCGCGCTCGGCCGGCTGAGCCGCGTGCGAGTCGTGCGCTGGCTCTCGGCGGGCTACATCGAGGTCGCGCGCACCGTGCCGGTGCTGCTGCTCATCTACCTCATGCTCTTCGGGCTCCCGCAGCTCGGCATCAACTTCCCGACGCTCTGGAAGCTCGTCATCCCGCTCGCCGTGGCGAACGCGGCGGTCTTCGCCGAAATCGTGCGGGCCGGCATCCTGAGCCTGCCGAAGGGGCAGAGCGAGGCGGCGCTCAGCCTCGGGCTGCGACCCCACCAGGCCATGCGCCTCGTCGTGCTTCCGCAAGCGCTCCGCAACGTCACCCCGTCGCTCGTCAGCCAGCTCGTGAGCCTGCTGAAGGACACCTCGCTCGGCTACATCGTCGCGTACACCGAGCTGCTCTACCGCGGGCAGGTGCTCTCGGCGTTCAACCACCTGCTCATCCAGACCTTCCTCGTCGTCACGCTGATCTACCTCGTGGTGAACGGCAGCCTCTCCGCACTCGCGTTCCGGCTGCAGAAGCCCGGCCGCAAGCGCATGCCGATCGCCCAGCCGGTGCCCACGCTCGCAGCGACGCTCCCGCACGCCGAGTACCCGCTCACGCATCGCGAGGATCATCCCGCCGCAGCCGGCCACGCGGCATCCGACCCCGCGGCATCCGACCCCGCCGCATCCGACTCCGCCACCGCTCCGACCCCGAAAGACCGTCGTGCCTGAAACCCCAACCGTGTCCGCGTCCGCGCCCGCCGTCGCCGGCCTCGCCGAGCTCGCGATCGTGCGCCGATCCGGCCTCGTCGAGAGCCGTCACTTCGGATCCCTCGTCGCGCTCGGCGCCGACGGCGCTCCGGTCGTCGAACTGGGCCGGCCGGATGCCGCGATCCTGCCACGGTCGACCGTGAAGCCCCTGCAGGCGCTCGCGTGCCTGACGGCGGGCGCGCCGCTCACCGGCGAGGAGCTCGCGATCGCCGCAGGCAGCCACACGGGGGAGGACGCGCACGTCGCCGTCGTGCGTCGCCTGCTCGAGCGCGCCGGACTCGACGAGTCCGCCCTCGCGTGCCCCGTCGACCGACCCGAGGACGAGGCCACCTTCGAGGCGCTCCTCCGGCGCGGCGAGCCGCGCTCGGCCGTGCGCATGAACTGCTCGGGCAAGCACGCCGCGATGCTCCTCGCGAGCGCGGTGAACGGCTGGTCGACCGAGGACTACCTCGACCCGCGGCATCCGCTGCAGCAGCACGTGCTCGCGACCATGGCCGAGTACACGGGGGTGCCGGTCGACCACACCGCGATCGACGGCTGCGGCGCCCCGCTCTTCGGCACGAGCGTACGCGGCGTCGCAACGGCATTCCGGGCGCTCGTGCTCGCCGACCCCGAGAGCCCGGCCGGGCGGGTCGCCGCGGCGATGCGCGCGCACCCGTTCTTCGTCGGCGGCAGCGGGCACCAGAACTCAGAGCTCATGGTCGGCGTACCCGGCGCGCTCGCGAAGGGCGGCGCCGAGGGCGTCATCGGCGTCGCGGCATCCGACGGAACGGCGGTGTCGATGAAGATCGTCGACGGCAGCCCCCGTGCGACGACCCTCATCGCACTGCGGGTGCTCGAGGCGCTCGGCACGCGCATCGACGGCGCGCGCTCCCTCGTCGAGCTGCCCGTGCTCGGTGGCGGCGTACCGGTCGGTGAGATCGCGATCGGCGCCGACCTGGTCGCGGCACTCGACGCGATCGACGTGACCGCGGGCTCGAACGGAGACGCCGCGTGACCCTCCTCGAGGTCTGCCTCGACGACATCGACGGCGCGATCGCGGCCGAGCGTCGCGGCGCCGACCGCATCGAGCTCTGCGCCGGCCTCATCGAGGGCGGCACGACGCCGAGCATCGGCACGGTGCGGACGGTGCTGCAGCACGTGCGACGCATCGGCGTGCAGGTGCTCGTGCGCCAGCGCGGCGGCGAATTCGTCTACTCGGACGCCGAGGTCGACGCGATGTGCGCCGACATCGAGGCCATCGGGGCCCTGCCCGTCCCGCCGGGCGTGCGGCTCGGCTTCGTGATCGGGGCGCTGCGCCCCGACGGCACGATCGATCGGGACGCCACCGCCCGGATGCTCGCCGCGTGCGGGAACGCGCCGGTCACCTTCCACAAGGCCTTCGACGCCACTCCCGACCTCGACGCCGCCCTCGACGTGCTCATCGAGCTCGGACTCCGCCGCGTGCTCACCTCGGGGGGCGCAGCGACGGCCGTGGACGGTGCCGCGTCGCTCGCCCGTCTCGTCGCACGTGCCGACGGTCGCATCGGGATCCTCGCGGCGGGAGGAATCCGCCCGCACAACGCGGCCGAGGTCGTCGCCCGTACGGGCGTCGCCGAAGTGCACCTGCGGGCCGCCGCTCCAGTCGAGCGGACGGATCGAGCGGATGCCGCGCCGGCGCGCCTTGCGACCTCTCCCGCGATCATCGACGGCATGCTCCGGGCGCTGACCCGATGAGCGACGCCGTGGTGATCGCCGTCGACCTCGGCGGCTCCTCGATGAAGGGCGCCCTCGTGAGCTCATCGGGCGCGACGATCGCGACGGAGAGCCGCGCCACTCCCGACACCGACGTCGTCGATGCCCTCGTCGGCCTCGTGCACCACCTCGCCGACACGGCGGCCGACCTCGGCCATCCGGTCGTGGCCGCCGCGGTCGTCACCCCGGGCATGGTCGACGAGAGCACCGGATCGGTCATCTACGCCTCGAACCTCGACTGGCGCGACGTGCCGCTGCTCGAGCTCCTGCAGGCGCGGATCGATCTGCCCGTCGCGGTGGGGCACGACGTGCGAGCGGCCGGGCTCGCCGAGCAGCTGCTCGGCGCGGCGCGCGGATCCCGCGACTTCGTGCTCGTGCCGATCGGCACGGGCGTTGCCGCCGCCCTCGTCACGGCCGGGCACACGATCACGGGAGCGCTCGGCGCCGGCGGCGAGGTCGGGCACATCCCCGTGGTGCCCGGCGGCGAGCCGTGCCCATGCGGGCAGCGCGGATGCCTCGAGGTGTACGCGTCGGGCGGCGGCGTCGCGCGCCGCTATGCCGCTCGCGGCGGCGCTCCGCTGACGTCGCGGCAGATCGTGGCACGGCTCGGCGCCGATCCGCTCGCCGACGAGGTGTGGGGCGACGCCGTGCGAGTGCTCGCGCAGGGCCTCGCGATCCTCACGCTCCTGCTCGATCCGCGCGTCATCGTCATCGGCGGGGGCTTCGCGCACGCGGGGGAGGCGCTGCTGGGCCCCGTGCGAGCGGAGCTCTCGGGTCTGCTCGCGTGGCGGGACAGCCCGCGCGTGGTGCCCTCGCTCCTCGGCGGTGAGGCCGGCCGCACGGGCGCTGCGATCCTCGCCTTCCGGGCCGCCGGCATGGGCGAGGTCGTCGACGCGTGGTCGACGACGACGGTTCCCGCCTGAGTCGCGTCGGCGAGCGCAGCATCCGTGTCTCGGATGCATCACGATGCCTTGCGGATGGCTCCTCGCGCAACGTATCGTCGAAGCAACCGAAATAGTGACCGAATGGTCGGTCATGAAGTCGGGCCACTCAACGACGAGAACCCGAACGGGCTCAAAGGAGAGACCACCATGCACCGTGCAGCGCGCCGCCTGCTCGTCCCCGCCGCGGTCGCGGCATCCATCGCCCTCGCCCTGTCCGGTTGCACTGCGTCGAACTTCGGCGGCGACGACGGCGGCGCCGACGGCGCGGCCGAAGAGGGCCCCATCAAGATCGGCGCGGTGCTCGACATCACGGGCGTCGGCGCGAACCTCGGCGTTCCAGAGCAGAACGCGCTGAACATGCTCGCCGACCAGCTCAACGCCGACGGCGGCATCAACGGCCGTGAGGTCGAGCTCATCATCGAGGACAACCAGTCCACCGAAGACGGAGCGGCGCGGGCCACGACCCAGCTCATCGAGAACGACCAGGTCGACCTCATCATCGGCGCCTCGCGCACGGGCCCGAGCCTCGCGATGCGACCGCTCGTCGAAGCCGCGCAGGTGCCCACCATCTCGGTCGCCGCCAACGCCGCGATCGTCGACGGCTCCGAGTGGGTGTTCAAGACGGCGCAGAACGACCTCGTCGTGCTCGAGCGCATCCTCGACGATGCCGAGGCGAAGGGCTACACGAAGGTCGCCCTCGCCCGCGACGCGACCGGCTTCGGCGAGGGCATCGCCGACATCATCACCGAGCTCGGCGCCGAGCGCGGCATCACGTTGACGGCGACCGAGGCCTTCGAGCCGAGCGCGACCGACTTCACCGCGCAGATGACGAACCTCCGAGGCGCCGATGCCGACGCGGTGATCATCTGGGGCATCACGCCCTCGGCCGGCCTCGCGCAGGCCGCCTACGTGCAGATCGGCGTCGGCAAGCCCGTCTACCAGTCGCACGGCGTCGCGAACTCGGCCTTCTTCGAGGCCGCCGGCCCCGCCGCCGAGGGCGTCATCGCCCCGATGGGCCGCCTGCTCGTCGCCGACCAGCTCTCGGCGGACGACCCGCAGAAGGAGGTCATCGACGAGTTCATCGCCGACTACACCGAGGAGTTCGGCAGCGCCCCGTCGAGCTTCGCCGGTCACGCCTACGACGCGTGGAAGATCGGCGTCGCGGCCATCGAGGAGGCCGGCACCGACCCCGAGGCGCTTCGCGACGCGATCGAGAACACGAGCGACTTCGTGGGCATCTCGGGCGTGTTCACGATGACCCCCGAAGACCACTCGGGACTCACCGCCGAGGCGCTCATCATGGCGATCGCCGAGGGCGGCCGCTGGAACCTCTACGAAGAGTGAGCGGCATCCGTTGATCGACTTCCTCCAGCTGACGGCGGCAGGGTTGTCGCAGGGTTCCGTGTACGCCCTCCTCGCCGTCGGCCTCATCGCCACCTACACGGTGCGACACGTCGTGAACATCGCCCAGGGCGATTACGCGACGCTCGCCGGCCTGGGCAGCATCTCGCTCGTCTCGGCCGGCCTGCCGCTGCCCCTCGCGATCCTCGTCGCGCTCGTGTCGGTGACGCTCGCGTCGGTGCTCATCGAGCGGCTCGTCATCGCGCGGGTGAAGAACCTCACGACGCTCGTCTCGATCATCCTCACGCTCGGCGTCTCGACGCTGCTGCAGGCGATCATGCTGCTCGTCTGGGGGGCCGAGGGACGGCGTCTCGCCGCCTTCCCCGGCAGCGATCTCGACCTCGGCGGTGTCAGCATCCGATCGCAGGAGCTCTGGATGCTCGGCACGCTCGTCATCGTGGGCGGCGGCATCCTGCTCTTCTATGAGAAGACCCGCTGGGGCAAGGCGCTCCGCGCGTCGGCCGAGCAGCCGGTCGCGGCGCGCATCGTCGGCATCTCGCCGGCCGTGGCATCCGTGCTCGCGTTCGCGATCGCGGGCCTCGCGGGCGCCGCGGCCGGCGTCGTCTCGTCGCCGATCTACCTGTCGATCTGGTCGGGTGGCCTGCTGCTCGGACTCAAGGGCTTCGTCGCCGCCGTGCTCGGTGGCCTCGTGTCCTTCCGCGCGGCGATCGTCGGCGCGCTGCTGCTCGGTGTGCTCGAGTCGTACGTCGCGGGCTACGTGGCCTCCGGCTGGAAGGACGCCGTCGCGTTCTTCATCCTCATCATCGTGCTCATCATCCGGCCGGCCGGCCTCGTGCTGCGCCCGAACGCAGTGAGGGTCTGACGTGACGATCTCCAAGCCCCCGGGCGCCGTCCGGTCGAAGACCGGCTTCTGGCCGAACAATCGCGCGACGATCATCGGCGTCGCGGTGCTCGCGCTCATCATCGTGATCGTGCCGTTCACGGCGAGCTCGTCGCTGATGAACATCGCCGTCTTCTCGATGATCTTCGCGCTGCCCGCCATCGGCCTCTCGCTGCTCATGGGCCTCGCCGGGCAGGTGTCGCTCGGCCAGGCCGCGTTCTTCGCGATCGGCGCGTACACGCACGCGATCCTCCTGCAGAAGTTCGAGATGCCCGGTGTGGTCGCGGCCGTCGGCGGTGTCGTCGCGGCGATGCTCGCGGCGCTCCTCGTCGGCCTCCCGATGCTGCGCCTGCGCGGCCACTACCTCGCCCTCGCGACGCTCGGCCTCGGCTTCATCGTCATGATCGCCGTACGGGAGTGGGAGTTCACGGGCCGCACGACCGGCATCTACGGCTACGGCCGCCCCGAGGTCTTCGGCGTCCCCATCGACAACAACGGCCTCTTCTTCTGGTTCGTCGCCCCCTTCGTGCTCATCGGCCTCGTGCTCGCGCTGAACCTCACGCGCTCGCGTGCCGGTCGGGCCCTCTCGGCCGTGAACGACTCCGAGCTCGCGGCCGAGTCGCTCGGCGTGAACACGTACGCGCTGCGCGTGAAGGTGTTCACCCTCTCAGCGGGGTTCGCGGGGCTCGGCGGCGTCTTCTACGCCTACCAGGTGCAGATCGTCTCACCGCAGGTCGCCGAGTTCCACGTCTCGGTCGAGCTGCTGCTCATGGTCGTCATCGGCGGGCTCGGCTCGGTGTGGGGCGCCATCGCCGGCGCGTTCATCGTCGAGCTGCTCTCCGAGGGCCTGCGCGACCTGATCCCCGCGATCATCCCGGGCGCGACGGGCGAGGTGCAGCTCATCGGCTACGGGATCGTGCTCATCCTCGTCATCCTGCTGCTGCCCGGCGGGCTCTACCAGGCGGCGCGTACCTCGTGGGCCGCGATCCGCCGCGGCATCCGCCCGAGGTCGCGGGCAGCGGATGCCGCTGCGCCGGCCGTGCCCGACGGCACCGCCGACACCGGGGCCGGCGAGGTGCCGACCCGCGCGTTCGGCGGACTCGCGGGCGGCACCTCGGCCGCCGCTGACGCCGCCCTCCTCGCCGCCGACCTGCCCGCCGTGTCGACCCCTGTCGCGGCGGGCGAGCCGATCCTCGAGGTACGGGGCCTGACGAAGCGCTACGGGGGCGTGGTCGCCGTCGACGACGTGAGCTTCACGGTGCCCGCCGGCCGCATCATGGGCCTGATCGGGCCGAACGGGGCCGGCAAGACCACGTGCTTCAACATGATCACGGGCGCGATCACGCCGACCGCGGGCACGGTGTCGTTCCTCGGCGAGGAGATCCAGGGCCGCAAGCCGCACGTCGGCGCCGAGCGCGGCCTCACCCGCACGTTCCAGAACCTGCAGGTCTTCTCATCGACCGACGTCGTCGGCAACGTCTACATGGGGCGCTATCGCAAGGGCCGCGCCGGCATCCTCCGCGGCATGCTCGGGCTGCAGGGCCGCGAGCAGTACACGCACGAGGCGGTCGCTCGCGACATCCTCGACTCGATGCGGCTCGGCGAGTTCGCGCAGCTCGCCGCCGGTGATCTGCCGTTCGGTCGCCAGCGCATGATGGAGGTGTGCCGGGCGCTCGCCGCCGAACCCGCGCTGCTGCTCCTCGACGAGCCGATGGCGGGGCTGTCGGGTCAGGAGCGCGAGATGCTGGCCGGCCTGCTGCGTCGCCTGCGCGATGCGGGCCTCACGATCGTGCTCGTCGAGCACGACGTCGCCCAGGTCATGGCGCTCGCCGACTCGGTCGCGGTGCTCGACGACGGCGTGCTCATCGCGCACGGCGACCCTGAGACCGTGCGGAACGACCCGGCGGTCATCGTCGCCTACCTCGGCACCGATGCCGAGGAGGCCGAGGCCGAACTGAAGGAACTGGAGGAGCAGGCATGATGCTCGCGGTGCAGGGCCTCGACGCCGGATACGGCAAGCTCGCGATCCTCCACGACGTGAGCCTCGAGGTCGCCGAAGGCGAGATCGTCACGGTGGTCGGCTCGAACGGCGCCGGCAAGACGACGCTCCTGCGAGCGCTCAACGGCCTCATCCGTCCCACCGCCGGCACGGTCACGCTCGACGGCGCCGACATCACCGGCCGTCCGACCGAGAAGATGGCCGCGCTCGGGCTCATGCACGTGCCCGAGGGCCGACTGTGCTTCCCGACGCTCTCGGTGCGCGACAACCTCAACCTCGGCGCGTGGAGTCGCCGGGGCTCCGGCGACCTCGACGCCGTGCTCGAGCTCTTCCCGCGGCTGCAGCCGCGACTGGGCCAGGCCGCGGGCACGCTCTCGGGCGGCGAGCAGCAGATGGTCGCGATCGGCCGCGGGCTCATGGCCTCGCCGAAGGCGATCATCCTCGACGAGCCGTCGATCGGGCTCGCGCCGAAGGTCGTCGCCGAGATCATGCGCGTGCTCACCGAGCTGCGTTCGCGCGGTCTCGCGGTGCTGCTCGTCGAGCAGAACGTGCGGGCCTCCTTCGGCATCGCCGATCGCGCGGTCGTCATGCAGCGCGGGCGCGTCGTGCTCGAGGGCACGCCGGCCGAGCTCGTCGAGCTGCCCGAGGTGCGCAACGCGTACCTCGGCGGCGCGGCCGCGTAGCAGGGAGCCGCCAGCCGCGTACGACGGATGCCGCGGGAACGTCCCGCCCGCGGCATCCGTCGTGCTCTCTCGATTCCGCTCTCGGCATACGACTCGCGGAAATCCCGCCGCTCGGCCCCGGTAAACTGGGCGGACGGACGGCGATCGCGAGGAGGATGGATGATCCTCAGCCTCGCTGCCTTCGCGGCGGTCGCGCTCGTGACACCGTGGCTCACGCGAGTGCTGGGTCGGCGGGTGTTCCCCGTGATCGCCATCGTCCCGGCCGCCGTCTTCGCGGTGCTGCTGACGTGGCTGCCCGGCGTGCTCGCGGGCGATCCGGTCGTCGAGGTCGTGCCGTGGATCCCCCAGCTCGACGTCGCGCTGAGCTTCCGGCTCGACGCTCTCGCGCTGCTCCTCGCGCTCATCGTGACGGGCGTCGGCGCCCTCGTGCTCGTCTACTGCACCCACTACTTCGCCGACGATGAGCCCGCGCTCGGCCGCTTCGCCGCGCTGCTCCTCGCGTTCGCCGGCGTCATGCTCGGCCTCGTGACCGCCGACGACGTGTTCATGCTGTTCACGTTCTGGGAGGCCACGAGCGTGCTCTCGTACCTCCTGATCGGCCACTACACCGGACGGAAGGAGAGCCGCGGCGCGGCGCTCCAGGCGCTCACCGTGACGACGTTCGGCGGGCTCGCGATGCTCGTGGGCCTCATCGTGCTCGTCGCCGCCGGCGGCACGACGTCGCTCTCGGAGCTCGTCGCCGAGCCGGTCACGGGCGCTGCGGCGGAGTGCGGGATCGCGCTCGTGCTGCTCGGCGCGATCTCGAAGAGCGCGCTCGTGCCGTTCCACTTCTGGCTCCCCGCCGCGATGGCGGCGCCGACGCCGGTGAGCGCGTACCTGCACGCGGCGGCGATGGTGAAGGCGGGTGTGTACCTCGTCGCCAGGCTCGCCCCCGGGTACGCCGACCTCACGCTGTGGCATCCGATCGTCATCGTCCTCGGCGTGCTCACGATGATCGTCGGCGGCTGGCGCGCCCTCCGCCAGTACGACCTGAAGCTCCTCCTCGCCTACGGCACGGTCAGCCAGCTCGGCTTCCTCATCATCATCACGGGCTACGGCACCTTCGCGTCGGCGCTCGCAGGGGTCGCGCTCCTGCTCGCCCACGCGCTCTTCAAGGCGGCGCTCTTCCTCGTCGTCGGCATCATCGACCACTCCGCCGGCACTCGCGACTGGCGCAAGCTGTCAGGGCTCGGGCGACGGATGCCGGTCATCGCGACGATCTCCATCGTCGCGGCGGCATCGATGGCGGGCCTGCCGCCCCTGCTCGGCTTCGTCGCGAAAGAGGCCGTGTTCGCCTCGCTCTTCGACGCGGGCGTCGCCGGGATCGAGGGCGGCGGCGGTTCCGACGGAGTGTGGGCGTGGGTCGCCCTCGCGGGCTCCGTCGTCGGTTCGATCCTGACGGTCGCATACTCGGCGCGCTTCATCTTCGGCGCGTTCTTCACCCGTGCCGGCGCCGAGCCGACGCCGCTGCACGCCGAGAGCCGGGCGATGGGTGCGACGCCCGGCATCCTCGCCGCCGCGAGCCTCGTCGCCGCATTCGCGGTGCCGTTCATCGAGCCGCTGCTCGCGGCGTACGCCGACGAGCTGCCGGGGCCGCATGACGTGCACCTCGCCCTCTGGCACGGCCTCGCGCCGGCACTCGGCATCTCGATCGCCGTGTTCGCACTGGGAGCCCTGCTCGTGTGGGGCCGTCGGCGCGTCGCCCGGCTCCAGGCCGCCGTCGCTCCGATGTTCGACTCCTCGCGCGGGTACCTCGGCATCGTGTCGGTCATCGATCGCGTCGCGGCATCCGTCACCACCGCGATCCAGCACCGCGGGCTCCCCGGGTACCTCGCGATCATCGTCGCGGTGTTCATCGGCGGCCTCGGCACGGCGACGATCCTCAACACGACGTGGCCGGCCGGCATCCGGCTCTGGGACTATCCGGCGCAGCCGTTCCTCGCCGCCGTCATGGCGGTCGCCGCGATCGCCGCTGCGACGGTGCGCCAGCGCATGACCGCCGTGCTGCTCGTGAGCGTCACCGGCTACGGACTCGTGCTGCTCTTCGGCATGTCGGGCGCCCCCGACCTCGCGCTCACCCAAGCGCTCGTCGAGACGATCGTGATCGTCGTGTTCGTGCTCGTGCTGCGCCGGCTGCCGAAGCAGATCGCGCAGCGGAACCCGTCGGTGCACAAGCTCGCGCGCGGCATCATCGGCGGCGTCGCGGGGATCGTGATGGGCGTCATCGGGCTCGTCGCGCTCGGAGCACGCGTCGAGCCGACCATCGCCGGGGGCCTCCCGGCTCTCGCGATCGAGGCGCACGGAAAGAACATCGTGAACGTCATGCTCGTCGACATCCGCGCGTGGGACACGCTCGGCGAGATCTCGGTGCTCGTCGCGGTCGCGACGGGCGTTGCGAGCCTCATCTTCGTGTCGGGCCGCACCGGCGGAGCCCCTCGGCTCGACGACCTCGACGACGTGCACCTCCCCGTCGACCGGCGCGACCGCCTGCGGCCCGTGCCCGAGCCTGCGTCGAGCATCCGGGCACCCCGCACGAGCCTCGCCGACACCGAGGGCGAGACGGATGCCGCGGCCGACGCGGCCTCCACCCGGCAGACCTGGCTCCTCGCGGGGCGCACGCTCTCGCCGCGCAACCGCTCGATCCTCATCGAGGTGCTCGTACGGCTGCTGTTCCACCCGGCGATCGTCGTGTCGATCTTCCTGCTGTTCGTCGGCCACAATGCGCCGGGCGGGGGCTTCGCTGGCGGACTGCTCGCCGGGCTCGCGCTCGTCGCCCGGTACCTCGCCGGCGGCCGGTACGAGCTCGGCGAGGCTGCGCCCGTCGACGCCGGGCGACTGCTCGGCACCGGGCTCCTGCTCGCTGCCGGCACGGCGACCGGGTCGTTGTTCTTCGGCGGGGCTCCGCTCGAGTCGGCCTGGTTCGAGGCCGACGTGCCCGTGCTCGGCACGATCTCGATCGGCACGTCGACGCTCTTCGACATCGGGGTCTACCTCGTCGTCGTCGGGCTCGTGCTCGATGTGCTGCGCTCGCTCGGCGGTGAGGTGGATCGCCAGCAGGAGCAGGCCGCGGAGGACGGCGACAGCGGCGGCGCGCTCGCCGTCGGCGTCGAGGAGCTCGACCAGAACGAGGGACCCGAGATCGCCGAGCGCCCCGAGCACACCGACGCGGAGCTCGAGACGCCGCTCACCTCGGCCTCGACGGAGGGGGCCCGCCCATGACCGCATCGCTCACCCTCGTCGTGCTCATGGCGGTGCTCTTCGGCGCCGGGATCTCGATCATGCTCGAGCGCAGCCTCACGCGGGTGCTCATCGGCTTCCTGCTCGTCGGCAACGCCGTGAACATCCTGATCTTCCTCATGAGCGGGGCGCCCGGACTCGCGCCGATCCTCAGCGACGGCGTCGAGCCCGACGAGATCTCCGACCCGCTCCCGCAGGTGTTCGTGCTCACCGCCATCGTCATCAACCTCGGCATCACCGCATTCATGCTCGCGCTCATCTACCGTTCGTGGTGGCTGGCACAGCTCGGCTCTGCGGGCGACCTCGTCGACGATGAGGAGGAGCTCGCCGAGGACGCCGAGGAGGCCGCCGACCTCATCCGGAGCTCGGCCGCCGACGACGCGGCGATCCAGGAGCTCATCGACGCGAGCGGCGAGGAGGCCGACGAGCTCGTGGTGCAGTCGCCGGTCGCCGACGACGAGGAGGTGCGCCGATGACCGCCTCGCTCGTCCCGCTCGTGGTGCTGCTGCCGCTCCTCGGCGCGGCCGTGGCGCTCATCCTCGGCCGGTACCGCCGCGTGCAGATGGGCGTCGGCGTGGCCGTGCTGTCGGTCGTCGCGATCATCGCCGCGGTGCTGCTCGCGGCCGCCGATGCGGGCGAGCCGACGGTCGTCGCGGTCGGCGGATGGGAGGCCCCGTTCGGCATCGTGCTCGTCGTCGACCGGCTCTCGGCGATCATGCTGCTCATCTCGGCGATCGTGCTGCTCGTCGTGCTCGTCTACGCCGTCGGGCAGGGCGTCGCCGACCGGCACCGCGAGACCCCGGTGTCGATCTTCCACCCGAGCTACCTGATCCTGTCGGCGGGCGTCTTCAACGCGTTCATCGCGGGCGACCTCTTCAATCTCTACGTCGGCTTCGAGATCCTGCTCGCCGCGAGCTACGTGCTGCTGACGCTCGGCGGCACGGGCGAGCGCATCCGCGCGGGGGTCACGTACATCATCGTGAGCCTCGTCTCGTCGCTCTTCTTCCTCAGCGCGATCGCACTCGTCTACGGCGCGACGGGCACCGCGAACATCGCGCAGCTCTCGGTCCGCATCGCCGAACTGCCGCAACACGTGCAGCTCATCCTGCACCTCCTGCTGCTCATGGCGTTCGGCATCAAGGCTGCGGTGTTCCCGCTGTCGTTCTGGCTTCCCGACTCGTACCCGACGGCGCCCGCGCCGGTCACCGCCGTCTTCGCGGGATTGCTGACGAAGGTGGGCGTCTACGCGATCATCCGCACCGAGACGGTCATCTTCGCCGAGCACGACCTCTCGATCCTGCTCATGGTGGTCGGCGGCCTCACCATGCTCATCGGCATCCTCGGCGCGCTCACCCAGGCCGACATCAAGCGATTGCTCTCGTTCACGCTCGTGAGCCACATCGGCTACATGATCTTCGGCATCGCCGTGGGCGGCGAGCTCGGCCTCGCCGCGACGATCTACTACGTCGTGCACCACATCACCGTGCAGACGACCCTGTTCCTCACGACCGGACTCATCGAGCGCTTCGGCGGCGCCACCTCCATCAACCGGCTCGCCGGCCTGCTGAAGGCGTCGCCGCTGCTCGGCATCCTCTTCTTCGTTCCGGCCCTGAATCTCGGCGGCATCCCGCCGTTCTCGGGTTTCCTCGGGAAGACCGGGCTCTTCCTCGCGGGCGCCGACGAAGCGAACGGCACGGATGCCGCCGGCACGGCGTGGCTCGTCTGGGCCGTGATCGCCGCGGGCGCGATCACCTCGCTCATCACGCTGTACGCGCTCACCCGCTTCTGGAACATGGTGTTCTGGCGAGGACGCGGGGAGCTCGAGGGGTACGAGTCGGAGCTGCTCGGCTCGGTGCAGGAAGCGCCCGCCGGCGCGACGGTGACGGCGACGCGCACGACGCCCGTGCTGATGGTCGCGGCGACCTGCACGCTCGTGGCGCTGACGCTCGCGCTCACCATCTTCGCGGGGCCGCTCTTCGAGCTGGCGGGGCGCGCGGCCGAGAACCTCGGCGACCCGAGCGTGTACGTGTCGCTCGTGTTCCCCGGAGGCATCCGATGAGCGGGCTCGGGGTGGACGAGGTGTCCCGCTGGCGCTCGGTGTGGCGGCAGCTGCCGTTGCTCGTGGCGCTGGTCGCTCTCTGGCTCTTCCTGTGGGATCACATCGACGTGCTCACGATCGTCACGGGCGTGGTGCTGGCGATCGCCGTGACGCGCGTGCTCTACCTGCCGCCGGTGCTCTTGAGCGGCAGATTCAACCCGTGGCGCGGGCTGCTGCTCGGCCTGCGGATGATGTTCGACGTGACGAGGGCGTCGCTGCAGGTCGCCGTGCTCGCGATGCTGCCGTGGTGGAAGCCCACGAACGCCATCATCGCGGTGCAGCTGCTCACTCGATCGGACCTGGTGACGACGCTCACGGCCGAGGCGATCTCGGTCGTGCCCGGCACGGTCGTCGTCGACATCGACCGGGAGCGCGGGCTGCTCTACCTGCACGCGCTCGGCACGCGCACGGCCGACGACATCGACCGCGTGCGACGTGCCGTCATCGGCACGGAGGAGCGCATCGTGCTCGCCATCGGCACGCGCGAGCAGGCGGCCTCCGTTCGCCATGCCCGGCGCGAGCGTCGCGCCGCGAACGGAGGTACCCGATGACGTTCTTCAGCCTCGTCTCGATCGCCGCGGGCGTGATGTTCGGCGTCGGCGCGATCGCGGCGGTGGTCCGCATCATCCGCGGCCCGTCGATCCTCGATCGCGCGCTCGCGACCGATGTGCTGCTCGCGATCGCGATCTGCGCGCTCGGCGCCGAGATGGCGATCAACCGGCACACCGACACGCTCGTCGTGATGCTCATCCTCGCGATGTTCGCGATCGTCGGCTCGATCTCGATCGCCCGCTTCATCGCGAAGGAGGATGCCTCGTGAGCGCCGCGGAGCTCGTCGTCGGGCTGCTCATCCTCGTGAGCGCCTTTCTCTCGATGGCCGCGGGCATCGGCATCGTGCGCTTCCCCGACGTGCTGACCCGGCTGCACGCCGCGACGAAACCGCAGGTGCTCGGCCTCGCGACCGTGCTCCTCGCCATCGTGCTGCGGGTGCCTT
>JAPSJT010000192.1 GCA_031178045.1 Agromyces sp.
GTTCGCGGCGCTCGCACCCATCCGATGCGCAGCCCCGGGGCCCCGATCTTCGAGAAGCTGCCGAGGTAGAGGCCGCTCTCGGCGAGTGCGGGCTCCGCCGTGAGCGGCGTCGTCGCCTCGCCCGAATAGCGCAGCTCGCCGTAGGGGTTGTCCTCGACGACCCAGACGCCGTATCGGGCCGCGATCTCCGCGATGGCTGCCCGACGAGTGGCGGTGAGCGTGCGGCCCGTCGGGTTCGCGAACGTGGGCACGAGGTAGAGCAGCGTGGGGGGATCGGTGCGGCAGATGCGCTCGAACGCCTCGGGGTCGAGGCCGTCGTCATCGGCGGCGACGCCGACGAGCCGGGCGCCCGCGAGTGAGAACGACTGCAGTGCCGCGAGGTAGGTGGGCTGCTCGACGGCGACCACCGCGCCCGGATCGAGGAGGGCGGACGCGATGAGCGTGAGCGCCTGCTGCGACCCGGTCGTGATGATGAGATCGTCGGGGCCCGTCGGCAGCCCCTGGGAGGTGAGCCGTTCCGCGACGCGAGCACGCAGGCGGGGGTCGCCCTCGGTCGCGGCGTACTGCAGGCTCCGCGGTGCGTGCTCGGGCGAGAGCGCGTCGGCGAACGCCTCGCGCAGGCCCGCTGCGTCGAACAGCTCGGGGGCGGGCAGGCCGCCCGCGAACGAGATCACGTCGTCGCGGCCGACGAGCGCGAGCAGTTCGCGTACGGGAGAGCTCGCGACCCCCTCGAGGCGGGAGGCGAGCGCAGGTGCAGCAGGAGCAGAAGCAGGAGCGGAAGCCGGCAGGGAAGCGGGTGCCGTGCTGAGAATCGTCATGGTGGGTCCTCGATGGTGGGAAGCGTCGTGGAGCGTGCCCGTTCTGCCGGCTGTCGCTCGTGAGGTTCCGCTGCCTGGTCGAGGAGCGTCGAGCCAGTCTACGCGGACCGGCGCGGCATCCCGTCGCGTGCTCAGCGCGCCGATCCCACCACCATCCACGCGGTGCCGCGCGCTCGCAGCGAGAGCGTGACGGCGCGCGCCGCGAGGTAGCCGATCGCGAACGTCGCCATGAGCCAGCTCGGGCCTGCCGCGCCGGCCGGGGCGACGGCCACGACCCAGAGGGCGAGGGGCACGAACACCGCGAGGTTCACGAGTCCCGTCCACGCGAGGTACCGGGCGTCGCCGGCCCCGATGAGCACGCCGTCGAGCACGAACACGAGGCCGCCGAGCGGCGCGGAGAGCCCGAGCACGACGAGCGCCCCGGGCAGCAGCGCCGCGACCTCGCGCGACGAGGTGAAGAGCCCGGGCAGCGCCCACGCCGTCGCGATCACGAGCGCTCCGACCACCGCACCGCTGCCGACGCCCCACTGCAGGCATCGGCGCAGCACGGCGCGGACCGCGGTCACGTCGCCCGCTCCGAGTCCGCGCCCGATCAGGGCCTGCGCGGCGATCGCGAGCGCGTCGAGCGCGAAGCCGATCGTGAAGTAGATCGTCATCGCGACCTGGAACGCCGCGAGTTCGTCGGAGCCGAGCGACGTCGCCGACCAGGTCGCGAGCAGCAGCGCGGCGCGCAGGCTCACGGTGCGCAGCAGCAGCCAGCCGCCGGATGCCGCACCGCGGAGCACGCCGGCATGGTGCGGCCACGGGCTCGCCCCTGCGCTCCGCGCGTGCCGGGCGACGACGAGGACGTAGACGACCACCATGCCCCATTGCGCGATGACCGTGCCGACCGCGGAGCCGGCGATGCCCCACCCCGCGACGTAGATGAAGACGTAGTTGAGCGCGATGTTCACCGCGAAGCCGATGCCGGCGACCCAGAGCGGCGTGCGCGTGTCCTGCAGGCCGCGCAGCAACCCGGTCGCCGCGAACACGACGAGCATCGCCGGCAGCCCCGCCATCGAGATCGAGAGGTAGACGGATGCCGCAGCCGCGACGTGCTCGTCGGCCCCGAACGCCCCGACGAGCCACGGTACCGACCACCACCCGGCGACGGCGAGCACGAGCCCGAGGCCGAGCGCGAGCCACATCCCGTCGATGCCCGAGGCGACCGCCCCGCGCAGGTCCCCGGCGCCGAGGCGGCGGGCCACGGCCGGCGTCGAGGCGTACGCGAGGAACACCATCAGACCGATGATCGTCTGCAGCACGGCGCTCGCGAGCCCGAGTCCGGCGAGCGGCGTCGCCCCGAGGTGCCCGACCATCGCCGTGTCGGCGAGGAGGAAGAGCGGCTCCGCGACGAGCGCGCCGAGCGCGGGCACGGCGAGCCGCAGGATGTCGCGGTCGACGGTGCGGGGTTCGGAGGTCTCGGTGCGCTTCATGTGCGCGACGAGCCTACGCGGCGCGTCCGACGCCACGTGCCCACGCGCGGCCGACTCAGCGTCGCCCCCACGTCACCCGTCCGCATCAGCGTTCGTCGCGCCGATCGTCCGCGACGCGGGCGCGATCCCCGTCAGGGGCGGCGGCGCGCGTCCGCCCCGACCGCAGCAGGGCCGTCCGGCTCGCACGGAGCTCGGTCGCAAGGCGTTCCCGCGCGATCGCGATCGCGGCGATCCGGCCGACGGCGCTCACCTGCGCCCGGTCGGGAAGCAGGCGGTGGTCGTAGAGGATGGCGCCGACGGGCTCGCCATCGGACTCGACGACGACCGACTCTCGGGAGTCCGTCGCGGGCAGGTCGACGCTCACGCCCCGGTCGTCGACGAAATCGCCGCGCACCGGCAGCCAGTAGACGAGCTGGACGCTCGGATCTCCGAGCGCCCGAGCGAGGGCCGCTCGCAGCGGTCCGGGGCCCGACGGCCCCGAGCCGAGCCACGCGGCGAACTCCTCGAGCTCGGCCGTGCGCTCGAAGCCGCCGACCATGACGCCCACGGTGAAGGCGACGGCGATTCCGGCGACGAGGGCGAGCTGCAGCGCGGGCCCGGTGAAGTCGGGGAGCCCGAGGCGTGGGATCGTCGTGATGAGCAGCACCGAGACGATGCCGTAGCCGTAGAGCGGCATCAGCACGCGCCGCTGCGCCGGCGCCGCCTCGCGCAGCCGGGAGGTCAGCACGATCGCGGTTGCGACCATGATTCCGACACCGGCGACCGACTGCACGATCCGCCAGACGGCGACGACCGCGGGATCCGCTGCGACCCCGTACGACTCGAGCGCGCCGCCCCACACCCAGAGCGGCGCCTGCAGCACGAGGGCGACCACGTACGCGGCGGCCACGATCGTGCGCGAGGCGCGGTCGGGCAGCCGCCCCCTCGGGAACGCGAGCAGGAGGTGCACGACGACCGCGAGGACCACCGTCGCCAAGACGGCGCCCACCAGCGCGGCGGTCGGCTCCTCGGCGTTGCCGATGCCACCCGCGAGGGTCGCGAGACCGCCGACCCAGAGGAGCAGGCCGATGCGGCTGCCGGGTCGCCGTCGCCAGGCGATCGCGCCGGTGATGAACCAGATGACCGCCACCACCGGGAAGAGCGCCGCGACCCAGACGACCGCCACGGTGGGTGAGATCAGGGCGAGCTCGAGCGCCGCGAGCAGCACGCCGAGCACCGTCATCATGCCGAGCGCAGCACTGAGCGACCGCGCGAGCGGCGGCCTGATCGTCTCGTCGTGCACTTCTCCCCGTTTCCAGCCCCGGCGGGACTCCTGCCCCGACCGGAGGCTCCTGCCCCGACCGGAGGCTCCAGCCCCATTTTGCTCCTCGAGGTCGCCGCTGGAGCACACCTCGACGCCGCTGGGAGTTTCACCGAGCTTCTCGGGACCGCGGCATCCGCCCGCTTAGGCTGGGGGGATGACCGACGTCACGCTCTCCTCCGGAATCGCGAACGACGAACTCGACGAGTCGGTTCGTCCGCAAGACGACCTCTTCCGCCACGTGAACGGCAAGTGGATCGAGCGCACCGAGATCCCGGCCGACAAGGCGAGGTACGGCTCGTTCCTCGTGCTCCACGAAGAGGCCGAGCAGGCCGTGCGCGAGATCATCGAGGAGGCGCAGCAGGCCGAGCCGGGCACCGAGGCGCGGAAGGTCGGCGACCTGTACGCGAGCTTCACGAACGAGCAGCGAGCCGACCTGCTCGGCGCGACGCCGATCGCCGGCCAGCTCGTCGAGGTCTCCCTCGTGAACTCGGTCGACTCGTTCCTCGAGACCCTCGGGCGCCTCGAACGGCAGGGCGTTGCGGGCTTCGTGCAGCTCTACGTCGACAACGACCCGGGCGACCCCGAGCGCTACCTCGTCTTCGTCGAGCAGGGCGGCATCGGGCTGCCCGACGAGAGCTACTTCCGCGAAGAGCGGTTCGCCGAGATCCGCAGCGCCTACCGCGCGCACCTCGAGCGGATGTTCCGTCTGGCCCAGCTCGAGCAGCCGGCCGAGCGGGCGGCGCGCGTCTTCGACCTCGAGACCGACATCGCGAAGGTGCACTGGACCAACGTCGACACGCGCGACAGCGAGAAGACGTACAACCTGTTCGAGTGGGCGGATGCCGCCGCCGCGGCATCCGTCGACCTGCAGGTGTGGCGCGACGCCATGGGCGTGCCCGATCGCGCCTTCGACGAGCTCGTGCTGCGCGAGCCGTCGTTCGTCGAGGGCCTCGGTGCCCTGCTCACCGAGGAGCGACTGCCCGCATGGAAGGACTGGCTCGCGTGGCAGGTGATCCGCAGCTCCGCGGCGTACCTGTCGAACGACTTCGTCGAGGCGAACTTCGACTTCTACGGGCGCACCCTCACCGGCACGCC
>JAPSJT010000035.1 GCA_031178045.1 Agromyces sp.
CGCCCACCAGGCGGATGAATGCGCTGAGCTGTGCGAGCCCCTCGGGCGTGCGGGGGAGCGTGTCGACGAGTCCCGGCGAATAGATGAGATACGCCGCCCATTTCGCGCGCGAGATCGCGACGTTGAGGCGGTTCTTCATGAGCAGGAACTCGATGCCGCGAGGCGCGGCAGCCGCGGAGGACGCGGCGAGCGACACGATCGCGACGGCTGCCTCCTGGCCCTGGAACTTGTCGACGGTGCCGACCGGCACGTCGCCATAGCCGGCGGCGTCGAGCGCGGTGCGCACGACCGTGAGCTGCGCGTTGTAGGGCGTGACGACGATGAGGTCGCGCTGCGAGAGCGGACGGCTCACGCCGGCCGAGGCATCCGTCGGGTCGGTCCACGTTCGGCCGAGCAGCTCATCGACGAGGTCGACGATCGCGATCGCCTCTTCGAGGGACGACGTGGCGTTGCCCACGTGCTCGACCGGCACCGGCGTGAGCCCTGGCGCGATGCCCTCGAGCGCGCGGTGCGAGGCGACGGCGTGCGAGCGGAGTTCCCCGTCGTACGACAGGTGCGAGACGGGCTCGGCGACGGCGGGGTGCATGCGCCGGCTCTCGGCGAGGAAGTACCCGAACTCGGGCGGCAGCACGTCGTGCCCGTCGCTCACCCAGCCGAGTGCCGAGGCGTCGACGGGCTCGGGGTGGTTGCCCTGGCTGACCTGCGGCAACTGCTGCGGGTCGCCGAGCAGCAGGAGGTTGCGCGCGGCGACCGCGGCGGCGATGGTCGCGGCGAGCGAGAACTGGCCCGCCTCGTCGATGACGAGGAGGTCGAGCGAGCCGCGCGGCACCCGGTCGGCGTTCGCGAAGTCCCACGCGGTGCCGCCGATGACGAATCCGGTCGCCGCGTGGGCGGCGGTGAACTCGGCGACGCCGTCTTTCGCGATCGTCGTGTAGGCGTGGTCGCCGGGCTCCCTGGCGTCTTTCGGGGCCTTCGCCACGAGGTCGGGCGCGAGGCCCGCCCGCACGACGGCGTCGAGCACGTTCTCGACGACCGCGTGCGATTGCGCGACGACGCCGATCTTCCAGCCGTGCTGGGCGACGAGGCGCGTGATCGTGTGCGACGCGACGTAGGTCTTGCCCGTGCCGGGCGGCCCCTGCACCGCGAGGTACGAGTCGTCGAGCTCGCGCAGCGAGGTGACGACGGCGGTCACGTAATCGTGGTCGGGTGAGAGCGGCGCGAGCCCCGCCGAGCCGGCACGCGTGCGCGGCGGGGTGCGGCGCAGTACGTCGACCGAGGGGTTCTTCGGCCACGTGAACGGATACGCGCTCGCGAGCTCTTGCGCCCATTCGTGGATCGCCTCGCGCTGCCTGCCCGCCGGAGGCGGTGTGCCGGGCACGATCGCCGACGGCAGCTCGCTCCAGGTGAACCCGGCGACGGAGCGTTCTTCGACGACGAGCCCGTCGTCGAGCACCTCGAGCACGCGAACCGCGTTCTGGGTACGCGAGCCCGGGCGCAGCCCCTGGCGCGGAAACGGTGCCGGCGACTCGTAGAGCGCGAAGAGCTCGGCGCCGACCGAGAACCGGGATCCGGGCGCCACCCTCCCGCGGAGCAGCACATGCCGGCGGTCGACGCGGTGCTGGTCTTCGCGATACCAGCGCTGCACGACGGCGGATGCTGCGGGGTCGACGACGAGGACGTCGCGATGATCCTCCCAGGACTCGAGCGGTTGCTCGAGCCGGAAGAAGTGCGACCACCAGAAGCTCTTCGCCTCGCGGTCGTGGTAGTCGATCGCCGCCGCCGCGAGTGCGAGCGCCGTGTGGTCGGCGTCGCGGGTCGGGTCGTCGGGCGGGCCCGCCAGGCGCTGCAGCTCGATCGCGAGCGGCGAGGCCTCGTAGACCTTGCCGGCCGCACGCGCGGCCTCGACGAGCAGCGATTCGGGCACGGGCTCGACGCCCGCGTCGCGGGCGAGGCCGAGCAGCCAATCGCGCAGCCGCAGGGTCGAGACGCAGTCGTAGCGGTTGTAGTCGGCGAGGTCGTCGAGCACGTGCTGGGCGGCCGCCGCACCGGCCAGCCCGGTGGCGGGGTCGACCTCTCCCGTCGCGAGCAGTTCGCGGGCGCGCACGTACTCGAGGATCGAATCGCCGCCCGACTTCACCTCGGCCTCGCGCAACTCGGTGCCCATGTAGAGCGGCTCGAGCTTCTTGATCGAGTAGGAGCGACTGCCGACTCGGACCGCCCGTTTCACGATGGGGTAGAGGTCGACGAGCACGCCGTCGGCGAGCAGCTGGTCGACGGCGGCTTCGCCCACCCCATGCCGTGCCGCGATGGTGAGCAGGTGGGTGCGCTCGTAGCTCGCGTAGTGGTAGATGTGCATGTCGGGATGTGCCGCGCGACGTGCCGCGACGAGCGCGAGGAACCGTTCGAGGGCCACGCGCTCCTCGGCGAAGCTGTGCGCCCAGAGCGGCGTGAACCGCTCGGCGGTGTCGACCATGCCGAACAGGTAGTCGAGCCCCCAGTCGGTCGCCGCGCCCTCGGTGTAGAGCGGGTCGCCTTCGAAGTCGAAGAAGAGGTCGCCGGGGTCGGGCTCGGGGATGGCCGCGAGGGACGCCGCGTCGCGGACGACCACGGGCGGGGGCAGCGGCGGGTCGTCGGGGAAGCGGACGCCAGAGGCATCCGCCATCGCGGCCGCGGCCTCGGCCTCGAGCTGCAACCGCGCCTGGAGGCGGAGGTTCTCGATCGTCGCGTCGAGGACGCCCGGCACGTGCCCCTCGGATGCCGCGAGCGCGTCGATCGTCGTGATGCCGGCGTCGAACAGGGCGGCGCGCTGGGTCACGCGCAGACCGGCGACGAGGAGCACGTCGCGGTGCGCCTGCACCTCGAGATCGCACGTCGGGCATCGCCCGTCGAGCTCGTAGCGGGGATCGCCCCACGCGACCGGCCCGTCTTCGGCGAGCCGTTCGGCGACGATCTGCTCGAGTCGGGCACGTCGCAGGCGGTACACGGGAGCGATGTCGTCGAGGCGGTGCACGCTCGTCGACCCGTCGCCGAGCAGGAGCTCCACGGTGTCGGCGCACGGCACGCCCGTGCGCTCGAGCTGCTCGGCGTACGCCGCGAGCTGCAGGAGCGCCGTCACCCGGGCCCGGCGTGCGAGCTTCGAGTCCTGCACGAGGTAGCGGCCGTCGGGCTGGCGCACGATGAAGTCGGCGAAGCCGATGAAGCCCTCGTCGGCGAAGGTCGCCTGGAACACCACCGGGGCGCCCGCCTCGAACGCGGCCTGCGTCGCGGCGACCGCCGCCGCGACCGCTGCGGGGTCGCGCACGTCGGGTCGCTCGATCTCGACGACGGCGTCGCCGAGTTCGGCGCGGTACGCCTCGAGCACCCGGTGCTCGTGCTCGTCGCCCATGCGGCCCGAGCGCTCGAGCATCGCGTCTTCGGGATCGGGCACGGGCTCGATGCGGCCGAGTTTCGCGTCGAGCGCGCGAAGGAACGCGAACTCGCACTCGGACGCCTTCTTCAGGTCGCTCGCGCTCGTGACGACGGTGCCGTCGACCAGGTACATCGGGCCTCCTCCAGTCGTCTCGGTTCCACCGTAGCGACGCCTGCCGACATCGACACGGGCGTAGGGTGGCGGCATGGCCGACTGGGACGACGTCCGTCGCATCGCCCTCGGGATGCCCGAGGCGGAGGAGACGGTGAGCCGCGGTGCCGCGATGTGGCGGGTCCGCGGAGCGGGATTCGTGTGGGAGCGACCGCTCCGGCGCGCCGACCTCGCCGCGCTCGGCATCGCCGAGCAGGAGGGGCCGGTGCTCGGTGCGAAGGTCGACGACGAAGCCGTGAAGCACGCGCTCGTCGCCGAGGACCCCGAGGTGTTCTTCACGACCCCGCACTTCGACGGCCACCCGGCCGTGCTCATCCGACTGGACCGCATCAGCGAGCGCCGGCTGGGCGAGGTCGTCGCGGAAGCCTGGCACACGGTGGCTCCCGCGCGGCTGCGCCGCGAGTGGCTCAACGACCACCCCGACTGAGCGCTCGACGACCACCCGATCGACGCGGGCTCGTCGCTCGCCGCGATCAGCGCCGGCCGAGCGCTCCCCGCGGCAGGCCGAGCATCCCCTCGACGGCGCGATGGATCATCGACCCGCGGGCGCCGGCGTCGCCCCAGCGGACCAGCGCCTGCGCGTTGAGTCCGTCGATCATGCCGAGCAACTGCCAGGCGACGGCCGAGGCATCCGCCGCCTCGAATCCCGACTCGGCGGCGCCCTGCTCGATGACGTCCTGCACGACGCGCTGCCACGCGTCCATCTGCTCGCGGACGGATGCCGCGAGCGCCTCGCTGCGCCGGCCGAGCGCCCACGCCTCGACCCAGACGACGGTCACGTCGTCGCGCGAGCCCTCGAGGAGGGTGTCGAGCAGTGCGCCGAGCCGCTCCCGCGGGCCCGGGAGCGCGTCGAGCAGCTCCTCGACCTCGGCGATCTCGGCGGCGACGATCGTGCCGAACGTGCTCGCGACGAGGGCGTCCATGTTCGGCTGGTAGTGGGCGACGAGTGCCGGGGCCACACCCGCACGAGCGGCGATCGAGCGCAGCGTGACCGCGGCGAGCCCCTGCTCGAGCGCGAGGTCGCGGGCTGCGGCGGCGATCTCGGCGGAGCGCTCGGCCGGGCTCTTGCGGGCGGCTCTGGCGCGGACGGGTGTTGACATGGCCCCGCCAGTCTATGTACTCTCACTCACTATTGATCGAGCGATCAATATAACGTCCGTCGTCGAACAACGAGGTTGACGCGCATGAGCACCCAGACCCCCGCCCGCACCGGCGCCACCGCCCCAGACCGAGCCGCCGCGCCCCCGTCCGATCGGGTCGGGCACGTCGAGACGCACGGCATCGACCACATCCCCGCCGCCGAGCGCCACGGTCGTCCGTCGAGCCTCTTCTGGGTGTGGATGTCGGCGAACGTCGGCTACCTCTACTTCGTCGTCGGCGGCGTGCTCATGCTGCTCGGCCTTCCGCTCTGGGAGGCGCTCGCGATCACCGTGGTCGGCAACCTCTGGTGGGCGCTCGTCGGCTGGCTCGCCGTCAGCGGCCCCGCCGCCGGCTCGCCGAGCGTCGCGATCATGCGCGCGATGTTCGGCATCCGCGGCAACAAGGTCTTCGGTGCGGGCCTCGGCGTGCTGATCGGCATCTTCTACGAGATCATCAACGTCGCCTTCGCGACGCTCGCGGCCATCGCGCTGCTCGGACACTTCGGTGTCACGCTGCCGCCCGGCGGCGAATGGGTGGTGCTCGCGGTCGTCGGCGTGCTGAGCTTCGTGATCGGCGTCTACGGGCACGCGACGATCCTCGCGCTCGCACCGTGGTTCTCGGCCGCGCTCGCCGTCGTCTTCGTCGTGCTCGCCGTGTTCGTGTTCGGTGCCGCCGACTGGAGCTACCAGGTCGAGACGCTGCCCGTCGCCGAGCACTGGGCGCTCGTCATGCTGGGCTTCGCGATCGTCGCCTCGAGCCCGCTGTCGTGGGGGACCGGCGCCGACTACGCCCGTTACCTGCCGGCGGAGGTCTCGAAGCGCGCTGTCGCCTGGTACACGGCACTCGGCGGCTTCGTGCCGGCCGTGCTCATCGGAGGCCTCGGCGCGATCGCCGGCACCGCGATCGACATGACCGACCCGCAGCTCACGATCGGCGAGATCGTGCCAGCCTGGTTCACCCCCGTCTTCCTCGGCATGATCGTGCTCTCGAGCATCACGAACAACGTGCTCGTCGCGTACTCGACGGGGTTCTACGCGCAGGCCCTCGCCGCACGCATCTCCCGAGCGGCGACCACGATCGCCACCGGCGTCGTCGCGACGGCCGTCGCCGGCTGGGTGCTCTTCCTCACGCCGAGCTTCCTCGACGCGCTGAGCTCCTCGCTCGAGCTGTCGGTCACCGTCTTCGGTCCGCTCGTCGCGATCTACGCGACCGACATCGTGCTGCGCCGCAACCGCTACGACGGGCGGGCCCTCGACGACACGCGTCCGGGCAGCCCGTTCTGGTACCGTGGCGGCGTCTTCTGGGCGGGCGCGATCGCGATGCTCGTGGCCATGACCGTCGCCGTGCTCTCCGCGAACACGACGCTGTACGTCGGGCCGATCTCCGACGCGCTCGGCGGCGCCGACCTCTCGGCGGTCGTCGGGCCGGTGCTCGGCGCGGGCCTCTATACGCTGCTCTGGATGACGACCGACCCGTACCGCGACCCGGCGAAACGGCCGGCCGCGGCATCCGACACCGAGACCATGGAGGTACCCGCATGACGTGGCGCATGCCCGCCGAGACCGCTCGACACGAGCGCACGTGGATGGCGTTCCCGCGCGAGGGGATCACCCTCGGCGCCGAGGCCGCCGAGCGCGAGGAGGGCTACGCCGCGTGGACCGCGGTCGCGAACGCGGTCGCCGAGTTCGAGCCCGTCACGATGGTCGTCGACCCGACCGAGCTCGATCGGGCGCGCCGCATGCTGAGCGCCGAGATCGAGGTGCTCGAGGCGCCGCTCGACGAGTTCTGGATGCGGGACTTCGGCCCGACGTTCGTCGTCGACGACGAACGGCCGGGCGTGCTCGGCGCGGTCGACTGGGTCTTCAACGGCTGGGGCGCGCCCGAGTGGGCCGAGTGGCGGAAGTCCGCCGAGATCACGCGCTTCGTCGCGCCCCATGCGGGCGCCGAACTCGTGAGCTCCGTGCTCGTGAACGAGGGCGGCGGCATCCACGTCGACGGTGAGGGCACCGTGCTCGTCACCGAGACCGTGCAGCTCGACCCGCGTCGCAACCCCTACGCCGACAAGGCCCGCGTCGAGGCCGAGCTCGCCCGAACCATCGGCGCGACGCACGTCATCTGGCTGCCGCGCGGCCTCACCCGCGACTACGACGACTTCGGCACGAACGGCCACGTCGACATCGTCGCGACGATCCCCTCGCCCGGACGCCTGCTGCTGCATTCCCAGCGCGACCCCGAGCATCCCGATTTCGAGGTGACGCGCGAACTGCGCTCCCTCCTCGAGCAGACGACGGATGCCGCCGGCCGGCGCTGGGAGATCATCGACCTCCCCGCACCCGCGACGCTCCGCGACGACGAGGGCTTCGTCGACTGGAGCTACGTGAACCACCTCGTCGTGAACGACGGGGTGATCGCGTGCGGCTTCGGTGAGGAGCGAGCGGATGCCGCGGCGCGCGAGATCCTCGCGGAGGCGTATCCGGGCCGGCGCGTCGTGACGGTCGACTCGCGCCCGATCTTCGCGCGCGGCGGCGGCATCCACTGCATCACGCAGCAGCAGCCGGCGCTGGAGGTCGCACGATGAGTGCGAAATCGTCCCGCCCGTCGATCGACGTCGTCGAGGCGTCCATCGCCGAGCTGCGCGCGGCGCTCGAGGCGGGCACGGCGACCGCCGTCGAGCTGCTCGAGGCGTACCTCGCCCGCATCGAGGCATACGACCGGCCGGGCACGGCGACGGCGCTCAACGCGCTCGTCGTGCTGAATCCCGAGGCGCGGGCCGACGCCGAGGCATCCGATGCCCGCCGCGCCCGCGGCGACGCACTCGGTCCGCTCGACGGCATCCCGTACACCGCCAAAGACAGTTACCTCGCCCGCGGGCTCACGGCGGCCGCCGGCAGCCCGGCATTCGAGCGCCTCGTCGCCCAGCGCGACGCCTTCACGATCGAACGGCTGCGCGCCGCCGGGGCCGTGCTCATCGGTCTCACGAACATGCCGCCGATGGCGAACGGCGGCATGCAGCGCGGGCTCTACGGCCGAGCCGAGAGCCCGTACAACGCCGAGTACCTCACCGCGGCGTTCGGCTCGGGCTCCTCGAACGGGTCCGGCACCGCGACGGCGGCCTCGTTCGCGGCCTTCGGCCTCGGCGAGGAGACCTGGTCGTCGGGCCGCGCGCCCGCCTCGAACAACGCGCTCTGCGCCTACACGCCCTCGCGCGGCGTGATCTCGGTGCGCGGCAACTGGCCGCTCGTGCCGACGATGGACGTCGTCGTGCCGCACGCCCGCACGATGGCCGACCTGCTCGAGGTGCTCGACGTCGTCGTCGCCGACGACCCGGAGACGCGCGGAGACTTCTGGCGCGTGCAACCGTGGATCGAGCTGCCCGCGGCGTCGGAGCTGCGGCCCGACTCGTACCCGGCGCTGAGGCCGACGGATGCCGCCGCCGCCCGTGCCGCGCTCGCAGGCCGACGCTTCGGCGTGCCGCGCATGTACGTCAACGCCGATCCCGACGCCGGCACCGCCGAGCCGGGTCGCACGCCAGGCATCGGTGGACCCACCGGCCAGCGCATCGAGACCCGCGACTCCGTCATCGCACTGTGGGAGGCCGCCCGCCGCGACCTCGAGGCGGCCGGTGCCGAGGTCGTCGAGGTCGACTTCCCGGTCGTCTCGAACTACGAGGGCGACCGCGTCGGCGCCCCGACGATCTCGGCCAGGGGCCTCGTCTCACCCGAGTACCTGCGCCGCGAGATCGTCGACCTGTCGGCGTGGGCGTGGAACGACTTCCTCGACGCCAACGGCGACCCCGCCCTGCGTTCCCTCGCCGAGGTCGACGGTGCGCGCATCTTCCCGCACCCCGAGGGTGCGCTCCCCGACCGCTACACGGGCTTCGACGACGACATCGCCGAGTATCCCGCGTGGGCGCGGTCGCACCCGGGCGCGACGCTCGCCGACATGCCCGAGCTCGAGCACGGCCTCCGCGGTCTCGAGGAGACTCGCCGGGTCGACCTCGAGCAGTGGATGGACGAGCTCGGACTCGACGCCGTCGTCTTCCCGGCGGTCGCCGACGTCGGCCCCGCCGACATGGACGTGAACGAGGCATCCGCCGACCTCGGCTGGCGCAACGGCGTGTGGGTCGCGAACGGCAACCTCGTGCCGCGGCACCTCGGCATCCCGACGGTCACGGTGCCCATGGGCACGATGCACGACATCGGGATGCCGGTGGGACTCACGTTCGCCGGGCGCGCCTACGACGACACGGCCCTCCTGCGTCTCGCGGCCGCGTTCGAGGCGACGGGCGCTCGCCGAACCCCGCCGCCGCGCACGCCCCCGCTCTGAGTCGTCGCCGGCCCACCCGGTCGTCGCGGCTGGGCACCGCGCCCGCGCCCGCGCCCCGTACCTCGGTTCGCGGATGAGGAGATCTTGTGCAACACGCCGTGCGCCGGAGGGCGACGGTGCGCGTGTCGCCCGAGATCTCCTCATCCGCGCGCGGGCGGCAGGTCGCCCGGCCCGCGACATCCGCAGGGTTCAGCGCACCTCGATGGTGCGCTCGTGCAGGCCCGTCGCGCCGTCGGGCACGACGCCCTGCCGCTTCGAGATCTGCACGTCGCCGTCGGCTCCGATCGCGCGCACCCGCAGGGTGTGCGTGCCCGACGGGGCATCCGCCCACTCGAACCGCCACTGCACCCATGTGTCGACCGAGATCGCGGGCGCGAGCGTCGCCTCCCGCCATGGCCCGTCGTCGACCTGCACCTCGACGCGCTCGATGCCGACGTGCTGGTGCCACGCGACGCCCGCGACCGTGATCGGCCCGGCGTCGAGCGGCTGGCCGCTCCGCGGGACGTCGATGCGCGACGAGAGCTTCACCGGGCCCCGTTCGCTCCAGCCGCGATCGGTCCAGTAGGCGGATGTCGCGTCGAAGCGGGTGACCTCGAGCTCGCTCACCCACTTCGTCGCCGAGACGTAGCCGTAGAGCCCCGGCACGACCATCCGCACGGGGAAGCCGTGCTCGGCGGGCAATGGCTCGCCGTTCATGCCGACGGCGAGGATGGCGTTGCGCTCGTCCTGCAGCACGGGCAGCGGCGTCGACGCCGAGAAGCCGTCGACGCTCCGCGAGAGCACCATGTCGGCGTCGGCCGCCGGCTGGGCGCGGGCGAGCAGTTCGCGGATGGGATACCCGAGCCACACGGCGTTGCCGATGAGGCCGCCGCCCACCTCGTTCGAGACGCACGCGAGCGTCGTGACCGACTCCTCGAGCGGGAGTGCGAGCAGTTCGTCCCACGTGACGACGACCTCGCGCTCGACCATGCCGTGGATGCGGAGACTCCAGGTCGACGGGTCGACCGCGGGCACCGCGAGCGCGGTGTCGATGCGATAGAACTGTCCGTTCGGCGTGATGATCGGGGTGAGTCCCTCGATGCCGAGATCGGTGCCGGATGCCACGGTGGCCTCGGATGCCGGCCGCGGCAGCGTGATCGCCTCGCGGATCACGGCGACCGTGCGCGAGCCCGCCTGGAGTGCGTAACCCCCTAGGGCGGCGAGCGCGCCGAGTGCCGCCGCGCCGCCCGCCCAGCCGAGGAACCGCCGCCGGTCGACCCGCGGGGCAGCCGCGGCATCGGCATCTGCCGGATCCGCGGCGCCGGCTGCATCGGAGGCGCCCGCGGCATCCGGGGCATCCGCCCGGTCGGCGGCGTCAGCGGCGCGAGAGCGCAGCCGCAGCAGCAGGAACCGCAGCGCCACGACGGCGGCGATGCCGGCGACCGCCGAGGGCGCGATCGCGAGCATGGGCGGGTTGGCGCGCGTCGACGCCGCGATGGCGCCGACGAGCGCGACGACTCCGATGAGCACCTGTCCCCATGGCGGCCGACGTGCTTCGAGCACGCCCGCGGCGCCGGCGACGGCGAGCAGCACGAGTCCGATGCCGATGAGGAGCGCGGCCTTGTCGGCGGTGCCGAAGAGCGCGATCGCGGCATCCTTCGCCCAGGGCGGCGCCACATCGATGAGCAGCGAGCCGACGACGACGAAGGGACTCGACGGGGGTGCGAGCAGTGCGGCCGCGAGTTCGCCGGCCCCCGCACCGAAGGCGACGGATGCCGCTCCGGCGGCCGCGGGCAGCGTCCACGCGCGCCGTCCACCGCTCGTCCCGGGCATGCGCTCAGCGTAACCCCGGGCGCCCGGCCCGACGTCGGGAGCTCGTGCCAGAATGTTGACTCGCGGGCACGGCCGCCCGTCGACGAGGGGAGCAGCCGAATGACCGCGACCACCCATATCGCCGATTCGCACGACCTCATCGAGGTGCGAGGCGCACGCGAGAACAACCTGCAGAACGTCTCGCTCGACATTCCGAAGCGGCGGCTCACCGTGTTCACGGGCGTCTCGGGCTCGGGCAAGTCGAGCCTCGTCTTCGGCACCATCGCCGCCGAGTCGCAGCGGCTCATCAACGAGACCTACTCGGCGTTCGTGCAGTCGTTCATGGGCACCCCCTCTCGGCCCGAGGTCGACAGCCTGCGCAACATCAGCGCGGCGATCATCGTCGACCAGGAGCGGATGGGTGCGAACTCCCGATCGACCGTCGGCACCGCGACCGACGCCCACGCGATGCTCCGCATCCTCTTCTCCCGGCTCGGCCGACCGCACGTCGGCCCGAGCTTCCACTTCAGCTTCAACCTGCCCGCGGGCATGTGCCCCCGCTGCGAGGGCATGGGCGAGGTCAACGACATCGACATCGACGAGCTCGTCGACCGCGACAAGTCGCTCGCCGAGGGCGCCATCACGATCCCCGGCTACACGGCCGACGGCTGGATGGTGCGCATCTTCAGCGAGTCGGGCTTCCTCGACGCCGACAAGAAGATCCGCGACTACACCGAGCAGGAGCTCGCCGACTTCCTCTACAAGGAGCCGGTCAAGGTCAAGGTGCAGAGCATCAACATGACCTACGAAGGGCTCGTCCCGAAGGTCCAGAAGAGCATGCTCTCGAAAGACCGCGAGGCGATGCAGCCGCACATCCGCGCCTTCGTCGAACGCGCGGTGACCTACACGACCTGCCCCGAGTGCGGGGGCTCGCGCCTCAACCAGGCCGCGCTCTCATCGAAGATCAAGGGCATCAACATCGCGGATGCCGCGGCGATGCAGATCTCCGACCTCGCTGTGTGGCTCGACGACCTCACCGATCCGTCGATCGGCCCGCTCGTCGACTCGCTCAAGCAGACGATCGACTCGTTCGTCGAGATCGGGCTCGGCTACCTGAGCCTCGACCGCACCTCGGGCACGCTCTCGGGCGGCGAGGCGCAGCGCGTGAAGATGATCCGGCACCTCGGCTCGCCGCTCACCGACATGACCTATGTGTTCGACGAGCCGACCGCGGGCCTGCACCCGCACGACATCCAGCGCATGAACGAACTGCTCCTGCGGCTCCGCGACAAGGGCAACACGGTGCTCGTCGTCGAGCACAAGCCCGAGGTCGTCGCGATCGCCGACCACGTCGTCGATCTCGGCCCCGGCGCCGGTGCGGCCGGCGGCAACGTCTGCTTCGAGGGAGACGTCGACGGACTCCGCGCCTCCGACACGCTCACCGGCCGGCACCTCGACCACCGGGCGCGCCTGCGCGACACGGTGCGCGACGCATCCGGCCGGCTCGAGATCCGCGACGCGCGGCAGCACAACCTGCAGGGCGTCGACGTCGACGTGCCGCTCGGGGTGCTCACGGTCGTCACGGGCGTCGCGGGGTCGGGCAAGTCCTCGCTCATCCACGGCAACGTGCCGAAGCATCCGCAGGTCGTCGTCGTCGACCAGTCGCCGATCCGCGGTTCGCGCCGATCGAACCCGGCGACGTACACCGGGCTGCTCGACACGATCCGCACGGCCTTCGCGAAGGCGAACGGCGTGAAGCCCGCCCTGTTCTCGGCCAACTCGGCGGGTGCGTGCCCGAACTGCAAGGGCATCGGCCTCGTCTACATGGACCTCGCGATGATGGCGGGCGTTGCGAGCGTCTGCGAGGAGTGCGGCGGCAAGCGGTACACCGCCGAAGTGCTCGAGTACACGCTGCGCGGCAAGAACATCAGCGAGGTGCTCGACCTCTCGGTCGACGCGGCACTCGAGTACTTCGACGAGAAGCCCGCGAGGGCCATCCTCGGCCGTCTCTCCGACGTCGGCCTCGGATACCTGGGCCTCGGTCAAGCCCTCAACACGCTCTCGGGCGGTGAGCGGCAACGGTTGAAGCTCGCGATCAACATGGCGAAGTCGGGCTCGATCTACGTGCTCGACGAACCGACGACCGGCCTGCACCTCGCCGACGTCGACAAGCTGCTCGCGCTGCTCGACCGGCTCGTCGACGACGGCAACTCCGTCATCGTCATCGAGCACCACCAGGCGGTCATGGCGCACGCCGACTGGATCATCGACCTCGGGCCCGGCGCCGGACACGACGGCGGCCGCGTCGTCTTCGAGGGCACGCCGGCCGACCTCGTCGCCACGGCGTCGACGGATGCGGCGACGCTCACGGGCCGGCACCTCGCCGCGTACGTCGGCGCAGCAGCCGCCGTCGTCGGGGCCTAGCCGGCGAACGCCGCGACGCGCGGCGCGAGCGACGCGCCGATCTCCGCGGCGGGGCGCTTGCGCCCCTTCACCTCGAAGGAGTGGTTCGCGTCCTCGATCCACTCGAGCGTCGCGTTCGAACCGATGCGGGCGACGACCTCGTCGAGCTGCTCGTTCGGGATCGCGAACGGGTCGTTGCGTCCCTGGAGGAAGAGCATCGGCACGGCGATGCCGGGCAAGTGCTCGTCGCGCGCCTTCTCGGGCCTGCCGGGCGGGTGCAGCGGGTAGCCGAGGAACACGAGCCCGCCGACGGGCATCCCCTCGGCGACGGCCATCGACGCCATGCGTCCGCCGAACGACTTGCCCGCTGCCCAGATGGACTCCTCGGGCGAGCCGGCCGATCCGGCCCGCTCGGCCGCGGCATCCCGCACCGCGCGCCAGGTGGCGATCGCGAGCGGCGGCCGGTCGGGGAATCGCCGCCCGGCATCGCGGTACGGGAAGTTGAATCGCAGCGTCGCGACGCCGAGCCCGTGCATCGCCCGGGTGAATCCCGACATGAACGGATGCTCCTTGCCGGCCCCGGCCCCGTGCGCCACGACGATCGTGGCCGAGGCGTCCGCCGGCCTCGAGTACACCGCCGATACCGACGTGTGCTCGGTCACCCCCTCGACATCGACGTCGATCGAGAGCGACTCCTCGGGAACATGGGAGCCCGTGCTCGAGGCGTCGCTCACGAGCTGAACACCTCGAAGACGCCGCCGATGCCGTCGAGCGCGGAGCCGCTCGCGTCGACGAGGTCGCCGACCGCGGCCGTGAGCTCGAGCACGTTGCCGGCTGCATCGAGGGCGGTCGCGATGTCGGCGGTGACGTCGATCGCTGCCGAGAGGGTGTCGAGGTTCGTGTGGTCGAGGGCGGCGTGCTCGAGCCTGAGCTTCGCGAGCCACTCGCGTTCCACGCCGAAGATCACGGCGTAGGGGAGGAGCCGCTCGTGGAGGTGGAAGCGGGCGAGCGGCGCATCGACGGGGTCGGCGGGTGCAGCGGCATCCGTCGCCGTCAGTTCGGCGCCGCTCGGCGACTGCAGCGTCCGCATCCGGTCGGCCTCGGCGAGCTCGAGGTACTGCCGCAGGCCGTCGAGGTGCTCACGCCGTGCACGGGCGGCCGGGAGGAAGCGGCGCCACGAGGCCGGTGTCACGATGATCGTCGCGATCGTGGCGACGAGGGCGACGATCGTGGCGATGAGCGCGGGCCAGTCGTTCGCGATGAGCGCGAAGACGATGAAGAGCGCCTCGACGAGCATGCCGAGGTAGGCGAGCACGGTGAGCGTCGTGCCCGGCCAGGTCATGCGGCGCTCGGCGGTGAGTCCCTCGCGGGCGAGCGCGTGCTCGACGTCGCGCACGACCGCCTTGAGCCGTGCCGAGAGTGCGCGGCGGTCGGACGAGAACCGGCGCACGCGGCCGGGCGTGTGCTCGGGGCCGAAGAGCGCTTCGAGCAGCGTGATCTCCTCGGCCGTGAGCACGACGTTCGGCATCATCTCCACGCCGATCGGCTCGCGCTTCGAACCGTCGCTCAGCAGGCGCACCTTGCGCTTCACGGCGAGGTCGATGAGCGCAGCGGATGCCGCCCGCCGGTCGGCGTTCACGAGCAGCGCGTCGCGCAGCACCGTGGACCCGCGCTCGGGCGCGTACTGCGCGACGAGTGAGCGCACTCGTTGCGCCGCGACCACGCGCGCGATGATGCCGAGCCCCAGGATGAGGAACGCGGGCGCGATCGCGAGAACGATGACGGCGGTGAGCACGGGCCCAGTCTAGGGATGCGGACGGCCGCGGCGGGGCGACTACCAGCCCTCGGTGAGCACCTTGTCGAGCATGTCGACGAAGAAGTCGGCCGAATCGCGGTCGAGGCACAGCGGGGGCTTCGTCTTCAGCACGTTCTGGTGGTCGCCGGTGGGTTGCATGATGACGCCGAGTCCGAGGAGCCGGTCGCAGATCGCGCGGGTCTCCTCGGTCGCCGGTTCGAGGCTCGCCCGGTCGCGCACGAACTCGACGCCGAGGTAGAGGCCGAGGCCGTGCACGGCGCCGATGAGCGGATGCCGCGCGGCGAGCGCCTCGAGCCGCGCCTTCAGGTGCCCGCCGATCTCGGCCGCGCGCTGCTGCAGCCGTTCGTCGCGGAAGGCGTCGAGCACGGCGATACCAGCCACGCTCGAGGCGGGGCTGCCGCCCGTCGACGAGAAGAAGTACCCCTGGGTGCGGTACCGGGCGGCGATCTCGCGCGTCGTGATGACGGCACCAAGGGGGTAACCGTTGCCCGCTGCCTTCGCGACCGCGACGATGTCGGGCACGACCCCCTGCTGCTCGAAGCCCCAGAACCAGTGGCCGAGGCGGCCGTATCCCGCCTGCACCTCGTCGGCGACCGCGAGGCCGCCGGTGGCGCGCACCGCCGCGTACACCTCGGCGAGGTAGCCGTCGGGCAGCGCGATGCCGCCGGCGTTGCCCGCGAAGGTCTCGGCGACGAACGCGGCGGGCGGGCGCCCGTCGGCGGCGAGCGCCGCGATGCGCGCCGCGGCCTCGGGCGCGTAGCGCGCGGCATCCGCCCCGCGATACCGGCCGCGGAACGGATTCGGGGCGTCGACGGTGTGCACCCAGTCGGGGCGGGTCGAGAGGGCGTTCGGGTTGTCGGCGACCGAGGTGCTCACGGCGTCGGTCGCGTAGGTCCAGCCGTGGTACGCCTCGAGCATCGCGACGACGTCGCGGCGTCCGGTCGCGGCGAGCGCCACGCGCAGCGCGAGGTCGACCGCCTCGGAGCCCGAGTTGACGAGGAACACCGTGTCGAGCGGATCGGGGAGCATCGCCGCGAGGCGCTCCGAGAACTCGACGACGGCGCCGTAGTTGAAGCGCGAGTTCGTGTTGAGACGGCGCAACTGCCGCGCCACCGCGTCGGCGACCTTCGGATGGCCGTGTCCGAGGGGCGTGACGTTGTTCACCATGTCGAGGTAGACGCGTGCGTCGGTGTCGATGAGGTGCTCGCGCCAGCCGCGTTCGATGCGGGGCGGGGCGTCGTAGTAGTGCTCCTGCACCTCGGCGAAGCTCTGCTCCCGCCGTGCGAGGAGTGCGGCTGCGTCTTCGGGGATCGCGGCGATCGCGACGTCGTCTCGGAACTCGTCGCCACCACCGCTGCCCGTGAGTCCGAGCCACTCGCCGGGATCGGCGGTGAGCGCGAGCCATCCCGTCGCGTACTCGGGTCGTACGAGGTGGGGCACCGCGGGCCCGTCGGCACGTTCGAGCCGCGCCCGCACTCGGGTGCGCGCGGGCGCGACGCCGTCGACGGCGCCTTCGGCGACGAACCGCCAGCCTTCGGGCACCTCGAGGTCGTCGAGCCGCTGCGGCTCGGCGAACCACAGGTCGATGCCCGTCGGCACCGTGGCCGACGACGTCGCCTGCCGTGGGCGGCTCGCAGTGAGCCGCGGCGTGGCCCGGTCGAGCCAGGCGACGGATGCCCCGGCGCCGAGCACCTCGGCGGCGAGCCGCTCGTCGAGCTCGGCGTCGAGCCAGGCCCCCGCGTCGACGTCGTCGGACGTGAGCGAGACGTCGAGGCGCGCCGCGTTCGTCAGCCAGGAGAGCGCGCTCTCGAGGCGCGTGAGTCGCCGCGACGCAGCGCGGTGCTCGACCGCCGCCACGCCCAGCGCGTCGGCGAACAGCGACGTCATCACCTCGCTCGGAACCGAGGTCGCCTGTTCGAAGATGCGCCACTCGCGTTCGATGCCCTCCGCCGCGTAGGGGTTCGCGCCGCCGTCGAGCTGCACCTGGTGCTCGCCACTGACGACGAGCACGGCACCGCGAAGCACGACGAGCGGCCAGATCGCCGCCACCTCGGCCGCGTCGAGTGGCCGCAGTTCGTGGAACGCGCGCACCGCGGGCAGCACCGAGGCCGGCTCGGCGCCGGCGTGGTGGAGCACTGACGAGATCGTGATCGCAAGCTCGGCGACCGCCCACGAACGGCTGGCGTCGCCGAAGTCGATGAGCCCGTCGGGTGTGCGGATGCCGCGATCACTCGTGCAGACGACGTTGTCGTCGGTGAGGTCGAGGTGCACCGCCTGCTGAGGCAGGCTCGGGGCCACGTCGCCGAGCTGCGCCCACGCGGTCGCCGTCGCGGCCTCGACGAGCGCGCGCCGCTCGGGGTCGGGATGGTGCGGCGCGAGCAGCGCCACGACGCGGTCGGCGACGCGAGGGTCCCACTGCAGCACCCGGTCGAGCCCGGGGTGGTCGAAGTCGGCCAGCGCGAGGCTCGCCCGCGCGGCGAGTTCACCGAGGCGCGCGACGACTCGCGGCGAGAGGTGGGCGTCGCCGGTGAGGGTGCCGCCGTCGAGGTGGCGGATGAGCCGGATGCTCCGGGCGCCCTCGCTCGTGTCGACGACGATCGAGCGGGGTGCGCCGGCGTCGTCGACGAGCGTCGTCGCGACGCGCAGTTCGGGGGCGTGCTCGGCGATGCGTGCGGCCGCAGCCTCCTGTGCCGCGAGCTCGGTGGCGGTGAACGCGGGGTTCGCGATCTTGACGACGCCGACGGATGCGCCCTCCGACCGGGCGAGGAAGTTCTGGTCCTGCTGGCTGCCGAGCGGACGCAGCTCGACGTCGACGCCCCACTGCGCGCGGATGATCGCCGCCACCTCGGGCGCCGGCAGGTTCGGCGCGGGCAGTCCGCCGGCCTCGAAGAAGTCGAAGCCGCCCGTGCCGACTTCAGTGTTCGCGTGCGACATCCGCGCCCCTTTCCGCTTCGACGATAACCATCGCCGCTGCCGGATCGACATCTCCCACGGGGCGAATGCTTGCGTGGTGATTCGCCACTCCTTCTACCAACGGCACGCATCGTCAGCGATGTGGCTTCGCGTTCAGAACCGATCGTTCGTGCGGCCGGCCCGGAACAGCAGCGTTCTTCTCATCACTCAGCCGACGTCGACGATGACGGGGCCGGCTTCCTGAGGACCGCCGCACTCCTTCGAGCCACCCACGCGTCGCCACTCCAGTCGGGTCGTCGACTGCCCCAATTCGGTGCCGTCTGCAGCGAGCACCTTGATGGTCGCTTCTTCCGGGGCGTCAGCGATGAACTCGATCCGCCAGCGCTCGCCCCCGAGTTCGACCGTGTAGAGCGGGCCCGAGGTCGGGGCTGGTGTCGCCTCCGATAGGGGAACCGAGCATCCGAGATCAGTGCAGAGTACGAGGCGCTCGGCCTCGGCGGAGTCCGAGCCTTGGAGAACGATTTCGACCGTGCTGAAGTAGCCGATGAGGTTGCACGCGGTGGGCGGCACGCCCGCCATGCAACCGGCGCCACCGACTGCGATGAGCAGGCTCATCGCCGCATTGCCGAGTACCGGCCGGACTCGAACGATCCCTCTACGCGCTGGCGACATATCCGCCTCCCTGAAGCGTCGACGACTCCATCCGTTTCATCGTCTCGCGATGGAGCAGCGAACTGAGGGCGCGGGGAGCAAGCGTTGCCCAACCGACGCGAAACCGCGGCACCATCGTGATCGGGCGCTCACAACGAAACATGCCAGCCGGCCGTCAGCTCCGCGGGTCTCACGCGGCGCCGAGCTCCTCGCGAATGCGGCGCAGGTCCTCCATGAGCGAGCCGATGAGGATCCAGTGGCTCGACGTGGGTGGCGAGATCACGAGGGCCGAGGTGAGGGCCGGCGTCTCATCGGC
>JAPSJT010000036.1 GCA_031178045.1 Agromyces sp.
CGTACGATGGGGGCATCCCCGCAACCCCGACGTGGTCGATGCTGCCCACCCGCGCGCTCGGCCGGGAAGGACGATCGTGACCGACGACTTCGACGCCCGACGCACCGACTGGATCGCCCGCGAAGAGCTCGCCGAGCGGATGATCCCGCTCATCGGCGGCCTCTACCGCGACCACGGCGTGGTGACCTCGATCCACGGTCGCCGCCTCATCAATCGCTCGGCGATCGAGCTGCTGAAGGCGCATCGATTCGCCCGGCAGGCCGGTGTCGAGGAGCTCCCGCTCACCGAATCCATGCGCATGCTCGAGGCACTGCGAGAGATCGGCCCGGGCCCGGCCTCGATCGACATCGCCCGCCTCGTCGCGCGCTTCGCCGAGTCGACCGCGGCGTCGGGGTCGGATGCCTCGCTCGTCGACTTCCTCCGAGCCGAGCTCGCTCCCGTGATCGTGGGTGACGACTCCCCGCGGGTCGGGGGTGCCGATGTCGTGCTCTACGGCTTCGGCCGCATCGGACGACTGCTCGCGCGCATCCTCATCGCGCACGCCGGCAACGGGCATGGCCTGCGGCTTCGCGCGATCGTCGTCCGGAAGGGGTCGTCGAACGACCTCGTGAAGCGCGCGAGCCTGCTGCGCCGGGACTCGGTGCACGGTCCGTTCGCCGGCACCATCGAGGTCGACGAGCAGTCGAACACGATCCTCGCCAACGGCACGCTCATCCAGGTCATCTACGCGAACGATCCGGCGACGATCGACTACACCGCCTACGGGATCCGCGACGCGATCGTCGTCGACAACACCGGCCGCTGGCGCGACGAGGAGGGGCTCTCGCAGCACCTGCGCTCGACCGGCGTCGCGCGGGTGCTGCTCACCGCACCCGGCAAGGGCGCGATCAAGAACATCGTGCACGGCATCAACCACGACGACATCGCGGCCTCCGACCGCATCCTCTCGGCCGCATCGTGCACGACGAACGCCATCACGCCAGTCTTGAAGGCCGTGGACGACGCCTACGGCGTCGAGCGCGGTCACGTCGAGACGGTGCACTCGTTCACGAACGACCAGAACCTCATCGACAACTTCCACTCGGGTGATCGCCGCGGCCGCTCGGCGGCGCTCAACATGGTCATCACCGAGACGGGCGCCGCGAAGGCCGTCGCGAAGGCCCTGCCCGAGTTCGCCGGCAAGCTCACCGGCAGCGCGATCCGAGTGCCGACGCCCGACGTCTCACTCGCCATCCTCAACCTGCGGCTCGAGCGGCCGGCGTCGAAGGCCGAGCTCAACCGGTACCTGCGGCAGGTCTCGCTCACCTCGCCGCTCCGCCAGCAGATCGACTACATCGAGTCGCCCGAGGTCGTCTCGACCGACTTCGTCGGCTCGAACCGTGCCGGCATCGTCGACGGGCTCGCGACGATCGCCGACGCCACCGACGTCGTGCTCTACGTCTGGTACGACAACGAGTACGGCTACTCGTGCCAGGTCGTGCGCGTCGTCGAGGCGATGGCCGGCACGCACCCGCTCGTGCTGCCCGAGCGCCAGCCGGTGCTCGTCGAGCGGGCGCCCGGGGCCGGACTCGCCGAGGACGTCTCGGCATAGTCTGGTGGCATGAGCACCGAAGCCGTCATCGTCGACGTCATCCGCACGCCAGTGGGCCGCGGCAAGCCCGGCGGTCGCCTTTCGGACATCCACCCCGTCGACCTGCTCGCCGGCGTGCTCGACGCGCTCGTGACCCGCAACGACCTCGACCCGGCCCTCGTCGACGACGTCATCGGCGGATGCGTCAGCCAGATCGGCGAGCAGAGCTACAACGTCACCCGCAACGCCGTGCTCGCCGCCGGATTCCCCGAGACCGTGCCCGGCACCACGATCGACCGCCAGTGCGGCTCGAGCCAGCAGGCTGCCACGTTCGCGGCGCAGTCCGTGCTCGCCGGACAGTCGCACATCGTGATCGCCTGCGGCGTGGAGTCGATGAGTCGCGTCCCGCTCGGATCGAGCGCCGCGGGAGCCGACCCCTACGGATCGCGTGTCCGCGCCCGGTACCCCGACGGGCTCGTCAACCAGGGGGTCTCGGCGGAGTTGATCGCCGACAAGTGGGGTTTCTCGCGGGAGGACCTCGACGGCTTCGCGGCGCGTTCGCACCGGCTCGCCTCCGCCGCGGGGGAGTCGGGTGCCTTCGCCACCGAACTCGTGCCGGTGGCCGGCGTCGACACCCTCGTCGACGAGACCGTGCGCCCGGGAACCACGGTCGAATCGCTCGCCGGGTTGAATCCCGCATTCCGCACCGACGCGCTCGCCGAGCGGTTCCCGGCGCTCGACTGGCGCATCACGGCAGGCAATTCGTCGCCGCTCACCGACGGGGCATCCGCCGCCCTCATCATGAGCGCCCAGGCGGCCGAGCAGCTCGGCCTCGAGCCGCGGGCGCGCTTCCGGGCGTTCTCGGTCGTCGGCAGCGACCCGCTGTACATGCTCACCGGGGTGATCCCCGCGACCGAGCGGGTGCTCGAGCGATCGGGCCTCGCGATCGACGACCTCGACGCGTACGAGGTGAACGAGGCGTTCGCGTCGGTGCCGCTCGCGTGGCTCCGCGAGACCGGGGCGGATGCCGCCAGGCTCAACCCACGCGGCGGCGCGATCGCCCTCGGCCACGCGCTCGGCTCCTCGGGCACGCGACTGCTCACGACCCTCGTGAACCAGCTCGAGGCGACCGGCGGGCGGTACGGCCTGCAGACGATGTGCGAGGGTGGCGGCATGGCGAACGCGACCATCATCGAACGCGTCTAGCCGCCCCCACCGCGCGACACCGCGCGGTGCCGCGCCGGCGTCGGCATCGCAGAGACCAGGACCGCATCGACGAAAGGGAACACATGGAACTCGACGGCGCCGCAGCGATCGTCACCGGCGGGGCCTCAGGTCTCGGCAAGGCCACGGCCCGCGCACTCCTCGACGGCGGGGCATCCGTCGTGCTCATCGACCTGCCGGGCCCGCGCGGCGAGGAGGCCGTCGCCGAGCTCGGCGAGGGTGCCACCTTCATGGCGGCGGATGTCGCGAACGAGGCCGAGGTGCAGGCCGCGATCGACGTGGCCACCGCGATCGCGCCGCTGCGGGTCGCCGTGAACTGCGCCGGGATCGTCACTGCCAACCGCACGGTGGGCCGCGACGGGCCGGCTCCGCTCGAGGCCTTCGAACGCACCATCCGCGTGAACCTCATCGGCACCTTCAACGTGGCCCGCCTCGCGGCTGCGACGATGGCGCAGCAGGAGCCGGCGGTCGGTCGCGTGCCCGGCGGGCCCGACACCTCCGAGCGCGGCGTCATCGTGAACACCGCCTCGGTCGCCGCCTTCGACGGGCAGATCGGACAGGCGGCCTATTCGGCGTCGAAGGCGGCTGTGGCCGGGATGACGTTGCCGATCGCGCGAGACCTGTCGAAGCTGCTCATCAGAGTCGTGACGATCGCGCCGGGCATCTTCGAGACGCCGATGATGGCCGGCATGCCGGACGAGGTGCGGCATTCGCTCGAGGAGCAGGTGCCGCACCCCTCACGCCTCGGACATCCCGCCGAGTACGCGGCGCTCGTGCGATCGATCGTCGCGAACCCGATGCTGAACGGCGAGACCATCCGGCTGGACGGCGCGATCCGCATGCAACCGAAGTGACGCGCTCGGGCCGTCGGACGCGGATCACGCCGCCGCGGTGACCCGGGAGCGCTGCTGCCGGCGCGCCGTCTTGATCGCCCCGTCGACGACGTCCCACACGCCGGCGGCGATGACGACGGCGACGATGATGGTCGCGACGATCGGACCGGCCTCGCCCCACGGCCACCGCATCGCGTCGAGCACGGCGTCGCTGAGGAGCTGCCCGGTGAGGAAGAGCCACAACGCAGGCACGGTGAACGCGACGTTCAGCGCGAGATTCGCGGCGACGAGCGCCCAGGTCCAACCCCACGCGTACACGGCGATGGCGAAGAGGATCTCGAGGACGATGAGCCCGAGGAAGTAGGGCAGCCAGAAGCTCCAGAGCGCCGGGTCCAGCACCGGGATCGACTCGAGCGCGGGCACCCACCGGATGCCGAACTGCTGCCAGACGATCACGGCGGCGAAGAGCACGAGGAACACGAGCGAGCCGATGAGCTCGCTCCGTCGCGCCGTCTTCGTCGGCTCGGGCACGTGCGGCAGCATGTCGATGGTCCATGGCGCGTCGAATCCTCGTCGGTCGGCCGGTGCCGGGGTGCGCTCGAGGATCGCGAACACGAGCGTCGTCCAGAACGCGAGGTGCACGGCCACCGAGATCGTGGTGCCGATCACGGCGCCGACGATGCCGCCGATCGGTGCGCCCGAGACGGCCTGGCCGATCGTGATGCCGAGGGCCGCGAACGGCAGCACCACCGCCATCAGGAGTTTCAGCAGCCTCCACCAGGCGAGGTAGTAGCGGGGGCCGATGAGCTGAAGCGGGCGGTCGACGTAGCGTGCCGCGAGTGCGACGGGGTCGCCGAGTCCGGTGAGGGCGTCGCGCTCGGCCTCGGCGGGGGTGAGGCCCGTCTCGACGAGCGCGTCGCTCTCGTCGCCGATGCGTTCGCGGAGTTCGCGCTCGAGGTCGCCGCGCTGCGATTCGCGGACGCTTCGGGTCGCGGCCCAGATGTAGCGGTCGGTGAGGGTGGTCATCGTTCGTCTCCGGTGAGTCGGGCGAGGGCATCGTCGATGCGGTGCCAGTCGGCGGTGAGTGCGGCGGCGAGGGAGTCGCCGGTGGGGCTCGTGCGATAGAACTTGCGCGGCCGTGCCTCTTCGGTGTTCCACTCGCTCTCGAGCAGGCCCTGCTTCTCGAGGCGGCGCAGCAGGGGGTAGAGGGTGTTCGCGTCGACGAGGATGCCGAGCGCGTTCAAGGACTCGAGCAGCGCGTAGCCGTAGTCGGGCTGACGCAGCCGCACCAGGCAGGCGAGCACCACGGTGCCGCGTCGCAGCTCCTGGATGTGCCCGGCCGTCGTCTCATCGGTGCTCATGACCGACACGTTACTGTGCGTCACACACTATTGCAAGACGCACTTCACAGTGCGCGCCGTCCTCGGCGGCGCTACTGGCCGGCGTGCGCCTCGAGGAACTCGTAGACCTCCGCGTCGTCCACGCCCGGGAAGGTGCCCGACGGCAGCGGCGAGAGCACGTGCACGTGCAGGCGCGCGCTCGGCCACGCCTGCCCCGCCCAGCGTTCGGCGAGGTCGGCGGGGGCTCGACGGCAGCACGACTCGTCGGGGCACGTCGAGGTCACCCGCACCGTCGTCTCGCGGCCGCGGAACCACTTCGCCTGGGCGAACGGAACGCCGACCGTGATCGAGAACTCCGCGGCATCGGTGCGCCCCGTCTGCGTGGCGCACCAGAAGGTGCCGGCGGGCGTGTCGGTGTACTGGTAGTTCTCCGTCGTGCGGTTCGTGTGCTCGAACGCGGTACGGGCGCTCCACCGCTTGCACACCCACTGGCCCTCGATCGAGCCGGTCACATCCGTCGGCAGCGGCAGGCCGTCGTTCTCGTATCCCTTGAGCAGGGCGCCGTCGCCCGCCACCCGGAGGAAGTGCAGGGTCATGTCGAGATGCGACGTGCCGAGGTTCGTGAATCGCAGCGCTGCCGCCTCGTGCGTCACGCCGAACGCGTCGCGAAAGTCCTCGATGGCGAGTCGCTTCTCCTTCTTCGCGGCCTGCAGGAACGCGACGGATGCCTCGCGCGGCATCAGGCAGGCGGCCGCGAAGTAGTTGATCTCGAGGCGCTGCCAGAGGAACTCGGCGTAGCTGGCCGGCCGCTCGTGCCCGAGCAGGCGGTGGGCCATCGCCTGGAGGGCCATCGAGCGCAGGCCGTGACCGCCGGGGATGGATGCCGGCGGCAGGTAGATGCGGCCGTTCGCGAGGTCGGTGATGGAGCGCGTCGAGTCGGGCAGGTCGTTCACGTAGATGAGCTGGAAGCCGAGCCGCTCCGCCATGACGCTCACCTCGCGGTGCGTCAGGGCACCCGTCCGGTGGCCCGAGGCGCGCACCTGCTCCTCGGCGAGCTGCTCGATCTCGGGCAGGTAGTTGTCTCGTTCGCGCATGAGCTCGCGCAGTTCGGTGTTCGCGCGGCGCGCCTCCTCGGGCGTCGCGATCGCCTCGCTCGCTCGGCGCTGCAACTCGCGGTGCAAGCCCACGATGGCCTCGAGCGACTCGTCGCTGATGCTGCGGCCGGGGCGGATCGTCGGGAGGCCGAGGCTCGCGTAGAGCGGGCTCGCCTGCGCCCGGCCGAGTTCGAGCTCGAGCGCCGCACGCCGGCTCGGCGCCTCACGGGCCAGGAGCTCGCTGAGCTCGACCCCGAGCGCCGCCGCGAGGGCGTCGAGCGTCGAGAGCTTCGGCTCGCGCTTGCCGTTCTCGATGAGCGAGAGCTGGCTGCCCGCGAGCCCGACGGCCTCCCCGAGTTGGTCGAGCGTGAGGCCGCGCTGCCCGCGGAAATGCCGGATGCGGTGGCCGAGGGTCGCGAGATCGGGGGAGCCTGCCTTCATGCCTTAAGGATAGTGAAAGATCTCAGATTCTTAACACGAGAATTCAAGCGTCGGATGCCGCGAACAGGCGCATTCTGGAAACACAGCTTCTCCGGCCATCGGTCGGCACGACTCATTGGAAGGGACGACGATGACCATCTCCGAGTTCTCGATCGGCACCGAGGCATCCGGCGCACCCGCTGACGCACGACGCGGCACCACCGATCCCGCCCTGCGCGCCTGGGTCGATGAGATCGCGGGCCTCACGAAGCCCGACGAGATCGTCTGGTGCGACGGCTCGAAGCACGAGGCCGACCTGCTCACGAAGCAGCTCGTCGCCGAGGGCAAGCTCGTGAAGCTCAACCCCGAGTGGCGCCCCAACAGCTACCTCGCCCGCACCGACCCGCGCGACGTCGCGCGGGTCGAGGACCGCACCTTCATCTGCTCCACCTACGAAGAGGACGCGGGCCCCACGAACAACTGGCGCGACCCCCGCGAGATGCGCGAGGAGCTGCTCGACGTCTTCGACGGCTCCATGAAGGGCCGCACGATGTACGTCGTGCCGTTCTCGATGGGCCCGCTCGGCGGCCCGATCTCGCAGCTCGGCGTCGAGATCACCGATTCGCCCTACGTCGTGCTCTCGATGGGCATCATGACCCGCATGGGCGAGGCCGTGTACCGGCTCATCGAGGCCGGCGAGCCGTGGGTCCGCACGGTGCACTCCGTCGGCTACCCGCTGATCGACGGCGTCGGTCGGCGACGTGCCGAGGTCGAGTGGCCGTGCAACGACACCAAGTACATCGTGCAGTTCCCCGACTCGCGCGAGATCTGGTCGTACGGCTCGGGGTACGGCGGCAACGCGCTGCTCGCGAAGAAGTGCTTCGCACTGCGCATCGCCTCGGTCATGGCCCGCGACGAGGGCTGGCTCGCCGAGCACATGCTGCTCATCAAGATCACCTCGCCCGAGGGCAAGTCGTACCACGTGGCGGCGGCGTTCCCGTCGGCGTGCGGCAAGACGAACCTCGCGATGCTCCAGCCCACGATCCCCGGCTGGAAGGTCGAGACGATCGGCGACGACATCGCCTGGATGCGCCCGGGCGAAGACGGGCGGCTCTACGCGATCAACCCCGAGGCGGGGTTCTTCGGGGTCGCGCCCGGAACCGGAGAGTCGACGAACCCGACGGCGGTGCAGACGCTCTGGGGCAACACGATCTTCACGAACGTCGCGCTCCGGCCCGACGGCGACGTCTGGTGGGAGGGGCTCACCGACACGCCCCCCGCCGAGCTCATCGACTGGGAGGGGAAGCCCTGGACGCCGGAATCCGGTCGCCCCGCGGCGCACCCGAACTCGCGGTTCACGGTCGCGGCGGCGCAGTGCCCGCAGATCTCCGACGACTGGGACGCGCACGACGGCGTGCCGATCGACGCGATCCTCTTCGGCGGACGGCGCGCGACGAACGTCCCGCTCGTCGCCGAGGCGCGCAGCTGGAAGCACGGCGTGTTCATGGGCGCGACGATCTCGTCCGAGCAGACCGCCGCCGCCGAGGGCACGGTCGGCGAGCTGCGTCGCGACCCGTTCGCGATGCTGCCGTTCTGCGGCTACAACATGGCCGACTACTGGGGCCACTGGGTGAAGATGGGCCGCGTGCTCGGCACGAACGCGCCGAGGATCTTCCAGGTCAACTGGTTCCGCAAGGGCGCGGACGGCTCGTTCCTGTGGCCGGGCTTCGGCGAGAACTCGCGCGTGCTCGAGTGGATCGTGGGGCGCATCGAGGGCACGGCCGACGCGATCGACGCGCCGATAGGGCTGTTGCCGGCGCCGGGGTCGCTCGACCTCGACGGGCTCGACCTGTCGGATGAGGCGCTCGAACAGCTCTTCAAGGTCGACCGCGGGCTGTGGCTGCGCGAGTGCGAGCTGACCGAGGAGTACTTCGCCCAGTTCGGTGACCGCGTGCCCGCCGCGCTCAACGCCGAGCTCGCGAGCCTGCGCTACCACCTGCAGCACCAGGACGCCTAGTCGCTCGACGCCGACCCCCGAAGAGGACCTTTCGGGGGTCGGCGTCGCGTGCCCGGGCTCCGGATGCCGCGACGGCGTGTCGCCGGGTTTCTTCGGCGTGCCTCGGCGCTAGCGTGTGGCGCGAGGGGGCGCCATGGAATTCGGCACGATCATCGAGACCGTCGGCGAGGTCGTCGACGTGCTCGGCGTCATCGCGATCGTCGTGGGCATCGTCTACGCCATCGCGGATGCCGCGTTGCGCGGCCTCCGCCGGATCAGCCCCGTCTACACGCGGTTCCGCCGCGTGCTCGGGCGGGCGATCCTCCTCGGCCTCGAGTTGCTCGTCGCCGCCGACATCATCAAGACCGTGGCCGTCACCCCGACGCTCGACTCGGTCGCCGTGCTCGCGGTCATCGTGCTCATCCGCACGTTCCTGAGCTGGTCGCTCGAGCTCGAGATCTCGGGTCGCTGGCCGTGGCAGAAGCACGACGAGCCCGCCGACGACGCGACCCGCGCCCCCGCCGCCTGACCGCGGCCCTCGGGGTTCAGAGCCGCCACGCGGCGGCGACTCGGCGGTGATGCGACCCCTCGGGCGGGCGCATGTCGATGAGGGCGAGGCACTCGAGCACGACGGAATCGCCGAAGCGCAGCCGGCCGTGGCGCTTGTGGGTCACGTGCGGTCGGAACTCGAGTCGCGAGCGGCCGAGCTCGACCCCGACCCCGCCGAGCGCGGCGACCGCCCGCTCCCGCAGAGCGGCGAGCTCGCCGCCGTCGCGCACGAGCGTCACGGGCACGTCGCGTCGGCGGCCGAAGAGCTCAGCGGCGCCGGCGGCCGCGCGGATCACGCTCGCGTCGCTCGCGAGCGGCTCGAGCACGCGGGCGAGCTCCGCCTCGGTCAGCTCGGTCGAGAACGGCTCGACGAGCGTGACGTGCAGCGGCCAGTCGGCGACCGTGAACTCGTCGCCCGCCGCGAGCGGCACGAGCGGGAGCACGACGACGAAGCGCGCCATGCGGCGAGTCTAGCCGCGGCGCGCTTCGCCATCGGGTGCGGTCGAGGTCGGGCGCCTCGACGTCAGCTGGGGTCAGGCCACGCGGTGCGGCTCGTCGAGCCGGCCGAGCAACCGCAGCATCGCGGCGGGCGCGTAGCGGAACTCGACGGTGCCGCTCGCACCGGGCTCGACGGGACCGATCCATGTGCTCGAGCCCTCGTGGACGCGTACCCAGCCGTCCTCGAAGAGCAGGTCGGTGCCGATCACGAACGCCATGGCGGGGGTGTCGCCCTGCCGAACCGCGATCGAGCCCTCGAACACCTGCGAGGCCGAGGCGTCCTGGTCTTCGCGGCATTGCACGCCGACGAGGGGGCGGGCGATCGGGGTGGCGAAGCCCGGAGCCTCGAACGGGCTCGCCTTCGCGGCATCCGCCACCACGCCGAAGTTCACGCTGGTCGAAGCGAGGCTCAGCGCCGCGCGACCGTCGAGCACGAGCCGGCTCGAGACCCGGAAGCGGTAGAACAGCCGACCGGCCTCACGGGCGGGCGGCAGCACGGCGACGCTCGCCCAGTTGCGTGACCACGCGAGCGGGCCGCGGTCGCTGTCATGCTGCGGGCCGTCGTAGAGGGCGGCCGTCACGCGCACCGCTCCGTCGGGCTGGGTCGGCGCGGCCTGGAGCGCACTGCGGCCCCGGCTGCCCGAGGGCTGCACGTCGCGAACGGGCGTGAACGCCGGAAGGCGCTGCGGTTCCCAGTGGCGCAGCCATCCCTGGATGCCGGCCTGGATCCGGTCGAACGAGTCGCCGAAGCCCGCACGGCTGGCGCCGGCTTCGTCGGCGGCGTTGGGGAGGTCGTCGATGAGGTCGACGGGGAGCACGTCGAGAGCGAGGTCGCGGGCATTCGACACGGTCGCGATGGTCATGATGGTCCTTCGATCGGGGCGTTGGGGGAGGCATCCCGAACCGGATGCCGCGTACCCACGCTATGAACGACCCGGCCGCGTCCCATCGCGGCTACCCCCGAATCGGCCCCGGGGTGAACCCTGAGGTTTTCTCGCTGGCCTGGGGGGAAGCAGCTGCGGGCGAAGGGGAGCGCGAGGCCCCGGTCGCTCAGACGAGGAGCTGGTGCGCGGCGAGGTCGCGGTAGAGGGGCACCGCGTCGACGAGCTCGGCGTGCGTGCCCTCGCCGATCACCCGCCCCTCCTCGAGCACGATGATGCGATCCGAGTCGATGACCGTCGAGAGCCGGTGCGCGATGACGATGAGCGTGCGTCCGGCCGACACGGCGTCGATCGCCTCGCGCATCATGCGCTCGTTGAGCCCGTCGAGCGACGAGGTCGACTCGTCGAGGAGCAGGATCGGCGGCGCCGAGAGCAGCGCCCGCGCGATCGCGAGGCGTTGGCGCTCGCCGCCCGAGAGCATGATGCCGTCTTCGCCGACGGCCGCATCGAGCCCCGCGGGGTCGCGATCGAGCACGGCGCCGAGGTTGACGGCGCGCAGCACGTGCTCGCACTCGGCGTCGCTCGCGTCGGGGCTGCCGAGCTTGAGGTTGTCTCGGAGCGATCCGGCCAGCACCGGAGCATCCTGCTCGACGTAGCCGATCTGCGCGCGCAGTTCGCTGCGGTCGAGCGAGCGGAGGTCGAGTCCGCCGAGGCGGACCGTGCCGACCGACGGATCGTAGAAGCGCTCGATGAGCGCGAGGATCGTCGACTTGCCGGCGCCCGACGGACCGACGAGCGCGATGCGCTGCCCCCGCGGCACGCGGAAGGAGACGCCGCGGAGCACGGGCTGCCGCTCGGTCACGCTCGGCTCGGGAAGGTGCTCGTCGGGGGAGTCGTTCTCGGGATCGGCCGGGTCGGACCGGGTGGTCGCGTAGGCGAAGTGCACGTCGTCGAACTCGATGGCCGGGGCATCCGGAAGCAGCCCTGCGTTCGCCTCGCCGACCATGAGCGCGAGGGGAGCGAGCTCGCGGTCGTGCGTGTCCTCGTCGGGGAGGTCGAGGATCTCCTGGATGCGGCCGAGCGCGCCGAGCGCCTGGTTGACCGAGGTGATCGCGCCGAAGGCCTGGCCGAGCGGGAGGATCATCATGAAGAGGAAGAGGATGAATGCGACGAGGTTCGCGACGGTGAGCGCTCCCGATGCGACTCGGAAACCGCCGACGCCGAGCACCACGAGGAACGACACCTGCATCGCGATCCCGGCGATCGGCACGATGAGCGCCGAGATCTTCGCGACCTGCACCCCCATCTGCCACGCCCCCTCGGCCTCGGCCTCGACGGCGCGGGTCTCGCGATCGGTGGCTCCAGCGGCGCGGATGGTGCGCACCGCGCTGATCGCGCGCTCGACGGATGCCGCGACGTCGCCGATCTTCTCCTGAGCGCGATGCGACGCCTCGCGCACTCGCCGCGAGAGCAGCGTGACGGTCGTGATCGCAATGGCGACGACGAGCACCGTGAGCCCGAGCAGCACGGGGTCGATGATGAGCATCGCGATGAGCGCGCCGACGAAGGTGACCACGCCGCCGATCGCCTCGACGAGACCCTGCGTGAGCACGGCGCGCAGCATCGTCGTGTCGCTGCCGACCCGCGAGACGAGGTCGCCGGTGCGACGGGTGTCGAACTCCGCGATCGGCAGCCGCAGGAGCTTCGCGACGAGTCGCTTGCGGCTCGAGAGCACGACGCCCTCGCCTGTGCGCTGCAGCAGGTAGTGCTGGTACCCCGAGATGACGCCGCTCGCGACGACGAGCGCGATGAGCGCCCACACGAGCCAGCCGAGCGGGTCGCCCGCCTCGACGATGGAGATCACCTGGCTCACGAGCAGCGGCTGGGCGAGGCTCGCGAGCGCGCCGACGATCGAGAGCACCGCGACCCACACGAGCACGGGGCGATGTTCGAAGATGAAGGGCAGCAGCTGCCGGAAGGTCGCGCGTGGCCCGGGTGGCGTCTCGCGCCGGGCGAAGGGGCTGCGTCGGGTCGAGGTGCTCGTCTCGGTCTCGCTCATCATCTCTTCCTGGTCGCCACGGTGAGCGGATGCCGCATCCGCTCGGATGCCGCGCCGTTGCCGCAGTGCAGCATACGCGGCCCTGCTGGAGGCTAGCCGCGCCCGTACTTCTTGTGCACCGCCTGCTTCGACACCTCGAGGGCGAGCGCGATGAGCTGCCAGCTCGAGCCGGCGGCCCGAGCGCGCCGCACGGCGATCGCCTCGGCCCGATCGAGCTCGCGGTTGACCTCGACCCGGGTGTGGTGCAGCTCGCGGAGCGCCCGGTAGGGGTCGTCGCCGTCGGCCGCCGCGATGGCCGTGCGGAGGGTGCGATCGTCCATGTCGTCAACCGTAGTTGACGTCCAGCGCTCGCGTCAACTCAGGTTGACGCCGGGCCCGCGTGAGCGCCGGGGTTCGACAGCACGGATGCGGCGCTCGCATGCCCCGAGCGGCACGCGGCGGCGGCATCCGCGCCCTGCAGCGTGGCTGCGAGATATCCGGCCGCGAAGGCATCCCCGGCGCCCGTCAGGTCGCGGATGCCCGGAACCGGCTCGACGTCGACCCGCGCCGCGAGTTCGCCGCCGACGATGACGTCGGTCGGCAGCGGACCGTGCTTGATCACGACCACGGAGGCGACGGATGCCGCGCGCTCGCCGCCGCCGGTCAGGCCGAGCAGTGCGGCCTCGTCCTCGTTGGCGAAGAGCACGTCGGGACCCGCGGTCCTCAGCAGTCCGAGCGCCGCTTCGACGCCGAGCGCGGTGAGCAGGCCCGTCGAGGAGGCGTCGAACGAGGTGCGCGCACCGGCCGCTCGCGCGCGCGCCGCGAGACGGGTGAGCTCGCTGCGCATCGGCTCTCGCTCGAATCCGTACGCCGGTGCGTGCAGCCATGCGAGGCCCTCGAGCCAGGCGTCGTCGACGTCGGCGAGGAGGGCGGAGGCGCCGCGGTCGGGGAACATCGTGCGCTCGCCCTCGGCGTCGACGAGGAGCACCACGGTTCCCGTGCGGCCCGCCCGCTGCACGCGGACCTCGACGCCGTGCCCCGCGAGCTCGGCGACGAGCGCATCGCCCGCGGCATCCGCCCCCACCCGCCCGATGAACCGGGTGGGCACTCGAGGGGCCGCGAGCGCCGCGACGTTCGCGGCGCTGCCGCCGCGCGCCCGATGCACCGTGGCCGCCGTGTCGGTCCCGGTGCGCACCCGCTCGCCGGCCCAGACGACGATGTCCTCGACGAGGTCGCCGACGACCCCGAGCATGCCGGGGTTCCCGGCCGCTTCACGCCGCGACGGCACGCGCGATCTCCGCGCCGAGCGCGACATTGCCCCGATACACCTCGAGGTTCACCTCGAGGCTGCGACCGCCCGTCGCGCGCTGCACGAAGTCGAGGAGGAACGGCGTCGTGTCGTGGCCCGTGATCCCGGCCTCGGATGCCGCGGCGAGCGCCTCGGCGAGCACCCGCTCGTGGAACTCGGGGTCGAGCTGTTCGGCGACGTCGATCGGGTTCGCCACGAGCACGGCCGATGCCAGGCCGAGTTCGTCGCGGGCGCGCGCGAGCGCCGCGGCATCCGCAGGGCTCTCGATGCGGTAGTCGAGCGCGAAGCCGGAATCGGCGACGTAGAAGCCCGGATAGCGATTCGTGCGATAGCCGACGACCGGGACGCCCAGGGTCTCGAGTCGTTCGAGCGTCGCGCCGATGTCGAGGATCGACTTCACGCCCGCGCTGACGAGCGTGATGGGGGTCGTGGCGAGCGTCGGCAGGTCGGCGGACTCGTCGAACGTCTCGCCGGCGCCCCGGTGCACCCCGCCGAGACCGCCGGTCGACATCACGCGGATGCCGGCGCGGGACGCGAGCCACGCGGTGGCGGCGACCGTGGTGCCGGCGTCGAGCCCCCGCGCACGAGCCACGGGAAGGTCGCGCACGCTCGCCTTCACGACACCGTCCGCCGTGCAGAGCCGCTCGATCTCGTCAGCGGAGAGTCCGACCACGGGCTCGCCGCCGACCACGCCGATCGTCGCGGGCACCACCCCCGCATCGCGGACGAGGCGCTCGGACGAGCGCGCCACGTCGAGGTTCCGGGGCCGCGGCAGGCCGTGGGTCAGGATCGTGGTCTCGAGGGCGAGCACGGCGGAGCCCGCGGCGACGGCATCGCGGACCTCCTCGCTCACGCGGATGCCCGGCGGTGGAGTGCGCATGCCGCCATCGTAGGAGTGCGGCGGCCTCAGGGGTCGGATGTCGGTACCCGGGTCTATCGTTGAGGACTGTGTCGGAGCCAGTGATCGTCGCCAACGAGCTCGTGAAACGGTACGGCGAGTTCGCGGCCGTCGACAGGATCTCCTTCGAGGTGGCGCCAGGCGAGTCGTTCGGCCTGCTCGGTCCGAACGGTGCGGGCAAGTCGACGACGATGCGCATGGTCGGCGCGGTGTCGACCCGCACCGGCGGCGAGCTCTCGGTGCTCGGGCTCGATCCTGATCGCTTCGGGCCCGAGATCCGCTCGCAGCTCGGGGTCGTGCCGCAGGCCGACAATCTCGACGCCGAGCTTCGAGTGCGCGAGAACCTGCTGGTCTACGGACGGTACTTCGGCCTGCCGCGAAAGCTCGTCGCCGAGCGCGCCGACGAACTGCTCGCGTTCGCCCAGCTCGAAGAGAAGGCCAAGGCGAAGGTCGATTCGCTCTCCGGCGGCATGAAGCGGCGGCTCACGATCGCCCGGGCGCTCATCAACGACCCGCGCATCCTGCTGCTCGACGAACCGACGACCGGGCTCGACCCCCAGGCCCGGCACATCCTGTGGGACCGCCTGTTCCGCCTGAAGGAGCAGGGTACGACCCTGCTCCTCACCACGCACTACATGGACGAGGCCGAGCAACTGTGCGATCGGCTCGTCGTGGTCGACAAGGGCACGATCATGGCCGAGGGCACGCCGGCCGAGCTCATCCGCCGCTACTCAACGCGCGAGGTGCTCGAGGTGCGGTTCGGCAGCGATCGCAACAGCGAGGTCGCCGCGCGGCTCTCGGGCCTCGGCGACCGGCTCGAGGTGCTCCCCGATCGCATCCTGGTCTACAGCGAGAACGGCGAGGCCGAGCTCGTGCGGCTCACCGACGCCGGGCTCCACCCGATCACGAGCCTCGTGCGGCGCTCGAGCCTCGAAGACGTGTTCCTCCGGCTCACCGGGCGGAGCCTCATCGAATGACCACCCTCACCGGCCCCCGGAGCGACTCGGCTCGTGCGATCGAGGCGGGTCGCCGTTCTCGCACGTGGGGTGCCTGGTACGTCGCCGAGCACCGCTTCCGGGTCATGCGGAGCTACACGGGCACCGTCGTCGTGGCGGGGATCGGCAGCCCCCTCATCTACCTGTACGCGCTCGGCGTCGGCCTCGCGACGATCGTCGACGCGAACCTCGGCGCGGGCGCGGTCGACGGCGTCAGCTACCTCGTGTTCGTCGCGCCGGCACTCCTCGCGAGCGCGGCGATCACCGTCGCGAGCGAGGAGTTCACGTATCCGATCATGCTCGGCTACAAGTGGAATCCCACCTTCACCGGCATGCACGCCTCACCGCTGCAGCCGGCGCAGATCGTCGACGGCGTGGTCATCTCGGTCGTCATCCGGATGCTCGTGAACCTCGTGCTCTTCTACGCGCTCATGCTCGCGTTCGGGGCGGCGCCGTCTCCGCTCGGCGTGTTCGCGATCCTCGCCGGCGCGCTCGGCGGACTCGCCTTCGGCACGGTCATCATGGCCTACACGTCAACGCTCGAGGAGGACACCGGGCAGCTCGCCATGGTCATGCGCTTCGTCGTGCTGCCGATGACGCTGTTCTCCGGCACGTTCTTCCCGCTCTCGACCTTTCCCGTGTGGTTGCAGTGGATCGGGTGGGTCTCGCCGCTGTGGCACAGCACGGAACTGGCCCGCGTCTTCTCCTACGGCGCCGCCGAGCCCATCTGGCTCACCGTCGTGCACGTCGTCGTCCTCGTCGGGCTCGCCGTCGCCGGCTGGATGTGGGCACGCCGCATCGCGGTGAGGAGGCTGCGCAAGTGACCGAGCTCGCCGATCGCCGCCCGGCCGAATCCGGGCCCGCGCCGAGGCCGGTGCGTTCGCTCTACGCGGGCAACGCCCGAGCGGTCATGTTCCGCGGCTGGCGGGCGACGCGCAGCACGAACTGGCTCGTCGTGGTGAGCGGATTCTTCGAGCCGATCTTCTACCTGCTCGCGATGGGCATCGGTCTCGGCACGCTCGTCGGCACCGTCACGACCGCGAGCGGCCACGAGGTGGCCTACCCCGCGTTCATCGCCCCGGCCCTGCTCGCGGTAGCGGCGATGAACGGCGCGATCTACGACTCCACGTGGAACGTGTTCTTCAAGATGCAGTTCGCCAAGCTCTACGAGGGCATGCTCTCGACCTCACTCGGCCCGCTCGACGTCGCGCTCGGTGAGATCCTGCTGGCCCTGCTGCGCGGTGCGCTCTATGCCGTCGGCTTCCAGCTCGTCATGCAGGCGCTCGGCCTCAACCTCTCATGGTGGGCGCTGCTCGCGCTCCCGGCCGTGCTGCTCATCGCGTTCGGATTCGCGAGCCTCGGCATGGCCATCACGAGCTATATGAAGACCTTCCAGCAGATGGACTGGATCAATTTCGTGATGCTGCCGATGTTCCTGTTCTCCGCCACGTTCTACCCCCTGACGGTGTACCCCGAGTGGCTGCAGTCGATCATCCAGGCGCTGCCGCTCTGGCACGGCGTCGAGCTCGTGCGCGGGCTCACGACGGGTGACGTGGGCTGGGGGCTGCTCGGGCATGTGCTCTACTACGTCGTCATGATCGCGATCGGACTCGTCTTCACGACGCGCCGTCTCCGCGCCCTCTTCCTCGACTGACCCGGTTGCGCCGGTCGCGGTCCGGCGGTCGCCGGTCAGGGGTTCGTCACGTCGCTGATGACGTACTTGGTCTTGGCGCCCGTATAGGGCAGCGCGTCCACGTACTCCACGATGACCGGCACCTCGCCGGCGACTCGCCGCCGGAGCTTCGCGACCGCGTCCTCGATGTGGCGCTTCGCGTCGTGGCTGTCTCCGATCACCACTCGAACGGCGATGGAGTAGTCCGCTCGCTGATGGACCTGGAAGAGCCGCACCGCCTCGGGATGGGCGGCGAACATGGCCATCATCCGGTGGTTCAGGGCCTTGCCGCTGGGCAGGCGGACGATGTCGGTCGTGCGGCCCTCGGGCTGCGCCATCCGGGGCAGGGTGACGCCGCAGCCGCAGACGCCGTCCATGAGCGACCCCCGGTCGCCCATCCGATAGCGGATGATCGGGAACACCCGATTGGTGAGATCCGTCACGACGATGTCGCCCACCTCTCCGGGCGGCAGCGGCCGACCTTGCGAGTCGAGCACTTCGATGCGCCGCGCATCCGAGAAGATGTGCAGGCCGTCCTGCCGACGGCACTCTCCGGCCATCCACAGGGCCTCCGACCCGCGGTACTCGTCGTAGACGGGGGCTCCGAGCGCCGCTTCGATGAGCCGCCTGGTCGGCGGCGGCAGCGGCGCCGCGGAGGTGGCGACCGCGGTCGGCGTCGGAATCGTCAGTCCTTCGGACGCGAGGAAGTTCGAGAACTCCACCACGGCTCCGACGTAGCCCTCGATGAGCGCGGGTCTCGTGCGGACGATCGTCCGATGGAATGCCCGCATCGACTCCGCGTCGATGAGCGCCGCGTCGAGGTACACCTGCGCGGTCGGCCACCACTGGATCCGATTGCGCACGGTCTCCCAGCGCCCGAATCCCCACCGTCCGAGCCGGGCCAGGTTCTCCCACGGCTGCACGCCCCACCACGAGTACATCCGCCAGGCCAGTGCCAGCGCCGGCACTCGCGCGTCATGCGCTGTGCGGAGCGGCTCGCCCGTGCTTCCCCCGGTCAGCGCCTCACGAGCGAAACGTTCGCTCCCCGCCGGGCGCAGCTCGGCCTCATGCTGCTTCACCTGCGCCCGGTCCGTGATGGGGATCCGCTGCCATTCGGAGGGCTCCTCGAGTCGGCCGACGTCGATCCCGTGCTCGGCGAACAGCCGTCCGTAATACGGTGTGGCGGCGGCGGCGAAGCGGGCGATGGAGGCGGCACGCCGAGACTCCAGGGCCGCCAGTTCAGCGGGGGCGAGGTGCTGGTTGCGCTCGAGTTCTGCCAAATAGGCGCCCGACGATCGGCGCACCGTTCGACTCTTGACGGAGAAGGACCACTCGGCCAGCCCCATGGCGTCAGTATAGGTCGGCGGTGCGTTCAGGGGCAGCGGCGGTTCGAGGAGGACCGGCGCCGCCGCCGGCCGTACTCGTCGTGCGCGTAGCCCACCGACCCGGCGATCATGCCGAGGCCGCGACTGGCGGTGCGCACACCGTAGGCGCGGTGGCGGACCGAGTTCGTCAGCACGCCGAGGCAACAGCGTGCGGTTCCGGCGACGGCACGGCCGGCTCCTCGGCCGAACGCCCGCACCCGCTCGAGGAGGCGGCGAGTCGGGGTCTC
>JAPSJT010000193.1 GCA_031178045.1 Agromyces sp.
CCCGAGCCCGCCCACGACCGCACGCTCGACCACACCACCCCCGACGAAGGAGCACTGAGATGGTGCACATCAACGCACAACTCGACGCGGTCGACCGCGCCGTGACGACCGAAGACCGAGACGGCGAGACCTTCCGCGTGCAGACGGTCGCGCAGACCTACCCCGCACCGATCGACGACGTGTGGGATGCGCTGACCTCGATCGAACGCATTCCGCGCTGGTTCCTGCCCGTGAGCGGGGAGCTGCGTCTCGGCGGGCGCTACCAGCTCGAGGGCAACGCGAGCGGCACCGTGGAATCCTGCGACGCCCCGCACTCCTTCGGCATCACGTGGGAGTTCGGCGGCGGCACGACGTGGCTGGACGTACGGCTGACCGAGGTCGACGCCGAGCACACGCGCGTACAGCTCGAGCACAGCGCGCGAGCCGGCGACATCGGCGGCGACGAGATGTGGGAGCAGTTCGGTCCGTCCGCGACCGGCATCGGATGGGACCAGACGATCCTCGGTCTCGCCGAGCACCTGAAGGGCGGCTCGCTGACGCCCGAGGGCGGCGCCGAGTGGGTCGCGAGCGAGGAGGGCGTGCGCTTCATGCGCGAGAGCGCCGACCGCTGGGCGGCGGCCGACGTGGCGAGCGGCGCCGACCCCGAGGTCGCACGTGCCGCCGCCGACAGGACCTACGCGGCGTACACGGGCGCCGAGCCCGCTCCGCACATGGACTGACCGCCTCGGCGAAGAAGCAACCGCGCCGCGGCATCCGCTTCGCCCTGACGCCGTCGGCACACCGGCTCAGTCGTCGGCGACCGCCCGCGACAGCGTCTCGCCCCGGAAGAACGCCGGCCGCTTCCACGCCTGCCACAGCATGATCGCGACGCCCGAGAGCAGCACGACCATGCCGAGCACGAACACGAGGCCGACGCCGAAGACCGACGAGCCCGAGCCGTAGTCGGGGTCCATGCTGTCGACGAGCGTCGTGAAGAACAGCACCGCGAGGATGACGCCGCCGACGAGCGGGGACACGAGTGTGAGGAACACGTTCCGGACCGACCGGAACCACACCGACCGGAAGAACCAGACGCACGCGAACGCCGTGATGCCGTAGTAGAAGCAGATCATCATGCCGAGCGCGGTGATCGTGTCCCAGAGCACGTTCTCGCTCACGAAGCGCATGACGGCGTAGAAGACGGATGCGACGACCGCCGACACGATGGTCGCGTACCCGGGCGTGAAGAACCGCGGGCTCACCTTCGCGAACTTCTCGGGCAGCGCGCCGTAGTGCCCCATCGCGAGGAGCGTGCGAGCGGGCGACACGAACGTCGACTGCAGCGACGACGCCGACGAGGTGAGCACGGCGAGCGAGACGAGCACCGCGAGCGGTCCGAGGATCGGGCCCGCGAGGTGGAAGAACACGTTGTCCTGGATGTCGGGATTGCCGAGGCCCGACTCGCCTCCGCTGACGCCCGCGAAGGCGATGAGCGAGACGGCGATGAGCAGGTACAGCACGACGATCGTGACGACCGTGATCGTGGCCGCACGGCCCGGCGTCTTCTCGGAGCCGCGCGTCTCCTCGTTCATCGTGAGGGTGACGTCCCAGCCCCAGAAGATGAAGATCGAGAGCGAGAGGCCGGCCGCGAACGCCGAGAACGACTCGACCGCGAAGGGGTTGAACCACGAGAGCTCGATCGCGGTGGCATCGAAGGCGTTGCCGTTGCCGACCTCGATGAGCGCCGCGACCGAGAAGACCACGAGCACCGCGACCTGGAACCCGACGAGCCAGTACTGCAGCTTCTGCGTCGTCTGCATGTCCCGATACGACACCCACGTCGCCCCGAGCATGAACAGCAGGCACACGACGACGTTGACGAGCGGGTTCGCGGCGAGGTCGGCGATCGACGGGTCGCCCGCGATCTGCGAGATGAGCAGGAACAGGAAGTCCACCGCGATGCCGGCGAGGTTCGAGAGCACGAGGATCGTCGCGGCGACGAGGCCCCAGCCCGCCATCCAGCCGACCCACGGGCCGAACGCGCGGGTCGCCCAGGTGAACGAGGTGCCCGAATCGGGCATGCGCCGGTTGAGCTCCCGGTAGCCGAAGGCGACGAGCAGCATCGGGATGAACCCCACGAGGATGATCGCCGGCACCTGCACGCCCACCTCCGACACGGTCGGTCCGAGGGCGGCGGTGAGCGTGTAGGCGGGCGCGATGCACGAGATGCCGATGACGATGGCGCCGATGAGCCCCACCGAACCCGCCGACAGCCCCTTCTTCGAGATTCCGTGCTCGGCGGATGCCGCAGCGTCGGCGCCATCGACGGCGCGCGTGGCCTCGGTGAGCGGGGCCTGGGACTCTGGCTGGTGCGTCATTGCATCTTCTTCCGGGAGGTGCGGGGTACCACGATCATTGGCACCGGGAGTTCGCGGAGCATCTTCGCCGCCGTCGAACCGAGGAACAGGTGGTGGGGTGCCGCGAGCCGGCTGGAGCCGACGAGCACGAGCTCGCCCGCGTGCCAGTCGACGCTCTGCACTGCGGCTTCGATGGATGCGCCCGTCGTCGCGACCGAGGTCGCGTCGACGTTCGCGGGCAGCTCGCGACGTGCGGCGAGCAGCACTTCGTCGGCGTGCACCGTCGTCGTGAGGGCGGCGAGCTCCTCGTCGAGACCGGCCGGCAGGTCGACCGAGACCAGCGAGACGAGCCGCAGCGGGGCGTGCGTCTCGCGAGCGAGGGCGACGGATGCCTCGAGCAGCGCGTCCGCTCCGGGGCGCGTGCCGATCGCCGCCGTGATGCGCGAGACGCCCTGCCCGACGGGCACGTCGCGCGACCCCGCCGGGGCGAGGGCGACGGGGACATCCGAGGAGTGCAGCAGCTCGTTCGCGACGGAGCCGATGCGCGAACGTCCGAGGAGGCCGCCGCGGGCGGCGCCGACGACGATGAGGGAGGCGCCGAACTCGTGCGCCGCGGCGATGAGCCCCTCGGCGAACGACTCGGCGTAGCGCACGTGCAGCGACTGGTCGACCTCGTCGCCGAGCGCAGCGGACGCCTCGGCGAGCCACTGCCGCGAGCGCTCCTTGAGGTGCCGCTCGTACCCGGCGTCGGCCGGCACGACGCTGTTGCGCGCCTCGCTCGGCAGCACCATGACCACGTCGAGGAGCGCCTCGCTCGCCGCGGCGATGCGCGTCGCGAGGGCGAGCGCGTCGGCGCCGCTGTCGTTCGCCGTGTATCCGACGACGATGCGGCGGGCGCTCACGCGCGCACCTCGGCGGGCTCGCGCGCCTCACTCGCCGCGAGCGCGGCGAGCACCTCGGCGGCGGCATCCCGGCCGACCCTGATCGCGCCGTCGACGTGCTGGTACCCCTTGCCGGCCATGTCGCTGCACGAGAAGTGGATGGGACCGACGGGCGTGCGCAGGTCGGCGCCGTAGCGGGCGAGCCCGCCCATGTCGAAGCTCGCGGCGTAGGCGCCGCGCGTCCACTCCTCCGAGCCCCAGTCGCTCTCGTAGTAGACGACCGGGTGCAGGGCCTCCTCGCCGTAGTAGTGCGAGAGCGACTCGAGGATGCGCTCCTTGCGCTCCTCGGCGCTCAGCGAGAAGACGCCGTCGGCCGCCTCGTCGGCGACGAAGCCGACGAGCGTGCCGCGGGGGTCCTCGTGGTTCGTGTTGTCGTAGGCCTCGTGCACGAGCTCGTACGGGCTGAACGCGGTGCCCGAGAGGCCGGCGTCGCGCCAGAACGGCGTCTCGTAGACCGCGTGCACCTTGATGACGAAGCCCATCGAGAGGTGCTGGTGCAACTGCTGCTGTCGGCGCGGCAACGGTGGCTCGTAGGAGATCCGGCTGATGAGGATGGGCGGCACCGCGAGGATGACGTGCCGGGCGTGCACCTCGAGCTCGTCGGTGACGGCCACGACGCCGGCGTCGGGGGCATCCGGCTGCCAGCGCAGCGTGCGCACCGGCTGCCCGAGCCGAACCGCTCCGCCGAGTCGCTCGGCGAGGCGCAGCGGCACCTGCTGGAGGCCGCCGACGACGCGGCGGTCGAGGATGAAGTCGGCGTCGACGAGGTTCGAGAACGAGCCGGCGGATGCCGCCATGAGCAGCGCCTGCAGCGCCGAGAACGCGTGCGCGGGTTTCGTGAGCATGGCGCCGGCGATGAACATGCCGATGTTCTCGCGCGCCTCCTCATCGTCGGTCTGCGTCTCGAGCCAGTGCGCGAACGAGATCTCGTCGAGCTCCTTCGCCCGCGGGTGCGCCCACGGCTGCTCGGGGTCGATCTCGGCGACGAGCGCGTCGAGCTTCTCGATGAGGCTGACGATCTCCTGCTCGGTCGCCGGCGGCACCGGGAAGATCTCGCCCTCGAACCTTCGCAGCTCGCCGTCGGGGCCGATGTAGATGTTCACGCCCTCGCGGTAGCGCGGATAGGTCTCGAGACCGAGCTCGTCGAGCGTCTCGATGAGCGCGTCCTGGTCTGGCGAGACCCACTGGCCGCCGATCTCGAGCATGGCGCCCTCGATGTCGTCGGTCCAGAGCCGCCCGCCCGCGCGGTCGCGGGCCTCGAGCACGGTGACCGTGCGGCCGGCCGCCGTGAGGCGGGTGGCGGCGGTGAGGCCGGATGC
>JAPSJT010000194.1 GCA_031178045.1 Agromyces sp.
CATTCGACGCCCTCGAGATCGACACCGACGCCCGCGTCGCCCGCATCGGCGCCGGCGTGCAATGGAGTCGGGTACTCACCGCCCTCGACGGCACCGGGCTCACGGCGATGAGCGGCTCGAGCCCGATCGTGAACGCCACCGCATTCACGCTCGGCGGCGGACACTCGTGGTTCGCACGGGCATTCGGCCTCGCATCGAGCTCGCTTCGCGCGGTCGAACTGCTGACGGCCGACGGCCGGCACCGCTGGCTCCGCGACGCCGACGAACCCGAGCTCATGTGGGCCCTACGCGGGGCGGGTGGCGCGTTCGGCATCGTCACCGCGATCGAGGTCGACCTGTACCCCGCTCCGATGCTGACCGGCGGTCGCATCGTGTTCCCGGGGTCGGATGCCGCGGCCGTCTTCCACGCGCTCGTCGACGTGGGCGGCATCGCACCAGACACGCTCGCGCTGCATGCGAGCGTCGTGCGGGTCGCCGACATCCCGGAGGCGCCACCCGAAGCGCGCGGCACGGCGATGGTGTCCGCCGAGTTCGTCGAACTCGGCGCCTCCGACGAGGTCGCGGCCCTCCTCGACCGCGTCCGTGCCGCGGGCACGGTGATCGCCGACACCACGGGGTCGATCGGCGTCGGGCGACTCGACGCCGTCGCCGACGAGCCCACCGACCCCGCCGCCGAACTCGGCTGGTCGGTCTTCGCACGCCTCGACGTCCCGGCGATCGATCGGCTCTTCGCTGCGTGGGAGTCGCCCGAAGCCCGACCCGTCATGGCGCTGTCGATGCGGGTGCTCGGCGGTGCGCTCGCGGCGGAGCCGGCGCGCCCCGCCATCGCGGGCGCCGTGCACGAGCCGCACCTCCTGTGGGGCAATGCGCCGGCCGAGCCGGGCGCCGAGCAGCGCGTCGACCTGGCGTACCGAGCGCTGCACGGCGCACTCGGGACTGCCGCATCCGATCGCACGTTCTGCACCTTCCTCCGGCCGGGGCAGGGGTACTCGGCCGCGTATGCGCGCACGGGCGTCGCGCGGGCCGCCGCCGTCAAGGCGACCGTCGACCCCGAGGACCGGTTCCGCGGAAACCGCGATTTCGTGTGAGGGCCGCCGCGATACGGTGATCGGATGAGCATTCCCGTGATCCTCGACGTCGACACCGGGGTCGACGACGCCCTCGCCATCCTGTTCGCGGTGCGGCATCCCGACATCGACGTGCTCGGCATCACCTGCGTCGCCGGCAATGCGCCGCTCGCGCAGGTCGTCGACAACACGCTGCGCGTGCTCGATGCGGCCGAGGCGCCCGAGATCCCGGTTGCGGCCGGTGCGGTGCGACCGCTCCTCGAGCCGCCGCGTTCCGCCTCGCACGTGCACGGCGCCGACGGCCTCGGCGGTGTCGCACTGCCCCCGACCACGCGTCGGGCTGAGCCGGTCGGCGCCGTCGAACTCATGCGGCGCCTCCTTCTCGAACACGACGAGCCGGTCACGCTGGTGGCGCTGGCACCGCAGACGAACCTCGCGCTCCTCCTGCGCACCTACCCCGAGGTGGGCTCGCGCATCGAGCGCATCGTGTTCATGGGCGGATCGGCGAGCGTCGGCAACGCCACGGCCGTCGCCGAGTTCAACGTGTGGCACGACCCCGAGGCGGCCGCGATCGTGCTCGACGCCGGAGTGCCCTGTTACATGTACGGCCTCGACGTCTTCAACCATGTCGCGATCGAGCGCGACGTCGCGACGATCCTCGAGCACGGCGACGACCGGTTGGGGCGGGTCGTCGGCGCGCTGCTCGGGCATCGCATCGCCCTGTCCGAAGACGAATCGGCCGAGTACACGGGGCTCATCGGCGACGCCGGCGCGATCTGCGCGATCGTCGATCCCGGTGCCCTCCGCACCCAGGTGCGGCCCGTTCGCGTCGAGCTCGCCGGGTATGGGCGAGGGCAGACGCTCGTCGACCTGCGCAGATTCCCGGGCGAAGACGTCGTGCACGGATTGGCCGACGAATGGGCCGAGGTCGAGATCGCCCTCGAGGTCGACGCCGAGCGGATGTCGCGGCTCTTCCTCACCACTTTGGGTCTCGGCGCCGGGGCCGACGCGACCGCCGACGCCGCAGCGACGGCTGCCGCCGACCTCGAGGTCGAGCGCTAGCGCAGCGCGCCCACCGATGCGAGCGCCTGCTTGAGCAGCAGCCCGCGTCCGCCCTCCATCTCGGCCACGATCGAATCGGAAACCGCCTCGACCGGTGTCATCCACGTGACCTCGAGCGCGTCCTGTCGCGGCTCGCACGTGCCCGTCACCGGAACCACGTAGGCGAGCGAGACGGCGTGCTGACGCTCGTCGGTGAACGGCGAGATCCCGGGCAGCGGGAAGTACTCGGCGACCGTGAACGGCACGGGGCTCGCGGGCAGCAGGGGGAACGCCATCGGCCCGAGGTCCTTCTCGAGGTGCCGGAACAGCGCATCGCGGAGCGTCTCGCCGTACATGACGCGGCCCGAGACGAGCGTGCGCGTCATCTCCCCGACGGCGTTCGCGCGCAGCAGCACCCCGGCCTCGGTGACCTGGCCGAGGCCGTCGACGCGAACGGGCACCGCCTCGACGTAGAGGAGCGGCAGTCGCCCGCGGATCTCGGCGAGCTCGAGGTCGGAGAGCCACGCAGGACTCGCCGGCGGGCGGACGGTCGGCTCGTCGTCGGGAGTCCAGTCGGGATCCGGGGTGCGCACGCTCATGCCTCGATTCTGCCTCACGGGCCGCGCGGGTACGCTCGAACACGGGCGCATCCGGTGGTCGCGGGTCCCGCGGCATCCGTGGCCCGGACGGAGGAGCGATGTCGGACCCGCGGATCGACGACGAGGCGGTGCTGTGGTCGGCCTCGGCCGCCGACCGCGAGGGCCGGCCGCTGCTGCTCCTGTTGCACGGCTACAACTCGAACGAGGGCGACCTGTTCGGCCTCGCACCGTACCTCCCGCTCGAGCCGGCGATCGCCTCGCTCCGCGCACCGCTGCGCGTCGACTACGGCTTCGCGTGGTTCCCTCGCGTCGTCGACGAGCGCACCGACGAAGTCGGGTTCGAGGGCGCGGTGCGGACCGCGGAGGCGATCCTGGAGTGGCTCGACCGGGCGGCGCCGGGCGTGACGTCCGTCGGACTGCTCGGCTTCTCGCAGGGAGCGGCGATGGCGCTCGAGCTCGTGCGCCGAGCCCCCGACCGTGTCGACTTCGTCGTCAACCTCGCGGGCTTCGCGCTCGGCGGCGAGCGCGAGGGCGATGAGCGGATGTCGCAGCTCGCCCCGCCGATCTTCTGGGGCCGTGGCGCCGACGACGAGGTGATCCCGGCGCGCATGATCGAGCACACGCAGATGTGGTTGCCGGCGCACGCGACGGTCGACGAACGCATCTACGAGGGGGTCGCGCACTCCGTCTCGGATCGCGAGCTCGCGGATGTCGCAGCATTCCTGCGAGCGAGGTACGCTCCCACCGCCGCCTGAGCGTCAGACGCCGGCGCCGCCGCCTCCGCCGCCGGCCTCGCCGTCCTGGCGGTCAGCGCGTACGGCCCGCTCGGCGTCGCGTTCGGCGACGCGGCGCTTCTCGGCACGCACCGCCGCCTGCGTCGCGCGCTCCTGCACGAGCCACTGCGGCGGCTGGCCGAGGAGCTCCTTGATCTGGGCGGTCGTGAGCGGCTCGGTGATGCCGCCGCGGGCGAGGCCCGAGTTCGAGACGCCGAGCTTCGCGGCCACCACCTGTCGGGGGTGCGGCCCCTCGCGACGGAGCACCTGCAGCCACTCGGGCGGGTCGGTCTGCAGCGCGCTCAGCTCGTCTCGCGTGACGACTCCCTCGCGGAACTCCTCGGGCGCTGCCTCGAGCAGGATGCCGAGCTTCTTCGCTGCGGTCTCGGGTTTCATCGACTGGGACTGACTCACCCTCACACCGTAGCCCGTTCCGCGCCATCCGCCGACCGGGGCCGGCGCTCCCCCATCGTCTACGCTGTGTGGAGGCCGGGAACGGTCGAAGGGCTTGCACATGAACGGGGGCGCGGTGACGCTGAGGCTCCGTTACGTGGCCGGGGTCAGTCCCGCCAAGTGGCTGCGAGTCTGGGCCGAACGACGGCCCGACCTGCCGCTCGAGGCGGTGCGCGTCGAGCAGCACGAGCAGCTCGACGCACTGCGATCGGGTGACGCGGATGTCGCGTTCGTACGTCTGCCCGTCGACGACGACGGCCTGCACACGATCGCGCTCTGGGAGGAGCTCGCGGTCGCGGTGCTGCCGAGCGATCACCCGTTCGCCGAGGCCGAGTCGCTCACGCTCGCCGATCTCGCGGATGAGCCGCGTGCCCCCGAGCAGCCCGAGAGCGCGATGACGGTCGAACTCGTCGCTGCGGGCACCGGCTACGCGCTGCTGCCGCAGGGCGTCGCGAGACTCCACGCCCGCCGCGACGTCGTCGCGATCCCGGTGACGGATGCCGCGCCCACGCGCATCGCGCTCGTCTGGCGCACCGAGCGCGACGACGACGACATCCAGGAGTTCGTGGGCGTCGTCCGCGGCCGTCGCGCCGCGAGTTCCCGTGGCGCAGCATCCGAGGAGCCGACGATCTCACCGGCGAAGGCCGC
>JAPSJT010000195.1 GCA_031178045.1 Agromyces sp.
CCCGACATCCGCATCGCCGTCGTCGAGGCGCGCTTCGCGGGCTACGGCGCATCGGGACGCAACGGCGGCTGGCTGACCAATTCGGTCACGGGCGGCCGCGACTCCTACGTGCGCTCGCACGGCCGGCAGGCCGCCATCGACCAACAGCTCGCGCTCAACGCGACGGTCGACGAGGTCATCCGGGTCATCGCCGCGGAGGGCATCGAGGCCGACATCCACAAGGGCGGCGAGCTCAATATCGCCTACACGCCCGCGCAGCTCTCGCGGCTCCGCGCGGCGGCCGTCGCCGAGTCGCGCTGGCCGGGAACGGACACGCAGGTACTCGACGCAGCCGAGACCGCCGCTCGGGTCGACGTATCGGGGGTGCTCGGCGGTCTGTGGCATCCGCACTGCGCCAGGTTGCACCCGGCGAAGCTGGCCGCGGGGCTCGCGGCCGCGGTCGAACGTGCCGGGGTCGCGATCTACGAGGACACCACCGTCACCGAAATCCTGCCGGGACAGGCGCGGACGGACCGCGGCGTCGTCAGGGCGAGTGTGGTGATCCGGGCGACGGAGGGCTTCACCCCGAATCTGAAGGGCCAGCATCGCACCTGGCTGCCGATGAACTCGTCGATGATCGTCACCGAGCAGATCCCCGCATCGATGTGGGATCGCATCGGCTGGTCGGGACGCGAGACGCTCGGCGACTTCGCCCACGTGTACATGTACGCGCAGCGCACGGCGGACGACCGGATCGCGTTCGGTGGACGGGGCGTTCCCTACCGCTACGCCTCGCGCGTCGACACGGACGGGACGACGCAGGACCGGACGGTCGAGAGCCTCGCGACGCTGCTCCGACGGTTCTTCCCCGCTGCAGCCTCGGTTCCCATCGCCCACGCCTGGGCGGGGGTGCTCGGCGTACCGCGCGACTGGGCGGCGAGCGTGGGGCTCGATCGTTCGACCGGGCTCGGCTGGGCCGGTGGCTATGTCGGCACCGGCGTCACGGCGACGAATCTCGCCGGGCGCACGCTCGCCGACCTCGTGCTCGAACGCGAGAGCGACCTGGTCAGGTTGCCATGGGTCGGACACCGCGCTCGCCGCTGGGAGCCGGAACCTCTGCGATGGCTGGCCGTCCAGGGCATCTACGCGCTCTATCGCTCTGCGGATCGCTCGGAGCTGGCCGGGCGCCCGTCGACGGCGCCGGCCGCCCGCCTCGCTGACCTCGTCGCGGGCCGCTGAACACTCCCGCAGCGGCCGGTGACCGGCTGCCCGCGGCGGACTCGCAGCATCGCACGGATGCGCGTCACACGGATCACTCGGCATCGACTGCGCCCGGCTCCGGTCGGGTGAACGCCCAGTCGGGCAGCGCACCGCCCCCGATGAAGCTCGTCAGCAGCATCGTCATGGTGTGCTCGGGCGCGACTTCCCGTGCACGATCGAGCAGGACCCCGGCGACCGAGCCCCTCCCCAGCGACCACGCGAGCCACGCGCCGATGCAGAGCGGTCCAGCGCGCAGCCCGTGCGGCGCGTTCGGAATGGCCAGCCGAAGCATTTCGAGGGCGCGTTCCACGCGACCGATGTCGGGGCGAACCGTCGATCGGCCGATGAGAAGCCTGCTGAGAACCTCGTCGAGGTCGTCGTCGGAGCGCTCGTCGCCATCGCCGTGCGAATCGGCATCGGTACCGCCCTCCTCGAGTGCCGCTTCACCGATCGACCTGCCGAACGCGAACTGCAGCATCATGGCATCGCGAACCACTGGGTGATCGGCGAGGTGCACGAACCATGCCAGCCGAAGCGCTGACGGTTCCCTCGCCGATTCGTCGAGCAGCGCTTCCACGAGCGCCACCGGGTCGGCTTCGCCATCGAGCCGATCGAGCATGGCGCCCACGCGAGCGGGATCCTCGAGCGCATCGAGCATCAGGGACATCTCGGCCGCGAGCTCCTCATCACGCTCGGCGAGCGCGGCACCCGCCTCGGGAGGACCGGGCTGACCCGACGGCAGCGCGGCTGCGGCGAGCGCGTTCTCTTCGACGACGGCGAGCGGATGCCCCGTGGCGGGCGTCTCCGGATCGAGCAGCGAACCCCAGGCGTCGCGCGCCCGGCACAGCACGTCGCGGACCGAAAACCCCGCCTCCTCCGCACGGCGAGCCACGAGCCTGAGCAGTGGACGTTCCGGTGGCCCGCCCCGTTCGGTGAAGCAACGATCCGAGTAGACGATCGGAACGACGCCGTCGACCCCCGGCATCCGGCACAGCGTGCCGATGATGGCCGAGACGACGGTCGTACGGTCGCGGGCCCGGCGTGGCAGGTCGTGCCGGAGCAGCCCCACCGAGCGGGTGCCCGAGAAGGCGACGCACACGATCGAACGTTCCGGACGGAAGCCGGCGAGTGCGGGGACGAGGGCGAGGAGGTCATGCGCCCCTGCGGCGCGGAAGACGGTGCTCATGCCGTCAGCGTGCCGGTGCGGCATCCGTCGTCGACGAGGGGAACGGGTGCCGGTGGTGACCAGGCCGACACGGCGTTCTGTCGAGGAGGAGTCAGTGCGCGGAGAAGAGCTTCGAGAGCTCGGCGAGCTCGGCCTGGTCGGGCTGCCAGGCCCCACCGGCGGCGGCGTTCTGCCGCACCTGCTCGGGTCGAGTCGCACCTGCGATGACGCTCGCGAGCGGCGGATGCGACAGCAGCCAGCCGAACGTCGCTTCGAGCATCGTGAGGCCGCGCTCCTCGGCGAAGGCACGATAGCGATCGAGCACGTCCCATGGCGCCTGATCGACGAGGTGACGCCGCTGCCGCATGATGCGGGTGTCCACCGGTGCGTCATCGCGCCGGAACTTGCCGGTCAACAGGCCGTTCTGGAGCGGGAAGTACGGGAGGAAGCCGACCCCGAACCGCTCCGCGGCGGGCAGGAGCTCGCGCTCGGCGTCGCGCGCGAGCAGGCTGTACTCGTTCTGCGCGGAGATGAAACGCTCCGCGCCGAGCTGGCGCGCGGTGAACTCGGCCTCGACGAGCTGCCAGGCGGTCAGGTTGGAGTGCCCGATGTAGCGCACCTTCCCTTCCCGAACGAGCTCGTCGAGTGCCGAGATCGTCTCGGCGATCGGAGTGTGCGGGTCGGGCGTGTGGAGCTGATAGAGGTCGATCCAGTCGGTCTGCAGGCGGCGCAGCGACCCCTCCACCGCGAGGCGGATGTACCGCCGGGACCCTCGGGCGCCCCAGCCGGGGAGCGGTGAGGGGATGCTCGAGTGACCGAATTTCGTCGCGATCACGACGTCGTCCCGACGACCGCGCAGCGCCACGCCGAGCATCGTCTCGCTGAGGCCGAACTCGCGCCCGTAGACGTCGGCGGTGTCGATGAAGTTGATCCCTGCGTCGAGGGCCGCGTCGACGACCGCGTCGGTTCCTTCCTGCTGCTCGCTCACCGTGCCGGCGCGGCCGAAGTTGTTGCCGCCGAGACCCACCGCGGAGACGCGCAGGCCGGAACGGCCGAGGGATCGGAACTCGAGGTCGCTCATCGTGACAGCCTATGCCGAGCCCGGCGGGGAATCGGCGCCGTGCGAACGGCGGCGGGATCCTGACTCGTCCTCCCCAGCGCTGGTGCATCGTCCGGCTCGCGCGATGTCCGATTTCCGCGAGTCGATGTCGGATGCCGCGGCTACGCTCGAGGCATGACCAACGTGTTCATCATCCGCCTCGACAGCCCCATCGGCCGTCTCGAGCTCCGCGGTGACGAGAGCGCCGTCACGGGGCTCTCGATCGCTCGCGACGGCGTCCTCCCCCACGACGACCTCCCCGAGCGATCGAACGGGGTGCTCGAGCTCGCCCGACGACAGCTCGAAGAGTACTTCGCCGGCGACCGCACCACCTTCGACGTCCCCGTCCGCCTCTCCGGCACGCCGTTCCAGCGGGCAGTGTGGGCCGAGCTCGAGCGGCTCGGCTGGGGGGAGGCCATCTCCTACGGCGCGCTCGCAACCGCGGTTGGCAGACCGGGCTCTGCTCGAGCGATCGGCGGGGCCGTCGGGGCGAACCCGGTGCCCATCATCGTCGGCTGCCACCGCGTGCTCGCCTCGGACGGCCGCATCACCGGATACTCGGGCGGCAACGGCATCCCGACGAAGCTCTGGCTCCTCGGGCACGAGCAGATCGGGTTCGCCGCGTGAGCGTCGTCCCACGCGCCGAACTGGTCGAAGGCGACGACGGACTCATCCGTTGCGCGTGGGGCGCCGCCGACCCCGAGTATCGCCGCTACCACGACGAGGAGTGGGGCACGCCTCAGCACGACCCCGTGCGCCTGTTCGAGAAGGTGTGCCTCGAGGGCTTCCAGGCCGGTCTCTCGTGGATCACCATCCTTCGACGCCGCCCGGCGTTCCGGGAGGTCTTCCACGGCTTCGACGTCGACGCCGTCGCCGCGATGACCGAGGCCGACGTCGAGCGGCTCCTCGGCGATGCCCGGATCATCCGCCATCGGGGCAAGATCGAGGCGACCATTCAGAACGCGCGCGCCACGCAGGCGCTCGACGTTCCGCTCGAGGAGTTCCTCTGGTCGTTCGCCCCGCCTGCCCGCACGACCGCACCCCGGTCGTTCGCAGAGGTTCCCGCAACGACGC
>JAPSJT010000037.1 GCA_031178045.1 Agromyces sp.
GCATCCTCGATGCCTCTGGTCATGAAGCCCGCGACGGAGGGCCCGGTGCCGTGCGGATCGGGGGTGCCGCCACCCGTGCCCCAGCCGCTCCCCTGGCCGCGCGTGTCCATGAAGAAGTGCGCGAAGCCGGCCGCCGACCACAGGATGTGCTCGTGCGGAAGGCCGCGGCCGCCGTTGTAGCCGTTGTACTGCACGACGGTCGGCAGCGGTGCATCGGCCCCCGCCGGCACGACGAACCACCCGCGCACCTGGTCGCCGCCGAAGCCGCTGAACTCGACGTCGAAGATCTCGAACGAGCTGAGCGGCGACTCCACCCGAGTCAGCCTGGGAGGGGTGGCGAGCGCCCGCGACTCGGTCAGGGTCGACGCCCAGAAGGCGTCGAAGTCGGCGGGCTCGGCGACCGCGGGGCGGTACGCGCGCAGATCGTCGACGGGCAGGTCGAAACGGGGCACGGCTGATCCTTCGGCGTCGGTGTCGGGGTCGCGGTCAGCGTACCCGAGCGGATGCCGACGCCGAAGATCGTGTCAGCGCGTGACCCCGCGCGATCAGAGGATCGGCTTGCCGCCCGTCACTGCGACGCGCGCGCCCGAGACGTAGCTCGCCTCGTCCGAGGCGAGCATCACGTAGACGGGTGCGAGCTCCGCGGGTTGCGCGGCCCGCTTGAGCGGCACCTGCTGCCCGAAGCTCTCGACCTTCTCCTCGGGCATCGTCGAGGGGATGAGCGGCGTCCACACTGGCCCGGGGGCGACGCTGTTCGCACGGATGCCCTGCTCGGCGAGCAGCTGTGCGAGCGACGCGGTCATGTTCGCGATCGCCGCCTTCGTCGCGGCGTAGGGCAGGAGCGTCGGCGACGGCATGTCCGAGTTCACCGAGGAGGAGCCGATGATCGCGGCGCCCGCCTTCAGGTGCGGCAGCGCCGCCTTCACGAGGTGGAAGTACGCGCTCAGGTTCACGGCGAGGGTGCGGTCCCACTCCTCGTCGCTCACCTCGTCGAGCGTCGGGTGATCCATCTGGAAGGCCGCGTTGCTCACGAGCACGTCGAGGCGGCCGAACTCGTCGATCGTCTTCTGGATGATCTCCCGGCAGTGCGCCGGGTCGGCGAGATCGCCCGAGATGAGCAGCGCTCGGCGACCTGCCTCCTCGATCCAGTGGCGCGTCTCCGCGGCGTCCTCGTGCTCGTTGAGGTAGCTGACGACGACATCCGCTCCCTCACGCGCGTACGCGATCGCGACGGCCTTGCCGATGCCGCTGTCGGCCCCGGTGATCACCGCGACCTTGCCCTCGAGCCGGCCAGACCCGCGGTAGCTCTCCTCGCCGTGGTCGGGCTTCGGCGTCATCTCCTGCTCGGATCCGGGGAACTCCTGCTGCTGGGCCGGTTGGTTCATGCTGAACTCCTTCGATCGTGTGCGGTCCTGCCATGACACCGAACCCGGGCCGACGCGCCAAGCGCCTTGACACCTCCCGGGATGCCCGTTATCCGCCGACCGGGCGACTCGTCGTCGACGCGAGCTACGCTGACGACACCATGACGAACTCCCCCATCGTGATCTCCGGCCCTGCCTCGTGGAACCGCATCGTGCTGCTCGACCGGCTGCCCGAGCCCGTGCCGCACATGCAGTTCGCCCTCGGCGACTGGGAGACGATCGGCGGCACCTCCGCCGGCAAGGCGCTCGGGCTCGCGGGGCTCGGCCGGCCCGTGCTGCTGCACACGCTGTTCGGCGACGACGTCGAGGGCGGGAGAGTGCGCTCGGCGCTCGAGTCATCCGGGGTGCGGCTCGACCACCTGCCGGTCACCCGCACGGAGTCGCACCTGAACCTCATGACCCGCGAGGGCGGTCGGGTCTCGCTCTACCTCTCGGCCCCCGATGACCCCGGCACGCCGGCGAGCGACGAGCTCGAACAGGCGATGGCGGATGCCCCGGCCATCGTGCTCGACCTCTCGGCCCGTTCGAGCGCGCTCATCCCGACGGCGCTCGCGGCCGGGCGCCCGATCTGGACCGACATCCACGACTACGACGGCACCGCCGAGTTCCACCGTCCCTTCATCGACGCCGCCGACTGGATCTTCATGAACGCCGACCGCATCGGCGCCGACCCCGTGCCGTTCATGGCCGAGTGCGTGCGCGGCGGGGCATCCGTCGTGGTCTGCACCCTGGGCGCCGAGGGTGCGGTCGCGCTCGACGAGCGGATGCTGCCCGTGCGCGTACCGGCGGAACCCGTCGAGGTCGTCGACACGAACGGTGCGGGCGACGCGTTCATGGCGGGCGCGCTCGACGCGCACCTCGCGGGCGCGACGCTGCCCGAGGCGCTCACCGCCGCAGCCCGCCACGCGGCATCGGTGCTCACCACCCGGCACCTGCACCCGTCGCTCGACGAGCTCATACCGGCGTGACGTTGGCATTGTCGCGGAAGAGGTTGCCGGGATCGATCTCGCGCTTGAGCCGGCGCAGCCGCTCGAGGGTGGCCGGCGGGAACGCCGCCTCGACGTGCTCGGGCCCCTGCTCGGTCTCGAAGCTCAGGTACGACCCGTCGACGTGCGGTGCGATCAGCCGGCCCCATCCGGCATTCAGGAGCGGCCGGTTCGCACCGATCGAGACGACCGAGAACTCCGCACCGCGATGCGCGAAGGCGGTGGCGTCGGCCGGCACGTCGTGCACTGCGCCGCCGACGGCGCGCAACTGGAAGAAGTAGCTCGCGCCGCTCGCGAGGAACTCGGCGGCGTCCCGGGCGAACTCGGGCGTGATCCGTCCGATGAGTCCCGATCGTGCCGACGGCTCACCCTCGGCGGCGTGCGCGGCGTCGCTCGAATTCGAGATGACCGACCGGTAGCTCGTGATGCGCACGTCCTGCGCGAGGAGCGGTGCCGCCTCGGCGAGCGGTTGCAGGCGGGCGAGCACCGTCTCGGGATCGGCCGAGTCGACGACGGCCATCACCTGCGCGACCTGCGGCTGCCCGGCCCTCGCACCGCCGAGGATCAGGAAGCTCGTGAGATCCCGCGGCGAGTCCACCACCCAGTCACCCCAGGCGCGCAGGAATTCCGCCGTGTCGCTCGCGTCGAAGGCGAGCTGGGCGAAGCCGACGTCGCCGACCTCGTCGACCTCGAACTCGAAGGCGGTGACGATCCCGACGTTCGCGCCCGCCCCGCGCACCGCCCAGAAGAGCTCGGGATGCGTCGTGGCATCCGTTCGCACGATGCGACCGTCGGCGAGCACGAGCTCGGCGGCACGCAGGTGGTCGATCGTCAGCCCGTGCTCGCGCACGAGCCAGCCCACGCCCCCGGCGGTGGCGAGCCCTCCGACGCCGACGCCGCCGTAGTCGCCCGACGAGAGCGCCCAGCCGTGCGGCTCGAGGAACGCGGCGACGTCCTTCCAGCGCGCGCCGGCCTCGATGCGCACGAGGCGAGCGGATTCGTCGAGCACGCGCATGCCCGTCATCCGCGAGAGGTCGATGACGATGCCGCCGTCGTTCGTCGATCGCCCGCTGATGCCGTGTCCGCCGCTGCGGATGCCGAGCGGCACGTCGGGGTTCGCGCGCGCGAACGCGACCGCCTCGGCGACCTCGCCCGCGTCGGCCGGCTGCAGCACGAGGCCCGGCGACCCGCCGCGCATGTACGTCGAGCGGACGCGCGCGTAGCCCGCGTCGCCCGGCTCGATCGCGTGCGCCGCGAGTGAGGCGGGCAGCGCGTCGTAGTCGATGCCGGCGCGGCGCTTCGCGCGCACTGCGCTGCTGCGGGCGACCCATGTGGCCGAGGCGGCGGCCGCGGCATCCGTCGATCGCAACTCCCGCGCGGCGGCCTCCCTGAGCGCAGGGGCGACCTCGGCAGCGAACAGCTGGATCGTCGCCGGGTCATCGCTCGCGAGGATGAAGGTGCCGACGCCGTCGTCGACGACGTACGGCAGGAGTTGCTCGACCCACTGCGCGGGCGGCCCGTCGAGGAAGCCGCTCGATCCGCCGGCCGAGAACCGGCCGCCGATGTTCACGATGCGGCGGATCTCGCGCGGGTCGCGGCCTGCGCCGATCGCCGCTTCGTCGATCGTCGCGTTGGCCGTCGCGAACTCGCCGGGCTTCAGGTGGCCGAGCGAGGGCAGCCACCCGTCGGCCTTCCGGCCGGTGAGGCGCAGCATGCGCGGCTTGTACGCACCGATCCAGATGGGGATGTTGTGGGCCGGAGCCGGCCCGCGCTTCGCGCCGCTCACTCGGTAGTACCGGCCGTCGACCTCGAAGCGACCTCGTTCGCCCTGGTCCCACACGCCACGGATGACGTCGATCGCCTCGGAGAGCGCGTCGACCCCTTGACCGGGCGAGAGGCGTCGCCCGCCCATGGCCTCGATCGCGTCCCAGAAGCCGCCGGCGCCGAGCCCGAGCTCGAAGCGTCCGCCCGAGAGCAGGTCGAGGCTTGCCGCCGCCCGGGCGAGCACCGCGGGCGGCCTGAGGGGCAGGTTCGTGACGTTCGCCGCGAGGTGGATGCGCTCCGTCCGCGCGGCGACCCACGTGAGCAGCGTCGAGGTGTCGTGGAAGCGGGGCTGGTAGGGGTGGTCCTGGAAGGTGACGAGGTCGTAGCCGGATGCCTCGGTCAGCTCGGCGAGGCGAACGGCGCTGTGGGGCGGGTCGTTGGTCGGCGTGATGAAGGTGCCGAACTGCAGCTCGTGGCCGTAGTACATCGTGCTCCGATCGGTCGTGACGGTGGTGCACGCTCCATGTTGGAGGGCCGGGGCGACGCGCGCGAATGTGGCGTAAGCTACTTACTTATGGTGAGTGAGCAGATGCACCGATTCGGGCACATCGACGAGGCGGCCTGCCGCCGGTTCCAGTCCTCGCTCGAGTTCGCCGGGCGCAAGTGGAACGGCGCGATCCTGCTCGCCGGCGTACGCGGCGCCCGTCGCTTCTCCGAGTACCGCGGTGCTGTGACTGGCATCTCCGACCGCCTGCTCGCGAGCCGGTTGCGCGAGCTCGAGAGCGAGGGGCTGATCGAGCGGCACGTGCGGCCGACGACGCCCGTGACGATCAGCTACTCCCCGACCGCCGCCGGGCTCGAACTCATCGAGCTGCTGCAACCGCTCATCGAGTGGAGCGCCGTGCATCGCGAGACGTCGGAGCCGCGTGCGAGCTGACGCCCGGCCCAGCAGCACACGCCCGCCACGGTCAAGCCCCTGCCGCGGACCTGAACCGCGGCGGTAGCTTGGCTTCGAGCTCGGTGAGCACCGAGGGCTCGGCGTCGTGAGGGTCCGAGGCGTTGACGTTGACGTCGGCGTCCCGTCGATCCCACGGCGTCGGGCCCCGGGCACTCGAACCTTGACAGCGTGCACCGGGCACCGTAGACCGAGACGCATGGGTACGATCCACATCGATCTGTTCATGACGCTCGACGGCGTCGTCCAGGCCCCGGGTGGGCCCCTCGAGGACACCGAGGGCGGGTTCGGCTTCGGGGGCTGGCAGTTCCCGTTCTTCGACGAGGAGAGCGGCCGCATCGTGAGCGCCGGCATCGAGCGTCTCGACGCACTGCTGCTCGGTCGCAAGACGTACGACATCTTCGCCGCCTACTGGCCGAACGCCGCACAGGACGGCGACATCGCGGAACGGTTCAACGAGGTGCCGAAGTACGTGGTGTCGCACGGGCACGCGGCGCTCGAGTGGGCCGGTTCCGAACGCCTCGGCCAAGACGTCGTCGCCGAGGTTCGACGCATCCGCGACCGGCATCGCGAGGTGCACGTCTTCGGCAGCGCCAATCTCGTGCAGACGCTGCTCGCGAACGAGCTCTTCGACCGGCTCAACCTCTGGGTGCACCCGATCCTGCTCGGGAAGGGCAAGCAGGCCTTCGCCGGCGGCACCGTACCCACGAACCTCGAGCTCATCGATCCGCCCCTGGCGAACTCGAAGGGTGCGGTGCTCCTTCGCTACGAGCGGCTCGAGGGCACACCGTCCACCGGCGACTTCACCAGAGGAGAGCGCTGACATGCTGCTCCTGCATCGGCGCTCCGGCGTCGCGACCGACGACGTCGACTGGAACGAGTCGATCGAAGGCGCCGACATCGGCTCGGAGGTGTCGCTCATCCTCGAATACGAAGCCCGGACCGGCGCCGGCCCGCGGCTGCATCGGCACCCGTACAGCGAGACCTTCGTGGTGCGGCACGGGCGCGCACTGTTCACCATCGGCGACGAGCAGTACGAGGCATCCGGGGGCCAGATCCTCGTCGTGCCCGCGTTCACGCCGCACAAGTTCGCGGTCGTGGGCCCCGAGCCGTTCGTCTCGACGAACATCCACGCGAACCCGACCTTCGAGACGGAGTGGCTCGAGTAGGCACGGTCGACGCCGTCGTCCCTGCTCGCCCGCGCCGTGCACCGTCGCGGCTGCCGCCGGCGGCGCATTCACATCGCCATGCCAGTTCCGCCTCATTCGCTGAGGGGGAACTGGCATGTCGGAATCACGAGGCCGGCGCGAGGGCGGGGGAGGGCGGAGCGAGGGCGGCGGAGGGCGGCGCGAGGGCGGCGCGAGGGCGGAGCGAGCGACCTCAGATGGCCCGGTGGTCGACGAACGGCATGCGCGGCCCGCGGCGCGGCCGCCCACGAACGCCGGCCGCCCCGAGCAGTCGCACCACCCGATAGCGGTGCCCCGCCCACGGCGCCATCGCCTCGACCATCTCGTCGTCGGTCATGTCGCGACCCCACAACGCGTGTCCGACGTAGTTCGACAGGTGGTAGTCGCCGACCGAGAGCGCATCGGCGTCGCCGAGCGCGCGCTGCGCGACTTCGGCGACCGTCCACGCGCCGATGCCGGGCATGAGGGTGAGGCGTGCCGAGGCATCCGCCGGGCTCATCGAGACGGCCTCGTCGAGCCGGGCGGCGTAGCGGCTGGCGTTCACGATCGTGCGCGCACGCCGTGGGTCGACCCCGGCGCGGTGCCACTCCCAGGTCGGAATCGAGCCCCATCCCTCCGCCGACGGCGCGACCGCCATCTTGCGCGGGGTCGGCCCGGGCGCCGCCTCACCGAACCGCCAGACGAGCCGGCGCCACGAGTCGTGCGCCTGCAGCGTGATGACCTTCTGCTCGAGGATCGCGGGCACGAGCGCCTCGAAGACCCGACCCGTGCGCGGAATGCGCAGACCGGGATTGCGCCGGTGCGCGTCGTCGAGCAGGCGGATGCCCGGCGCGAAGCCCGCCGGATCGTCGCGATCCCCGAGCACCTCGGGTGCCGCGGCGACCGCCGAGCGCGCGCCGGCGCCCCAGCCCTCGCAGCGCAACACGTCGTGCGCCGGCTGCGTGTACCGCAGCGTCACCGGGCCCTCGTCGGTTCGCGTCGTGCGCCAGACGGCGCCGAGTGCATCGAGGTGGAACGTGGGGTCGCCGCCGCCGCGGCGCAGCGAACCGAGCGTCTGCCGAAGGTCGGTCGGATGCCGTGGGCTCCACGTGAGGGAATGCGCGGCGATCACGGCTCCAGTGTGCACCACGGTCCTGACAGTCGTGATGCGCTCGTCGTACCGGCGGCACCTTCCGCTGTCAACGCATTCCCCTGCCCCCGTCGGCATGATGTGCTGTCGGCATGTACTCCGCATTCGCTCCCACTCGCGCGATCGTGACGGGATCCGACTCCGGCATCGGCGCGGCGACGGCGATCGCACTCGCACGGGCCGGCATGGATGTCGGCATCACCTGGCACTCCGACGAGGAGGGCGCGAGGGAGACCGCCGCGAAGGTCGAGGCGCTCGGGCGGCGCGCGGCCGTCGCGGCCTTCGACGTCGCCGACCTCGAGCACGCGGGCGACGTCATCGACGGGCTCGCCGAGGAGCTCGGTGGTCTCGACGTGTTCGTCAACAATGCGGGCGCCGGCCTCTGGACCCCGTTCCTCGAGGTGAGCCTCGAGGAGTGGCGCCGGATCATCGCGACCAACCTCGACGGCGCGTTCCTCGGCATCCAGCGGGCCGCCCGGCGCATGGTCGATGCGGGTACCGGCGGCCGCATCATCGCCGTCACGAGCGTGCACGAGCACCAGCCCATGGTGGGCTCCTCGGCCTACGACGCCTCGAAGCACGGGCTCGGCGGGCTCGTGAAGTCGGCGGCCCTCGAACTCGCCCACCTCGGCATCACCGTCAACGCCGTCGCACCCGGCGAGATCGCCACCGCCATGTCGGGCAACGAGGACGAGAGTCCCGAGGGCGACCACCGCCCGGGCATCCCGATCCCGCGACCCGGCGACGTGAGCGAGGTCGCTGCCGTGATCGCATTCCTCGCCTCCCCCGCCGCGTCCTACGTCACAGGCGCCTCGATCGTCGTCGATGGTGGGATGCTGCAGATGGGCCCGCAAGCGGGCGCGAGCGTGACGAGCGACGATTGGCGGAACGCGTGACCGATGACGTGGAAGTCCCCACCCGCACCACCGCGCCGAGCGGCGGCCAATCGGAGCCGACCGCTGCCCGCACCGCCGGACGCACCGCCGCGGTGATCTTCAACCCAGTGAAGGTCAACGAGGAGGCGCTCCGAGCGGCGGTCGCCGCCGAGCCGGGAACCGCGGACTGGGGTGAGACGCTGTGGTTCGAGACCACCGTCGAGGACCCCGGACCGGGTCAGGCGCGTGCCGCGATCGAGGCGGGTGCCGAGCTCGTCATCGCCGCCGGAGGCGACGGCACCATCCGCGCCGTCGCGCAGGTCGTCGCGGGCTCGCCGGCGACGCTCGCGCTGCTGCCGTCGGGCACCGGCAACCTGCTGGCCCGCAACCTCGACCTGACCCTCGACGACCTCGCGCACTCCATCGGCGTGGCGTACGCGGGCGCCGATCGACGCATCGACCTCGCGTGGGCGGATATCCGGCGAGAGGGCGGCGCCGTGGAGCGGGAGGCGTTCCTCGTCATGGCGGGGCTCGGCCTCGACGCGAAGATGCTCTCGCACACCGACGAGGAGCTGAAGGCGCGAGTCGGCTGGCTCGCCTACGTGGACGCGATCCGCAAAGCACTGCGCGATAAGAACCGGCTCCGCATGCGCTACCGGCTCGATGGCCGGCCGACGCGCACCGTCTCGGCCCACACGCTCATCATCGGCAACTGCGGATCCCTGCCCGCGAACATCCTTCTCCTGCCGACCGCCGCGATCGACGACGGCCGGTTCGAGGCGGTGTTCCTGCGGCCCGAGAGCGCATGGGGCTGGGTGCAGATCTTCGTGAAGATCGTGTGGGAGAACGGCGTCCTGCGCCGCACCCGGATCGGACGGAAGCTCATGAGCCCCGACGTCGACGCCCTGCGCTACGTCAAGGGCCGGCACCTCGACGTCGTGCTCAGCCGCCCCGAGGAGCTCGAGCTCGACGGCGACAGCTTCGGCCGCACCCAGGCATTCCGTACGTGGATCGAACCCGGGGGGCTCACCGTGCGCGTGCCGAAGAGCGAGGCGGAGCCCACGGAGTAGTCGCGGGCCGATTCACCGGCAACGAGTCGCGGCCGATCAGTCGAGTGACAGGTTCGGCAGCGCCCGCACGCCGAATTCGTTCCGCAGCGCACTGAGCGCCGCGAACCACCCGTTGAGGCCGGTGACGCCAGGCCCCGGCGGGGTCGAGGACGAGGCGAGGTAGACGCCGTCGATCGGTGTGCGCCACGGATCGGCCGAGACGACCGGCCGGCGCAGCAGCTGCGGGATCGACGGTTCGCCCGCCGCGATGTCGCCGAGCACGTAGTTCGGGTCGTAGCGCTCGACGTCCATCGCGGTACGGCTCGACACGTCGAGCACGAGGTCGCGGAAGCCCGGGGCGAATCGCTCGATCTGCCGGGTGACCGCTTCGCGCTGATCGATCGTCGACCCCCGCGGCACGTGCGTGTAGGTCCACAGCGTGTGCTGCCCGGCGGGTGCACGGGTGCTGTCGACGATCGACGGCTGCGAGGTGAGCACGTAGGGCGACACGGCGTGCCGGCCGGACGCGACGGTGTTCTCGGCCGCCGCGATCTCGGCACGGGTGCCGCCGAGGTGCAGCGTTCCGGCGCCGCGCAGCTCCTCGTTCGCCCACGGCACCGGCCCCGAGAGCGCGAAGTCGACCTTCGCGACGGCGTTGCCGTATCGGAAGCGGCGCAGCGAACGTGCGTAGCGCGGGGGCACCCGCGATCCGCCCATCGCGAGCAGCGCCTTGGGCGTGACGTCGAGCAGGATCGCCCGGGCCGTCGGCAGTGCCCCGAGGTCGGTGATCTCGGCGTCGGTCGTGATCGTGCCGCCGTGCGCGACGAGGTCGGCGGCGAGCGCATCGACGATCGCCTGGCTGCCACCGACGGGGATGGGCCAGCCGCGCGCATGCGCGTAGACGCCGAGGGCGAGCCCCGCACCCGCCGGAGCGAGGTTCGGCAACCGGAGGATGGTGTGCGCCGCGACGCCGGTCAGCATTGCCGGCGCGGCATCCTCGGAGAAGCGCAGGTTCCAGGCCGGGCCCCCCTGCTCCAGCGCGCGCAGTCCGAAGCGCAGGGCGGTGAGCGGATGCCGCGGCACGCGCAGGAGGTTGCCGCCGGTGAACTCGGCGACCTCGTCGGCGTGGTCGACGAGCGGTCGCATGAGGCGCCCGTACGCCGCACCGTCGACGCCGAGCCCGTCGATGGTGCGATCGAGGTCGCGGTATGCGATGCCGGCACGCCCGCCCTCGAGCGGATGCCCGTACGACGCCGGCGGCATCCGCAGCTCGATCCGGCGCGCGAGCTGGAACTCGCGGAAGAACCGCGACGCGAGGGCCATCGGATGCACCGCCGAGCAGACGTCGTGCCGGAAGCCCGGCAGGGTGAGCTCCGACGTGCGGGCGCCGCCGCCGATCGTGGCGTTCCGCTCGAAGACGTGCACGCGCAGTCCCGCCCGCGCAAGCGTCACGGCGGCCGCGAGCCCGTTGGGCCCAGCGCCGACGACGACCGCATCGAGGTCGCTCACCGGGAGCGCTTCCGCAGTGCGACTGCGCCCGCTCCGGCGGCGGCGGCCGCCACCACGCCGAGCGCCGAGGCGGCGCGGCGGTGCAGCACGGCCCAGACCTGCGGCGACCACGTGACCGCCTTCTCGTCGAACGCCCCGTGCGCGCCGACCTCGGCCGGCACCGCCTCGTAGAGGTTCGGGGGAAGCATCGGCTCCTCGATGCCTCGCGCCTCCTGCACGCGGTAGCCGAAGGTCGCGGAGAGCCAGTCGAGCAGGCGGCCCGAGACGCGATTGCCGATGATCGCGGCGAGGGTCGGCTCCCCCACCCAGGTGCGCCGCCGCGGATGGCGAACGACCGTCGCCACCACCCGGGCGCCGACCTCGGGCTGGAAGACGACGGGCACCGGGCGTGAACGCTTCGGCAGCAGGTTCTTCACCCAGCTGTAGAAGGGCGTGTTGAGGGCGGGCATGTCGATCTCCGAGATCCGCACGCGGCTGCGCCGGTGCAGCAGCTCGCTCGTCACCGATTCCGTGAAGATCCGGCTCGCGCCCTTGGCCGCGCAGTACGCGGAGAGGAGCGGAAGTCCACGGTGGGCGAGGGCCGACGAGATCTGGATGACGTGGCCGCGGTCGCGGGGCACCATGCGCCCGAGCGCCGCACGAGTGCCGTTCACGAGGCCGTGGTAGGTGACATCCGTCACCCGCTCGAAGTCCGCCGGATCGATGTCGAGGAACTCGCCGTGCACGGCGGTGATGGGGCCGTTGATCCAGAGATCGATGGGGCCGAGCTCGTCTTCGATGCGAGCCGCGGCGGCGTCGACCGCCTGGGCGTCGACGACGTCGACCGAGACGGACATGCCGCGTACGCCGCGCGCGCGGATCTCCTCGACCGTCGCCGCGAGACGTCCCTCGTCGCGCGCCAGCACCGCGACATCCCAGCCGCCGTCGGCGAGCTCCCGCACGGTCGCCCGGCCGAGTCCGGCCGAACCGCACATCACGACCGCGACGCCCATCAGGTCTCGCCGTTCTGCTCGCGTCCTTCGGCGACGTACGCGAGACGCTGCAGCGTCTCACGATTGCGCAGATGGAGCATCGGCTCGGTGATGAATCGCGGCACCCAGGCGCCCGGTCCCTCGGCCGGTTCCTCCTGGATGCGGACGAGGCATCCGCTGCCCTGCGCTCGCACGTCGAGGGTCACGACGGCCTCGCCGATCGGCCAGCCCTTCGCACGCATGACCGCACGGCGCGGCGGATCCCACTCGACGCTCACCGTCTCGTCGTCGATGAGCGCCGGCCAGACGCCGACGGAGTGCGCGAGCTTCGAGCCGGGCCGAGGCCAGGCGGCGTCGACATCGCGCATGCGCGACGCGCCGACGACCCACGTGGGGTAGAGCCAGCCATCCGCGAGCACCTCGAAGACGGCGGCGGGCGAGCACGAGAACGCCCGGACATTGCGTGACACGATGCTCCCTCCCGAACGGCGAGTCCATCGCCGACGATCTCTTCGAACCTAGCCCGCGGCCCGCGCGGAGTCGCGGGATTGACACCTAGTCCTCAGGGCCGTGACCGGCATCGAATCGCGAACGGTAGCGCTCCTCCGCCTCGGCGAGCAGCGCGTCGCCGAGGCGGGCGACGGGCTCGACGTCGGCGAGCAGCGGCTCGCAGTCGGGCCCCCGGCCGACCTGCCGCCCCGCCAGCACCCACGCGAACCGGTCGGGGTTCTTCTCGCGCAGATGGCGGTACTGGCACACCTGCCGCGCGAGCCAGTCGGCGAGCGGCCGGGTCCACCACTCCTCCGCGTCGAGCGGGTTGACCGAGAGCCCGGGCAGCTCGAGGCCGCTCTCGGTGTCGATGCTGCCGCCGTCGCGGTCGGACTCGAGGCCCTCGGAATACCGCACGTGCAGCCCCCGTCGCGAATGCACGAGTTCGACGAGTTCGTCGAGCGACTCGAGCTCGCGCATCATGTCGCCTCCTTCTCATCGGATGACGCGACGGTAGCGGGAGGTCGGCACTGGTCGCCAGATGCTTGACACTGCACCGGATGCCCGTGTCAAGTGCTTTCTCCGGCGTGCGGGCGGGTGCTGTGGTGGGTGCCATGACCCGAACGGAACTCCTGACGTCCTCGCCCGAGCTCGCGACGCGCAACGACGGCCAGGCGCGGCCCTTCCTCGAGCGCCACCGCCGAGAGCTCGAGGAGCAGCTCGCCGAGTGGGTCGCCATCGCGTCGGTCGCGGGCGATCCCGAGCATGCCGACGAGCTGCACCGCTCGGCGAACTTCGCCGCCGGGGTGCTCCGTGCAGCGGGCTTCCCCCGTGTCGAGCTCTGGCCGCAGGGTGACACGGTCGCCGTCTTCGCCGAGTGGCCGGCGGCGGATGCCACTGCGCCGGCCGTGGTCGTCTACAGCCACCACGACGTGCGCGCCGCCGGCGGGGAGCCGTGGCGGCAGACGCATCCGTTCACGCCCGTGGTGCGCGACGGCTGCCTCTACGGACGCGGGTCGTCGGACGCGAAGGGCCAGGTGCTCGCGCATGTCTGGGGCATCCGCGCCATGCTCGAAGGTGGATCGGACGCCGCGGCCCGCCGCTCGGCGCCGCCCGTGACGCTGCGGCTGCTCATCGACGGGGAGGAGGAGCTCGGCTCCCCGAACCTCGCCGAGCTGCTCGAGCAGCACGCCGACGACCTCGCGTGCGACCTCATCGTCTACTCCGACACCATGCTGCTCGACCCCGAGCGTCCCGCCCTGTGCACGAGCGTTCGCGGCATGATCGGTGCCGAGCTCACCGTGTTCGGACCGGAGCGCGACGTGCACAGCGGCGCCGTCTCTGGTCCGTCGCCGAACCCCGTTGTCGACCTCACCCGCCTGCTCGCTCGACTGCACGACGACGATGGCAGGGTCACCCTCCCGGGGTTCTACGACGACGTGACGACGCCGACCGACGAGCAGCGCGCCGAGTACGCCGCACTCGGCATCGACGAGGAGTGGTGGCTCGCCGAATCGGGCACGGACCGCATCGCCGGCGAGCGCGGCTTCAGCGTGCCCGAACTGCTCTGGGCTCGCCCGGCGATCGAGGTCATCTCGATCGAGGGAGGCGACATCTCCGGGCTGCCGCGGGCGGTCATCCCGGCTTCCGCGACGGCGGCGCTCAGTCTGCGGCTCGTCGACGGACAGGACCCGCAGGTCGTCGCGGGGCAGCTCGAGCGATGGGCCGAGGCGAATGCCGGCGACATCCGCTACGAGCTCGAGATCTCGCACACCACCGCCGAACCGCCGTATCGCACTCCCGACCACCCCGCCGTCGATGCGCTCGCCGATGCGGTGCGCGTTGGGTTCGGGGTCGACGAAGTGGGACGCATGGGCAACGCCGGCGGCGGGCCGGCCGCGCTGCTCGCGCAGGCCCTCGACGCGCCGATCGTCTTCTTCGGCACCGGGCTCGTGAGCGATCGGTGGCACGCGGCCGACGAGCGGGTGCGGCTCGACGTGCTCGAGCGCGGGGCGGCGACGCTCGCGGCGTTCTGGCCGAGGCTCGCGGCAGCCATGCGCTGAGCCGCGGGTGCGGGTGTCGGCGGGCGGGTGCAGACTGTCTGCATGTGCGGACGCTTCGCCAACGACGCCAAGGTCGACGAGATGATCCAGGAGTTCGTCGCGCAAGGCGGCGACTACCGCGACTGGCGACCCCAGTACTCGATCGCGCCGACCGAGGTCATCCCCATCGTGCGCGAACGCAAGAACTCCGAGACGGGTGAGGTGCTGCGCACGGTCGACCCCGCCGTGTGGAACTTCCATCCCTCCTTCATGAAGGAGTCGAAGCGACCGCAGTTCAACACGCGACTCGAGACCGTCGCGACGAATGGACTGTGGAAGGGCGCGTTCGCCTCGTCGCGCTGCCTCGTGCCCATGCGCGGCTACTACGAGTGGACGGGCGAGCCCGGTGACAAGCAGGCGCACTTCCTGCACGGTGACCGGCCCCTGCTCGCCGCGGCGGGCATCTACACGGCGCGCAGGGTCGGCGACGAGTGGGAGGTCTCGACGTCGATCATCACGCGCGAGGCGAGGGATGCCTCGGGCGAGGTGCACGACCGGATGCCCGTGTTCATCGACGCCGGCGCGTGGGACGAGTACCTCAACCCGACGAAGCTCGACGATGACGGCAAGCAGCACATGCTCGCCCTGCTCGAGGCCGAGTCGAAGCAGGTCGCGAAGCGCATCACGAGCTACGAGGTCGACCGCCGCGTCAACAACTCGCGCACGGTCGACCCCGAAGATCCGGGCCTCATCGAGCCGCTCGACGGCTGAGGCATCCGCCGCTCAGCAGTCGTCGTCGTGCTCGAGCGAGCGCTCGCCCGTCAGCGCCGCGACCGGCACCGTGCACGCATCGCCGCGCCACGCCTCGATGCCCTCCCGCACGGCGAACGCCGCGATGGCGAGCGCCGCGACCGAATCGGCCCAGGCCCAGCCGAGCAGGCTGTTGAGCAGCAGCCCGGCGAGAAGCGCCGCCGAGAGGTACGAGCAGATGAGCGTCTGCTTCGAGTCGGCCACGGCCGAGGCCGAGCCGAGCTCCGTGCCGGTGCGGCGTTCGAGCCACGACAGCAGCGGCATGATCGCGAGGCTCACCGAGGCGAGTGCGATCCCGACCGGCGAATGGTCGGGCTCCGCGAACCCGAGCAGCGCCCGACTCGCGTCGATCGTGACGAAGAGGGCGAGTCCGAAGAACGACACCGCGATGAGACGGAGCGCGGCGCGCTCGCGCCGGTGCGGGTCGGGTGCCGCGAACTGCCAGGCGACCGCGGCCGCCGAGAGCACCTCGACGATCGAGTCGAGGCCGAAGCCGATGAGCGCCGCCGAGGACGCGACGGTGCCCGCCGCGATCGCGACGACCGCCTCGATCACGTTGTAGGCGATCGTCGCCGCCACGATCCAGCGGATGCGGCGTACGAGCACCGTCCGCCGCGCCGCCGAGGGAGGGAGCGGGGTGAGCGAGACGGAGCTCATGCGCACCTGCACTCCTCGCCCGAGCAGCATGACGGGTCGACGGCGAGCACCACTCGCAGCAACTCGCCGAGCGCCGGCGCGAGGAGGTCGTCGGTGAGGCGGTACCAGGTGCGCCGGCCGTCGGGCACGGCTTCGACCAGTCCGCAACCACGCAGGCACGCGAGCTGGTTCGACATGACCTGCCTCGAGACCCCGAGCGCGTCGGCGAGATCGGAGGGGTGAGCGGGCGCCTCCCGGAGCGCGAGCAGCACGCGGGTGCGCGTCTCGTCGGAGAGCGCGTAGCCGAGCCGGGTGAGCGCGGCCACATGTGAGACGGTCACGAGTTCGGTCGTCGGCATGCGTTGACAGTACAGCAAACGATGTACTGATCCCAGCCTTGATGCGCTCGCCGACTTGCAATCGATACCTGAGTACAGGTTTACCGTGGTGGCATGACCAGAATCGATGCCACGGGCTGGGCTCCCGAGTCGTGCACGCTGCCAACCGTGGAACGCCCGCTCAGAGAGCAGGAGTTCCAGCGGCTCTTCCACGACCATCTCCGGAAGGTGCGAAGGATGACGCCGACGATCGCCGAGCTCGAGCTGGCCGCCGGAAGTGCCGAGCTCGCTCGCGATCTCGCCCGCCGTGAGACGGGGTGCTGCTCCTTCTTCTCCTTCGACGTGCGCGAAGCCGAGGCTCGAGTCGTTCTCACAGTCGAGGTTCCGCCGCTCAACGTGCCGGTGCTCGACGCGCTCCTCGCGTCCGCGACATCCGGGACCTCCGCGGCAGCCGACCCGACGACCGGCCCCGCTGCCGCACCTGTTCGCCCGACCGGTGTTCGGCCATGACCGGCGCCCTGCGAGCCGGTGAGGTGGCCGCCCGTGCCGGCGTGAACCTGCAGACGCTCCGCTACTACGAGCGCCGCGGCATCCTGGCCGAGCCGGCACGCAGTCCGGGCGGACACCGACTCTACGACGACGACGCGGTGCTGCTGCTTCGCGTGGTCAAGGCCGCCCAACGTCTCGGATTCACCCTCGACGAGGTCGCGGCGCTCATCGACAGCGGATCGCACGCGCATCGCCGGCACGCCGACCTGCCCGCGCTCGCGCGCGCGAAGCTCGTGGAGGTGCGCGAGAGGATCGCCGCTCTGCAGCACATCGAGGCGACGCTCACCGACGTGCTCGACGCGGGATGCGGCGACCTCGCCACGTGCGCGCTCGAAGACGACTGCCCGATTCCGTTCAGTGGCATCGCGACCAGCCCCGATCGGTGACCCGCGTCAGCGAGGCCGCCACGACGTCACGGCACGCGTATGACCTGCGCGTGCTGCTCGAGCGCACCGAGATCCGCCCCGTCACTCGGGTCGGCGATGATCGCCGTGACCTCGTCGAGCGGCAGGATCGCGTGTCGTGCCGCGGCACCGAGCTTCTCGCTGCTTCCGAGCACGTACGTGTCGGCTGCGCGTGAGGCGAGCAGGCGCTTCATCGCGGCCTCCTCTGGGTCGCCCGTCGTGAGGCCGGCCTCGGCGTGGATCCCCACGACGCCGAGGAAGAACAGCTCGGCGCTGACGCGCTGCGCCATCTCGGCGGCGGCGGCGCCGGTCGCCACCGCGGAGTGCTTGAAGAGCGTGCCGCCGATGAGGTAGACGGATGCCGCGTGGTCGAGCAGGGCGGCGGCGATCGTCGGGCTGTGCGTGATGACGTCGCACTCGAGCCCGGTGGGGATCGCCCGGGTGAGCTCGAGGGTCGTCGTGCCGCCGTCGAGGATGACCGTGCTGCCGCGGGTGATCAGCGAGGCCGCGTGGGCGGCGACCCGCCGCTTGCTCTCGGTGGCCACGGTCGTGCGGGCGGCGTAGTCGCCGGTGGCGGGCGAGATCGGCAGTGCGCCGCCGTACACCCGGGTGCAGAGGCCGGCGGCGGCGAGGTCGCGGAGGTCGCGGCGAATGCTGTCCTCCGACAGGCCGAGCTCGAGGGCGAGGTCCTTCGCGACCAGCCGACCGTCGGTGCGGAGCCGCTCGAGCAGGAGGTCGCGGCGAGTTGCAGCGAGCATGGCTTCCTTCCGGTTCGGACCGCGAGTGCACGTTCTTGCACGTTCGTGCGGTATCTTTCACATTATGACACGAACTGCTCCCCTGATGATCCTGATCGCCGGCCCCTACGCCTCGGGAACCGGCGGCGACCCCGACCTCATGCGCCAGAACCTTCGCCGGCTCGAAGCAGCCGCGTGGCCGATCTTCCAGGCCGGCCACGTGCCGATGATCGGCGAGTGGGTGGCCCTTCCGGTGCTCGAGAGCGCCGGCGCGAGCGGGCCGAACGATCCACTCGCCGAGCAGGTGATGTATCCCACGGCCGAGCGGCTGCTGCAGCACTGCGACGCCGTCCTGCGTCTGCCCGGTGAATCGCGCGGAGCCGATCAGGATGTGGCCATCGCGCGCGATCGCGGCATCCCGGTCTACTTCGAGCTCGCCGAGGTGCCGGGCGTGACGGCGGGGTCCACCGCCGACTGAGCGGCCGCCGCGACGGGCCTGTCGGTGAAATCAATCCCCCCGTCTGAGGGGCATGGGAATGACGATCACCGGAGTACGATCGCCCGGTGACCCAGCCAGCGGCATCCGGAGCAGACGCGCGGGAACGCGTGCTGGCCGTGGCCGCCGACCTGATGGCTCACCGCGGCATCCGCGAGATCG